>JAHEAW010000028.1 GCA_024642545.1 Erythrobacteraceae bacterium
ACTGCTCGAGAAAGCTGCCGCGATGACGGATTGGTGCGCGCAAGCCAGCCTGAACCGCGACTTTGCGCGGGGCCCCTGATATCAGAGACTGGTGCTGGGGGTCGCTGGCGGAGCGGGTGGGATTCGAACCCACGATAGGCTTTTGACCTATACACACTTTCCAGGCGTGCGCCTTCGACCACTCGGCCACCGCTCCGCATGCCGGCAGGGCCGTAGCCCGAGGCAAGACGCGCGCCCTAGCTTTTGCGCAATGCCTTGGCAAGCGGCTGGGGTGATATCATCGGGTAGCTCAGTGTCCCTGCGCATTGGGGCTTTTCCACATGGGCAAGTGCTGGCATGATGCGCGCCATGACCAGACCAGCCCTGCTTGCCGCCGCTGTGCTGGCATTTTGCGTACCTGCCTTTGCCCAAACCGCCCCTGTAGACGCTCCATCGCCCAACCAAGTTGCCGAGGCCGCGCCACAGTCTGACTGGAAGACAATTGCGCCTAACTCCCTGCTAGTGATGACGCTGGCCCCCGATGCTGCGGGCAATTCGCGGCAAGTGGTGATCCAGCTGATGCCGCCGCCGTTCAGCCAAGGCTGGGTGGACAATATCCGCACCTTTGCCCGCGCGCATTGGTACGATAATATCAGCGTCAATCGGGCCCAGGACAATTACGTCGTCCAATGGGGCGATGTGAATTATGACAACCCTGAAGCGACTGGCAAGACCAAGCCGCTCCCGCAAGGGCTCAAGATTATGGGGGAGGCAGACTATGCTGCACCCTTGCCCGTCAGGCTGAAGGATTTGTGGAACAAGCAGTTGCACGAGCAGCTGCAACAACCGGCCACAGCAGAAACTGGCGGCAAACCGGGCGGCAGCGAGAATCCCCGCGACTCTTACGCGCTAAAAGTAGGCTTCATCGGCGGGTGGCCGGTCGCCAGTAATATACGCACCAGTTATTGGCCAGTCCACTGTTATGGCATGGTCGGGGTGGGCCGCAATTACTCACCCGACACCGGATCAGGCGCAGAGCTATACACGGTGATCGGTACGCCGCCGCGCCAACTCGACCGCAATATCGCACTGGTGGGCCGGGTGATCGAGGGAATGGAAAACCTCTCCAGTCTGCCGCGCGGAAAGGGCGAGCTGGGCTTTTATGCCGCTGACGAGACCGGCAAGCGCACCCTGATCCAGAGTGTGCGGATAGCAAGCGACCTGCCGCCTGCGCAGCAGCCAAAATTTGAATATTTATCGACCGCCAGCGCCAGCTTCGCAAAATATGCTGATGCGCGCGCCAATCGCCGGGACAAATTCTATATCGCGCCTGCAGGCGGCGCAGATATTTGCAATATCCCGGTGCCGATTCGGCGGGCAAAGTAGCAGCGATTCACACTCATTTATGGTAAATTTTACTTGACATTATAACCGAATAGGTTATACGCCCCAGCCAATCGGGAGCGCGTCGCCGGAGGCGCGGCTCCTTTACCCCTGTAACGGGGGTGACGCGGCCGGTGCGGTGCGTCCAGTAAAGCGGCTAAACCCTTGTGCCGCCGAGCTCGGCAAATCGCCCGAAGGCGTAGATCGGATGCGCAGGCCTGTTGCCCTGCCCCAACCTGCCCATCATGCTGGCAGGCTCTCGGGCAAGGACCCAGCCTGCTGGTGGTGCGGCGGATCAGCCGCAGGAATGGCGCGGCGCTTTTGCGAATCCTGGCCCGCCGTTCCGCCGATCACGGACCCAAGGACCGGCGAGGCAGCGAGCGGACAGCGCTGCCCCGCATTCGCACTTGCTGCTTCCGTCCGCTTCGGACGCACGCCATCCGGCGTCGCCCCGGCCGCGCGATTTTGATATTTCTGCCAGGCGTCATGGTCCGGGTTCGCCGCCGGAGGGGTCGCTGCAGCTAAAGCCGCTGCATCAGTTCGATCCGGTTGCCGAAGGGATCGGCAATATCGCACCTCTCATAACCTGCCAGCCGGGTGCCCGGAACTGCGGTGATGCCGTGCCGGGCAAGACGCGCAACCAACGCCGCCAGATCATCAACCAGCAGCGCAGGATGCGCTTTGCGCGCAGGGGTGAAATCCTGTTCCACCCCAAGGTGGACCTGCGCTGCACCGCTTGCGAACCAGCAACCGCCGCGCGCCGCCAGATCGGCGGGTTTGGGCAATTCTGTCAGTCCCAGAATGCCGCTATAGAAGCTGCGTGCCTGATCCTCTGTACCGGGCGGCATGGCCATCTGCACATGATCAATTCCGGTGATCGCACCGCCACTCATGTCAAATCCGATCTGCTTCGGCCACCGCATCAGATGCACGTAGCGCGCTGGTGATCCGGGTCAGGTGCGCCAGATCGATCACTTCCAGATCGACTTCATACGTGTGGAACGGCGATTCGCGCTGGGTCTGCTCCAGCGTCATCACATTGGCGTTGTTCTGAGCGAATATACCAGCCATTTCAGCCAGCGTTCCAGGACGATCATAGAGTGTGATCCGCAATCGGCCCGGCGCGCCTTGCGAGCGCTTGCCCCATGACAGATCTAGCCAGTCGGCATCGATCCCGCTGGCTAGTGTGAGGCAGGAGATAGTGTGCACTTCCACCCCTTCGCCCGCTTTGCGCAGGCCCACGATCCGGTCGCCGGGCACGGGGTGGCAGCAATCCGCCAGCTTGAAACCGACGCCCGGCGTCAGCCCGCGGATCGAAATAGCGCGTTCCTGCCGTGGCCAGTCAGCTTCTTCGGGCAATTCGGCCGTGCTGCCGGGAACCAGCGCTTCCATCACTTCACGGTCATCCAGCTTGGCCGCGCCGACCGCATACATCAGTGCTTCTTCATCTTCGAGTTCAAGCCGCTTGAATGCTTCGCGAATGGCCTTCTTGCCGATCTTGGCGGGCAGGCGTGCGCTGATCTCGTCAAACAACATGCGGCCGATCTGGGTCACTTCCTCGCGTTCCTTGAGCCGCACCGAACGCCGGATTGCTGCGCGTGCCTTGCCCGTGACGACGAACCCCAGCCATGACAATTGCGGCTCTGCCCGCTTGCCTTTGATGATCTCCACCACATCGCCATTATCCAGCGGTGTGCGCAGCGGCATGTGCCGCCCGTTGATCTTCGCGCCAACCGTTTGCCCGCCCAGATCGGTATGCACCGCAAAGGCAAAATCAACCGGGGTCGATCCCTTGGGCAATTGGTGCAGCGCGCCCTTGGGGGTGAAGGCAAAGATACGGTCCTGATAAATCGCCAGACGGGTATGCTCGAGCAATTCTTCAGCATCATGGCTGGCATCGACAATCTCGATCAAATCGCGCAGCCAGCCAACCGCGCCGTCGGGCCGGTCGCCCTGCTTGTAGGCCCAATGCGCAGCTAGCCCGAATTCATTGGTCCGGTGCATGTCGCGGGTGCGGATCTGCACCTCCACCCGCATCGAATTTTCATAGATCAGCGATGTATGCAGGCTGCGATAGCCATTGTTCTTGGGGGTGGAGATATAATCCTTGAAGCGTCCGGGAATCGATTGCCAAGTGGTGTGCAGCACGCCCAGCGCGCGGTAGCAATCAGCGTCATTATCGGTCAGCACGCGGAACGCCATGATGTCGGTCACTTGTTCAAAACTGACGTGGCGCTCGGCCATCTTTTTCCAGATCGAATATGGGTGCTTTTCGCGCCCCTGCACTTCAACCTTCAGCCCGGCTTCGGCCAGCGCCTGCTTGATCGACAGGGCAATTTCATCTACCTGCCCGCCGCCCTGCTCGCGGATTTGTTCCAGCCGTCCGGTGATGGTCTGATACGCAACCGGTTCAACCTGTTCAAATGCCAGTAGCTGCATTTCGCGCATATATTCATACATGCCCACTCGCTCTGCCAGCGGCGCGTAAATATCGATCGTCTCGCGCGCGATCCGCTGGCGCTTTTCAGGCGAACGGATGAAATGCAGTGTGCGCATATTATGCAGCCGGTCCGCCAGCTTCACCAGCAGCACACGGATATCTTCGGACATGGCGAGCAGGAACTTGCGCAAATTTTCCGCCGCGCGCTCATCCTCCGGCATGGCCTCGATCTTGCTGAGCTTGGTCACCCCATCGACCAGCCGTGCCACTTCGCTGCCGAAATTGAGCTCGATATCCTCGATCGTGGCCAGCGTATCTTCCACAGTATCGTGGAGCAGCGCAGTCATGATAGTTTCCTGATCGAGCTTGAGATCGGTCATCAGGCCCGCCACTTCGACCGGATGGCTGAAGTAGGGATCACCGCTGGCGCGCTTTTGGGTACCGTGCTTCTGCACCGTATAGACATAGGCGCGGTTGAGCAGCACCTCGTCGGCGTCCGGATCGTAGGATTTGACCCGCTCAATCAGTTCGTACTGGCGCAGCATAATGAACTGAATGTGCGGCGCAGCACGGCATCGCACAAGAGGCATTTGCGAGCAGCGCAGATTTTTACCGCTCGATCACGCAGTCTGCCCATTCCTGACTTGCGGCCAGATGAGCACCGCCACCTGACCTTTGCAGCCACGCCAAGCGCATGGACAACCGTCGGAACTTAGTTTTTCGAAGTGTATCTAAAGGTGATGCGTGACGAGAGGATTGCATTGCGCTGCGATCCATTGCCGATCATCTTGGCAGAGGGAGCGCAGACCGCCTTTGGCAGCGACCATAGTACGGCCCTGCGAACAGCAAACTCCCCGCAGCCCGCGCGATCTTGATATCCGTGCCAGCCCGGCCAATATAATCAGCCCGCTACGGCGCATGGGCACCATTGCGCGGCGGCCAGGAGACTATTCGCTTGCACAAGGATTTAGCGATTTCCGCATCTCCGCTTGAAACTGGCTCCCGGCTGCTGCTGACGATTGGTGCGATCGGTGTGGTGTTTGGCGACATCGGCACCAGTCCACTCTATGCGTTTCGCGAAGCATTGGCACAAACCAAACCCAATGGCATTCGGGCAGACGAAATCATCGGGGTGTTGAGCCTTGCGACATGGGCCCTGATCCTGATCGTCACCGCCAAATATGTTCTCTTCCTGATGCGCGCGGACAATCAGGGCGAAGGTGGCGTACTTGCGCTAATGGCGCTCGCAGGCAGGGCAACGGGCGGACGGCGCGGAATGATTGTATTGCTTGGCGCTGCGGGCGCGGCATTGTTCTATGGCGACGCCATGATTACACCTGCATTGTCGGTGCTCTCGGCAGTCGAGGGACTGCGGACCATCCCGGCGCTGAGTACGACCATCTCCCAGAGGGAAATCATCACCATTTCAGTGGTGATTTTGATCGGCCTGTTCGCTATTCAGGCGCGCGGAACCGCTAGCGTTTCAAAGCTTTTCGGGCCAGTCTGTATCGTCTGGTTTGTGACTATTGCAGGGCTTGGCATCATGCATTTAGCAGACGAGCCGCGGATGCTGGCCGCACTTTCGCCGCTAAGCGCGTTCGATTTCCTGATGAACGAAGGCACGGTGGGACTATTCGTGCTTGGTGCTGTGTTCCTGACCGTGACCGGGGCCGAAGCGCTGACTGCAGACATGGGCCACTTTGGCCGCACTCCGATTCAGATCGGCTGGTTCTTTCTGGTCTTTCCCGCGCTGCTGCTCAATTACTACGGACAAGGCGCCTTTGCGCTCAGGTCACTGGACAGTGCGGCGGCATCAGGCAAGGTCTTCGCAAATCAGGACTGGTTCTTCCTGATGGCTCCGGAAAGCTTGCGCGTGCCGCTGGTAATCCTCGCCACGCTGGCGACGATCATTGCCAGTCAGGCGGTAATAACCGGGGCCTTTTCTCTTACGCAGCAAGGCATCCAGCTTGGCCTGTTGCCGCCACTAAGGATCACCCAGACATCGGCCGACCATTCAGGACAAATCTATCTACCCGCGATCAATCTCACAGTGCTTCTCGGGGTGCTGATCATGGTGCTAGGCTTCAGGAGCTCGGCTGCGATGGCCGCTGCCTATGGTATTGCAGTGACCGGCACCATGATTGTGACCACCTGCTTGGCCTTTGTCATCATTCATAAACTGTGGCGATGGAATCTTACCGCTTCCGTCTTGTTCATAGCGCCGTTCCTGCTGATCGATCTGGTGTTCTTCGGTGCAAACATCCTGCGTGTCTGGGAGGGTGGATGGGTGCCCTTGTCGATAGCGCTCGTTATCGGCCTGCTGATCGCCACCTGGCGGCGGGGATCGGCAATCATCCGTATCAAAGAGGACGACGACAGCATTCCGATGGCTGATTTTGCCAGAATTCTCAGCGCGCGCCCTCCTGTCCGCGTCGAAGGAACGGCAGTGTTTTTGACCGCCAATCCCGATGTGGTTCCCGGCGCACTGTTGCATAACCTGAAGCACAATAAAATTCTCCACCGGCACAATCTGATCGTTACGATTACGACACGCGGTCGCCCGCATGTTAGCGAGAATGAGCAATGCGAAATCCTACCGATTGATAACAACTTCATTCAAGTAACGCTGAACTATGGATTCATGGACAAGCCCGACGTGCCCGAGGTACTCCGTCGCGCCAACAGCGGCATTGCTGTGACCAACAACCCCATGACAGTCAGCTATTTCTTGGGCCGCACCGTACCGCGCGCCTCAGCCGACGAAGGCATGCCGCTGTGGCAGGATTACCTGTTTATCTTTCTGCAAACTAATGCAGCCAGCCCGACAGATTTCTTCAATATCCCCCCGAACCGAGTGATCGAACTTGGACGTCAGGTGACAGTCTAGCTCAGCTCCACACTGCTTCCGGCGGCAAGCTCATCAAAATTGCGTCGATATTCCCGCCGGTCTTTAGCCCGAACAACGTGCCCCGGTCATAGACCAGATTGAATTCGGCATAGCGCCCGCGCCATTCGAGCTGCTGCTGCTTGTCCGCATCGGTAAAATCGGCCCCCATGCGGCGGCGCACCAGTCGCGGGAAAATATCGAGAAAGGTTTCCCCCACATCGCGGGTGAACTGGAAATTGCGATCCCATGACGCATCATCGAGACATTCGAGATGATCGAAGAAAATGCCGCCCACTCCGCGGTGGCACTGGCGATGCGGAATGTAAAAATAATCCTCCGCCCATTTGCTGAAACGTTCATAATAGGTCGGGTTATGCGCAGCGCAGGCAGCACGAAAGGCGGCATGGAAATCCGCTGTATCTTCGCAATAGGGAATCGGCGGGTTGAGATCGGCCCCGCCTCCGAACCACGCCTTGCCAGTGGTCAGGTAGCGCGTGTTCATATGCACCGCAGGGACATGCGGATTGGCCATATGCGCAACCAGACTGATGCCGGTGGCCGAAAAGCCGGGGTTCACGGCGCTGGCGCCATTGATAGTGGCCGCAAATTCGGGCGCGAAATTGCCGCGCACAGTCGATACATTGACGCCGACTTTCTCGAACACCTTGCCCTTCATCAGGCCTTGCACTCCGCCGCCGGGATCGTCATTGCCATCTTCCTCGCGGCTCCACGCAGTGAAGGTAAAGGCGGCATCGCTGCCTGCCTCACGCTCGATCGCTTCAAAGGCTGTGCAAATCCGGCTGCGCAGGCTTTCAAACCAGTTGCGCGCCTGCGCAGTATAATCGGTTGGTTCAGTCATGGGCCTTCTATTCTTCCAAAGCAGCGTGCAGGGCAATCCGCATCCGTATATTCTTACCCCCCTGCCCGCTTTCGCCGTGCGCTACCTTGATGCAGATCAAGCGGGGCGGCAAACCTTGCCAATCCTTGTTCGCTGCGGCAAGTGGCAAGCATGGTTCCCCTTTCGTTCGCCAATCAGGAATTTCTGCTGACCGCCGATACCAAGGGTGCCCGCGCGCTCTATTGGCCAGCGGAACGGGCGCTGATGGTGGCCGACCTGCATCTCGAAAAGGCCAGCTTTTACGCCCGCCACGGCCAAATGCTGCCGCCTTATGACAGCCGCGATACGCTGGAGCGGGTGGCGCTGACGATTCGCGAAACCGGCGCACGGCGGGTGTTCACGCTGGGTGATAATTTCCACGATGTCGGCGGCGCAAAACGGTTGGAGCCGCACGCGGCCGGGATGCTGGCCGCGCTTACCAGAGCCACCGACTGGGTATGGATCACCGGCAATCACGATGCTGATCTTAAAGCAGCAAAACTGACGGGCGGGACCATAACCGATGAGCTGGAAGTGGCCGGCATGGTGCTGCGCCACCAGGCCAGAGCGGGCGAGACGCGGCCCGAATTTTCCGGCCATTACCACCCCAAGCTGAGCGTCACTGTGCGCCAGCGCCATATCCGCCGCCCCTGCGCCGTGGTCAGCCGTGATGATGCCGGATCGGGCAGGATGATCCTGCCCGCCTTCGGCGCGTTCACTGGCGGAATGGATGCTGGCTCCTCGGAAATCATCGGCGCATTACAGCCCGCCAACCGGATTGATGCGGTGCTGGCGGCAGGCGGAAAGCTGGTCCGTTTCCCGCTCTGGCGCGAGGCAACGTAACCTTATGAGCGCACTTCGCGTAAATCTTTCACGCTCTCTAGCGTTCCGGGCAAAGAATCCCTAAGTAGCGCCCCAGCAACCAAGTCAATTTCAGGAGACTAACCCATAGCCCGTCCACCCCGGCGCACCAACAGCCCGCCTATCAAGAGC
Source organism: Erythrobacteraceae bacterium (assembly GCA_024642545.1). Lineage (GTDB taxonomy): Bacteria > Pseudomonadota > Alphaproteobacteria > Sphingomonadales > Sphingomonadaceae > Allopontixanthobacter. The sequence continues at coordinate 8,560 of JAHEAW010000028.1, forward strand.
GGTCCGCGCTACGACAATATGATCTTATCCGACAAGGTTCGGGTAATTGACGAAACCGGCGAAAATGTCGGGGTCATGTACACCAATGAAGCGATCGAGGCTGCGGCCGCGCTTGGCCTCAATCTGGTCGAAGTATCGCCCAACGCTGATCCGCCTGTGTGTAAATATCTCGATGTCGGCAAGCATCGCTTCGAAGCGCAAAAGAAGGCCAATGCCGCGCGCAAGACGCAGAAGACGCAGGACATCAAAGAGGTCAAGATGCGGCCCAACATCGACACGCATGATTATGACGTGAAGATGCGCAATGTGACCAAGTTTATCGATCACGGAGACAAGGTGAAGATCACCCTGCGCTTTCGTGGCCGCGAAATGGCGCATCAGGAACTGGGCATGAACTTGCTCAAGCGGGTCCAGGATGACACAGCAGAAATCGCCAAGATTGAAGCGTTCCCGCGCCTTGAAGGCCGCCAGATGCTGATGGTGCTGTCACCCAAATAGGCGCGCCTTACAAATAAGGCGAACCCGGGGGTGTACCGCAAGGTGCGCCTCCGGTCTATTCGTGGTGTACGCACATAGCTGCAACGCGGGTCGCCATATTACCGCTTTGTCACTTCCTTTTTCGCGCAAAAGGGCGCAGGCCCGAATCGGCGACATAAAATATACGCCGTGCAGGTCGCGCACGTGCAGGAACCACGTGATTGCATCACCCTCAGGCGCTCGCCACCACCCAATTTGCGCTGCGGAATCCCCCTTTTCAGCCCCTTGGGCTAAGAACGCTGGCGCTTGCGCTGGCGGCATGCGCGGTGCTGACCGCACTGATGATGGTGAAGGCCGGTATCGGCTTTGATGTATTTGGCGGTTCGCTGGTCTATGAATTGATCATCGTCGGCTGCGCGCTGGTGCGTTTCCGGTTGCGCGGGCCAGTGACAGGCCGGCTGGAGATTATCCGCGACTTTGCCGAATATTCCGGTCTGTTTATGACGATGTCGCTGCTGGGCGCCGTCGCCAGCTATCCTCTGGCGGCTTTCAGCCACGGCTTTGCCGATGCCTCGCTGGCACGGATCGACCGAATGCTGCATTTCGACTGGCTCGGCTGGTACCAACTGGTCGCCGCTCATCCTGCGCTGCAAACTGCCGGGCGGGCCGCCTATGCCAATATCTATTTTTCGCCGATGCTGCTGATCGCTGGGTTTGCGTGGACCCGCGACCGTGAGGGTGCGCAATTCTTCCTTGTCTCCTTCTGGGCTGCTGCGGTCATCACGCTGGCATTGTTCGCTATGATGCCAGCGGTCGGCCCGCTGTCTTACCTGTGGCATGGGCCCATTTCCTACATGCCAACCAGCGGCGTTTATCAGGCACAATTGCTGCCACTGCTGCGCAGCGGGACGATGGACACGGTCGATCTGGGGCAATTGCAAGGGCTGGTGTGCACCCCCAGCTTTCACACTGCCAGCGCAATCATTTATATCGTCCTCGGCTGGCGCAACGATACGCTGCGGCGCCCCTTGCTTGCACTCAATTGCGCGATGCTGCTGGCGACCCCAGTCGAAGGAACGCATTATCTGATCGATATGATCGGCGGGGCATTGGTGGCGCTGGTGGCGCTGGTGGCGACCAGAGCGGCGCTGCGTCTGCCGGCGCGGGCGTTGCAACTCGTCCAGCTGGAGGCTGCGATCAAGGTCAGGGCGCCGCTGGCGTGATCCGGCAGGTGCTTGCGCGCTACAGGCAGGGTTGCCATTGAGGGCTGGCGCATGAAGATAACTGAACTGCGCATTCACCAGATCTTTCGGATCAGTGTCATCCTGAAGGGGATCGATGCGCTGATCGAGATTGCCGGAGGGGTGCTGTTTTTTCTGATCAGCAAACAAGCGGTACTGCATTGGGTCAATGTGTTGACCCGACAGGAATTGGTCAGCGACCCGCGGGACATGATCGCCAATGCCGTCCTGCATGCAGCCCAGCAGCTCAGCGGATCAGCACAAGATTTTTACGCCTTCTATCTGGTCAGTCACGGCCTGATTAAACTGGTGATGGTAGCCGGGCTGCTGCGCGAAAAACTGTTAGCTTACCCCTTCTCGCTGGCAGCGATGGCCGGTTTCATTGCCTATCAGCTTTACCGCTATAGCTATACCCACGCCATCGGTCTGATCGTGCTGACTGTGTTCGACCTGATCGTGATGGCGCTGATCTGGCACGAATGGCGGCTGCTCCGGCGGCATTTGCCGCTGGATTGACCTGCAACATCGGTGAAGTGACCACCAATCAACGGATCATAAAGGATTTTGCGGCATTGATCAGATATGTCCGATGCACTCTCCATCCTACTGGGCTTTCTGCTCAAAACCGGCCTTGCGCTGGTGGCGGTAAATGAAATCCGCGGTTTCGTGCTCGCCGCGCCGGTCATTTATGGCATTTACGAAAAGGGCGGCACGCTGATGGCGCTGTGGATCGGCGCCTGTTCGCTGGCCGGGATTGCCCTGTCGGTGCTGATACCTCTGCTGGTGGCGCGCAAGCTGCGGCGCCGCCTGATCGCCCGCACTGTGGGTTAATGTCCGCCCACTCCTGATTTCCGACCGGCCCAGCTTTCCGCTTGCCCCGCCCATGCCTTTCGCTAGGCTTGCGATGGATTAACGGGGGACAAGGCACGTGCACGCACGCCGGATCGGCTTTATTCTCGGGCTGGCTGCCTTTGCCCTGACTATCCTGGTTCCTGCCCCTGCGGCGATGCCCGACAAGGCGTGGCATGTTGCCGGGCTGGTGGTGTTGATGGCCGCCTGGTGGATGACCGAAGCGGTTCCGCTGACCGTTACTGCTCTGCTGCCGTTTCTGGTGCTGCCCTTTGCCAAGGTGATGACGGCCAAGGAAATTGCCGGAACTTATTATTCCGATATTCTGTTCCTGCTTTTGGGCGGGGCCTTCATCGCGCTGGCGATTGAGCGGACCGGGCTGCACCGACGGCTGTCGCTGGCAATCCTGAAACTGGTCGGCACTGGCGGCGGACAAGCCCGGCTGCTGCTCGCATTCATGATCAGCGCGTCCATTCTGTCGATGCTGATATCCAACACCTCGACCACACTGATCATGATGCCGATGGCACTGGCGGTGCTGGCTGGCGGCGGGCTGGAACCAGAGGAGAGCGAAGGGCTGGCTGGCGCTTTGCCAATGGGGATCGCCTTTGCCGCCAGCATCGGCGGGCTTGGCACCATTGTCGGTTCACCCACCAATGCCATTGCGGTGGCGCTGCTGGACAGTTCGATCGGAGTACGGATTGGCTTCGCCCAATGGGCGATGTTTGGCATTCCGGTTGTGATCGTGGGCGTGCCGCTGGCCGCCTGGATCATCGCGCGGGTCCAGCAAGTTGCCAGCCATCCCTTCGATGTTGCCGCAGCGCGCGCAGCGATTGACGATCACGCACCGTGGAGCACGCCTGAACGCCGGCTGATCCCGCTGGTCGGATTGACCTTTGTACTCTGGCTGAGCGAACGCTGGCTTCAGCCGATGCTGCCACCCGGATCGCTGACCGACGGCACGATTGCGATTGCTGCCGCTTTACTGCTGTTTGTCCTGCCCGATGGCACCGGGCGGCCGCTGCTGATCTGGAAAGAGGCTGACCGCGCACCGTGGGGCGTAATCATGATGTTTGGCGGCGGGTTGGCGCTGGCCGCGGCAATGAACGCTTCGGGACTGGCCATCTGGCTGGGGCAGGCGCTGCTGCCGCTAAGCTCTGTACCTCTGCTGCTGGTCGCACTGGCGATTGTCGCGATGATGATCGTGATTACCGAATTTGCGAGCAATGTCGCCACAGCCAGCGCAATCATCCCGGTGGTCGCCAGCCTGGTCGTGGCGCTGGGCGCTGACCCGGTGCTGCTGGCCATGCCCGCGGCCCTGGCCGCAAGCTGGGGTTTCATGCTGCCAGCTGGAACCGGCCCCAATGCGATTGCCTGGGCGACCGGGCGAATCCGGCTTTCCCGAATGGTCGGCGCGGGGATTGTACTGGATGTGGCCGGTATTTTCCTGCTCGTCGGACTGGTCTGGCTGATCGAAGCGATAAGCTGAACCAGGGCGGGCAAGTCAAAGCTAACGATCCACATTCAGATGCTTTTGCAAGCAGCGCTACCGGTTGAAAATCTGCGCTTGCAACGCTAGAGGCTGGTTCATCATTAGGCTGCCAGCGGAGATGCGTTCCTGCGGAGGTTAGGGGCGGGAGCCGCCAGCAGCCTTGCCAGCTCCTGCCTTCCTGGGAGCATGATGATCAGGAAGGCCCGTCACCATGACCGACGCAACCGATGCGGTTACAACTCCAACTCCGCGCCGCAAACCCAAGCCCGAAGTAACCACCATTGGCGGGCGGCCGCTCAAACCATCTACCTTGATGATGGGCCATGGCTATGACCCGGCATTGTCCGAAGGATCGCTCAAAGCTCCGATTTTCCTGACCTCAACCTTTGCTTTTGAAAACGCAGCGGCGGGCAAACGGCATTTTGAAGGCATCACCGGCAAGCGTGCAGGCGGCGCAGAAGGGCTGGTCTATTCGCGCTTCAACGGCCCCAATCAGGAAATTCTCGAAGACCGGCTGGCAATCTGGGACGGCGCAGAAGATGCGCTGTCATTTTCCAGCGGAATGACCGCGATCACGGTGCTGATGCTGGCCTATTGCGCTGCGGGCGATGTGATCGTCCATTCCGGCCCGCTTTATGCAGCAAGCGAGGGGTTTGTAGCCAAAGTGCTGAGCAAGTTCGGCGTGACTTATGTCGATTTCCCGGCAGGGGCCGGCCGCGCAGAAATCGACGCAGTGCTCGCCAGGGCCAGGGCGCAGGCCGATAGCCAGGGCGGCAAGGTCGCGATGATTTATCTCGAAAGCCCGGCCAACCCGACCAATGCGCTGGTCGATATCGAGGCGATGAGCGCGGCACGCGATGCCGCCTTTGCCGAAGACGGCCCGCCCATCGCGATCGACAACACCTTCCTTGGCCCGCTGTGGCAGAGACCGCTGGATCATGGCGCAGATATTGTGGTCTATTCGCTGACAAAATATGTTGGTGGCCATTCCGATCTGGTCGCAGGCAGCATTGCCGGCGCGAAAGCATGGATGGACCCGGTGCGCGCGCTCCGAAACACTATGGGCGGAATTTGTGATCCCAACACCGCGTGGATGCTGCTGCGCAGTCTCGAAACGGTCGAATTGCGAATGGAACGCGCAGGCCAGAATGCGGCCAAGGTGTGCGCTTTTCTAAAGGCGCACCCCAAAGTGGAGCGGCTGGGATATCTGGGTTTCATCAGCGATCCCGGCCAGCAGGATATTTTTGCGCGCCACTGCAGCGGCGCCGGCAGCACATTTTCGCTGTTCATCAAGGGCGGCGAAGCAGAGGCCTTCCGGTTTCTCGACAGCATGAAAATTGCCAAGCTCGCGGTCAGCCTTGGCGGAACCGAAACGCTGGCCAGCCTGCCCGCTTCGATGACGCATCTATCAGTACCCGACGAGCGCAAGGTTGCGCTGGGGATCACTGACAATCTGGTCCGAATTTCTATCGGAATCGAGGACCCGGATGATCTGATTGCTGATTTTGCGCAGGCTCTGGCCAAGGTTTGACACACAGAGCGGCCGACAGAGTTGCAAAATTGCTACAATATGGCGGTTCCGCGACATTAAATTTGTCGCAACGCACAATTTTTGTGTAATTTTGCGCACCTTTGATGGACTACAAGGCTCCCCAAAAGAATGAGGAAAATTCTCATGAAAAAATCTCTCGTCGCAAAGTCTCTTTGCTTGTCTGCTTCTGTCGCCTGCCTCGCGTGGGCGAATGCAGGTGTTGCACAGGACAAGCCCGCCGGCACACAGGCCGCCTCCGCCGATGATGGCACCACCATCGTCGTGCTTGGAACGCGCCGTACGGACCGCACCGTAACTGATTCTGCATCACCGGTTGATGTGATTGGCGCGAAGGAACTGAGCAACCAGCCAGCGTCCGATATGCTTGATGTGGTCAAGAACATCGTGCCATCTTTCTTTGTGGGACAAAACTCGATTTCGGACGCCTCCACTTTCGTCCGTGCGCCGTCGCTGCGTGGCCTCCCTGCCGATAACATCCTGGTGATGCTGAACGGCAAGCGGTACAACCGCTCTCCGCTGGTTCAGGTGTATACCGGTGGTGACACGGCATTGTCGTTCGGGTCGCAGGGCGCAGACATCTCTGCCATCCCTTCAATCGGCATTGCCAGCCTGCAGATCTTGCGCGAAGGCGCGACTGCACAATATGGTTCTGATGCAATCGGCGGCGTGCTCAACTACGGCCTGCGTGAAGATACAGGCGTGGAAGCCACTGCGCGTTATGGCCAATATTATGACAATGGCGGTGACGGCGGCACCATTGAACTGGCTGCTGATGTTGGTGTAAAACTCGCTGACCGCGGCTTTATCAATCTGGCAGGCGAGTATTATGACGCCAAGGGTACCAGCCGCGGGCTGCAGCGACCCAATGCGGTTGTCTTCGCTCAGAACAACCCTTCACTGGCTGACCAACTGCCGAATTATCCCGGCCCGGTCCAAATCTGGGGTTCATCTCCGCGGCATGGTTACAAGCTGCTGCTGAATTCAGCGTATGAATTTTCCGACACTGCCAAGCTGTACCTGTTTGTGAATGTGGCCCATTCCAAGGCAGATGAAAGCTTCAACTATCGGCCTGTTCAGACAGCCGCTGGCCTCACGGCAAACGATGGTTCAGGAACAGTCATTAAGACCGATGGCTCGAATAGTGCCTTCAAGCACCCGGCCTATCTGACGCCGTGCCCGACAGGCAATGCGACGTGTCCCGCAGGCGGATTTGTCAAGGACACCAACACTTACGACTTCTCAACCTTGTATCCTGCAGGGTTCACCCCGCGCTTTATCGGCGAAACGAATGAAGCTTATGGCACCTTGGGGCTGAAAGGCACATTTGATAGCGGCCTGACTTATGACGTATCGGGTTCGCTGAGCCGGAACGCACTGGCGCTTTCGATGACCAACTCGCTCAATTCGTCTTACGGTCCTGCATCGCAAACCAGCTTCACCTTCGGCAAGCTGATCCAGCGTGAATTGGTCGGCAATGCAGACTTCACCTATCCGGTCGAAGCTGGCCTTGCCAGCCCGATTACCTTGTCGTGGGGCGCTGAATATCGGCAGGAATCCTATGAACAGACCGCCGGTGACGAACAGTCATATGGCGTTGGCCCCTATGCGGTGCAGCCACTCTATGTCGAAACGTCGCCTGGCGTATACGCCTTCGACTCGCAGGTGGCTTTCCCACCCGGCGCAAGTGGTTATGGCGGCACCAGCCCGGCATCTGCGGGCAAGTCCACGCAGCGCAGTTGGGGTGTCTATGGCGGTGCTGAAACCGACATCACTTCGGCGCTTTCGGTTGGTGTCGCGGGCCGGTATGAGCATTACTCGAGCTTCGGCAGTGCATTTGTTGGCAAGTTCAATGCATTGTTGCACCTGACCGATACGTTTGCTTTGCGCGGCACGGTGGGCACAGGCTTCCATGCGCCGTCACCTGGTCAGAACAACGTGCAGATCCTGACCACTAACTTCGTACAGGGTAATCAGGTCCAGACCGGAACTTATCCGGTCACCAGTGCAATCGCCCAGTATTATGGGGCGAAATCACTGAGCCCTGAAAAGTCGACCAACTTTGGTCTTGGGATGATCTTCAACCCAACCTCGGATCTGACAGTCACCGTCGATGGTTATTCGATCAAGGTCCGCAACCGGATCGGCATCACCTCCAACTTTACCGTCAGTGCTGCCGACATCGTAGCGCAACCGGCGTTGCTGGCAGTGGGTGACGGCGGCGCAGTCAACTACTTCACCAATGGGTTTGATACTCTCACCAAGGGTGTCGATGTTGTCGCCAGCTACAAGACATTTGCAGCAGGCGGCGATCTTAACCTGACGCTTGCCTATAACTACAACAAGAGCGAAGTGACCAAGCGTGACCCCGCCGTTATCAATGACGCGCGTGTATCCGACATCGCCAATCTGGCGCCGAAGCATCGTATCAATGCGTCTGCCAACTGGCAGGCCGGGCCGTTCGGATTTAATCTGCGGGAGAACTACTACAGTTCATGGAGCGTCCAGAACGACTATCCAGGGCAGGTGTTTGGCTCCAAGTTCACCACCGATCTTGATATCAGCTATACCTTCATGGAAAAGTTCACGTTGTCTGTGGGCGCAAGCAACCTGTTCAACACCAAGCCGGACAAGATTGCAGCGTCACCATCGAATGTGATCTACGACATTACCGGTGGCACTTCGAACGGTTCGGTCTATCCGCGCAGCGGCGGTCCGTTCGGCTTCAATGGCGGCTTCTGGTACGCAAAGGTCCGTGTGAAGTACTAAACTCTTCACAAGACTACAAAAAGGGCGGGAAAGTTCAGGCTTTCCCGCCCTTTTTCAATACTTTGATATTCCGCTGCCCAGCGGCGCCGCCATGGCGGCTGCACGGCCTGATGTCAGCGCATCAGCCCTTCCATTCGCGGCGATCTTCAGCCTGCTTCAGAATTTCATAGGCCAGCTGGATCTTCTGGAATTGCGCAGCGGCGGCTTCATCGCCCGGCTTGACGTCGGGATGGACTTCCTTCGCTTTGGTACGGAACGCTTTTTTCACCGTTTCAAAATCGGCATCGGCTTCCAACTCCAGCACTTCCAATGCGCGCATTTCATCGCCGCTGCGGCTGCCATCGCCCGACCCAGCCCAGCCATAATGCGACGCTTCGGCATAGCCAGAATTGTCGCGCTGTTCATTGGCTGCACGCTGAGCAGCTTCGGCCTTGTCCAGCCCTTCGAAATAATCCCATTTCGCGTTATATTCCGCCGCATGTTTCTGACAGAAATACCACCTGTCGGGGCTATTGGGTGCTTTGGGCGCAGGGCACAGGCCCGGATCGTCACAGCCATAGCGGTCACATTCGCGCTGAGCCGTCGCCGCTTGGTCGCTGCCATAGCTGCGCCAGCGGGGAAAACCCCAGTCATTGGATCGGCGTGCGCCTACCATTGCCAGGCTATCTTCGTGGGGGATGTAGACATCATAGGCCTGGTACATAGGGGCTGAGGAATATTTTCGCCACCGCTCCTTTTTTCGGGAAACAAATCCTTTATTAGGCATTATGCTGCAGTGCACCCAGAAATCTGGGCCATTTTCCGCACCTGAGGGATTTTGAAATGAGCAGACAGCTAACCGCGTCAGTTGCGGTATCGATCATGGCAATGGCTGCCTTTGCCGCGCTTTCTACAGTCACCCTGTCCACGCACATGGGCGACCTGTCGCTCAGCAATCAGGATAGTGGCGCAGCGACTCAGATCGCTGCGCCAGTAAATCCCATCGCTGCAATCGGTCAGTAATCAGCTGATTACGACTGTCACGGCGCGGCGGTTCTTGGCCCATGCTTCAGGGTTGGACCCAAGCGCAACGGGCCGTTCCTTGCCGTAGCTGACGGTGGAAATCCGGCTGGCGGCAATTCCCAGACTGACCAGATAATTCTTGGCTGCAGTAGCCCGCCTTTCGCCCAGCGCGAGGTTATAATCGCGCGTGCCGCGTTCATCGCAGTGCCCCTCGACCGTCACGGAAATATTAGGATAACGGACCAGATATTGCGCCTGCATCTGGAGCGCGGCCGCATCGCTGCTGTCGATGTCATATTTATCCGTGTCGAAATAAATCACATTCTGGCCGTTGATCGCCTGCACGAAATGTTCCTGCGAACCAGGCTGCGGCCCGATTGGCTGACTTGGCTGGGCAGACGGCGCAGTGGGGGCGACGCTCGATTGCGCGGGTGGCAGCTGCTCAGGCGCTGTGGTCTTGCAACCGGCAAGGCCAAGCGAAGAGGTGACCAGCATAGCGAGGACGATCTTACGGTTCATGAGTCTTCTCCTTGGGCTTAACGAATTATCATGCGGTCAGGCGATTCTGACAATCTTTATACTTACGGCAAAATCGGACCCCACGACGGGTCCGAAGCATCGACCGGGGTTTTGAGCCGCCGTAAATTGCGGCCAGTCAGATCAACCTGCCAAAGCGACGTATGGCCAGTGTTCTTTTCGGTCCGGAAAAACTGGACGATCCGGCCATTGGGAGCCCAGGTCGGGGCTTCGTCTTGCCAGCCATTGGTCAGCAAGCGCAGATCACCGCCCGAAGGCGTCATGACCGCAATCCGGAAATCGCCGGCAATATAGGTAAACGCAATCTGGTCCCCCCGCGGGCTCCATTCCGGTGTGGCAGCGCGCCCGCCGAAGAAGCTGATCCGCCGCTGGTTCGAGCCATCGGCATTCATCACGTAAACCTGCTGGCTGCCCGACCGGTCGCTTTCAAACACGATCTTGCTGCCATCGGGCGAATAGGACCCGCCGATGTTGATCCCTGGCGTATTGGTGAGCCGTACACTTGGGCCGCCTTGTGCGGACACACGGTAGATATCGGTATTGCCCGCAATCGCCATCGAATAGAGAATCCAGCGCCCGTCAGGCGACCAGCGCGGGGCAAACGTGGGGTTCTTGCTCTGGGTCACCAGCCGCTGCTTGCCGGTGCCGATATTATAGACATAAATCCGCGGGTTGCCGTCGAGGTAGCTGAGATAGAGCAGTTCGCGGTAATCGGGCGAATAACGCGGGGTCAGCGCAGTCGCCTGACCGGTGGTGATAAAACGGTGGTTGGCCCCGTCCGAATCCATGATCGCGAGCCGCTTTACCCGGTGATCCTTCGGTCCGGTTTCCGCAATATAGGCAATCCGGCTATCGAAAAACGGACTCTCACCCGACAAGCGAGCATAGACAAGGTCGGAACATTTATGCGCGGCGCGGCGCCATTCAGCAGGCTGCACCACCCAGCCAGAGCGCACCAGTTCCTTCTTGAGCTGCACGTCATAGAGATAGCAGCCAACCGTCAGTTGGCCGTCAGCGCCTTCCTTGACATAACCTTCGACCAGCATTTCAGCGCTGCGGCTGGTCCAGTCGGGCCAGTTTGGCGCAGTGATCTGGCTGATCAGCGGTTGCGGCAAGCGGTCCGGCCCGGTCGGCTTAAAAAGGCCGTTGTTCTGCAAGTCATTATAGACCACCCGCGCCAGTTCCCGTCCCAGTGCCGCGGTGCCGTTGGCATTGGCAGGCGTGGGTATATCCCGGTCAGTGGCAAAGCCGGGGATCGCAATCCCCAGATCGCGCCACGCGCTGGTATCAGACACCGAACCGGTCAGCCCGCCGGTGTCCTGATCACCTGTAGGCGGGGTTGCAGACGCCGCTGGCGGCAGAGTAGATGTCGGGGCAGCGGACGTCTGGGCAGCCGCCGGCGCAGAGAAGGCAAAGATCAGCAAGGGAAGCAGTTTTTTCATTAATCAAAGTTTCCTGTCGAACCGGAAAGCGGCCACGCGTTTCCACGCTTCATAATATTCGGGCGGCAAATCAAACGGCGCAGCCAGTTCAACTGCGCGGATCGCCCGCTCGGCGTGCAGCCCTTTTTGCGGTGCATTGGACGGGGTCTCACCCGCCTGGCTTACCACACGCGGCCGCCCTTTCAGAGAGCCATCGGGATTGAGATCAAACGCCAGCACCGTGACCAGCTTTTCCGCATCGACGCCCTGCGGTGCATTCCAGTGCGGCTTCAATTGGCGGGCAATGGACTGCGCCAGCGACGCTCGTTCACTTGGCCCTATGTCCGACGCCGGGGTGCGGGTTTCAGTGGTCGCCATATTCGCGCCGGTCCCCGCGAGGAAATTATCGCCGACCAGCGAACCGCCCTTGCTCTTGGGCAGGGTTTTGGAAGCAGGCCTCGGCTTTGCAGGCGCAGCTTGCTTGGGCGGCGGGGCGGCTTTCGGCTGCGCCGCAGGCTTGACAGCCGCAGGCGGCGGCGTGGTTGCAATCGGCTGGGGTGCCGGGATTAGCGGCGCGATATCGGCTGGCGGTGGCTGCGGCGTATCGCCGATTTCGGGCGCAATGGCCGCCCGGCTGTCCGGTACCGGGTCGGGCGCGGTGGATTTCAGGCTGACATCGCTGGCAAGGCTGACAGTCATCCGGTCAGGCAGCTTTGCGGGGGAGTTACCGCGCGGCTGCAGCACCAGAAAGGCAATCAGCCCGATATGCAGCGCGATGGCTACCCCAAGGCCGATTCGTTCATCCGTGCGGAGCGAAGCCAGTTTCATAGTCTGACCGTGCTATGGCGCATTGACTGAACCGTTAGTGACCAGCGAAATTTGCCGGAATCCGGCCCGGTTAAGTTCCCCCATCACTGCCATCACCCGCCCATAGTCGAGCGCCTGATCTGCCCGCAGCGTCACTTGCGGCAATTTACCATCCGCGCGCGGGGTTATGTCAGCCAGCCGCCGGGGCAGTTCGCCATTCGCCAGCCGGTCCTTGCCCACAAAGATCACTCCGCTGCGATCGATACTGATCGTCAGCGGATCAGGGTCCGCCGCCAGCGCGTTGGCCCGACTTTCGGGTAGGTCGACCGGGACACCGGCGACTAGCAAAGGCGCAGTGACCATGAAGATAATCAGCAGCACCAGCATCACATCCACCATCGGCGTGACGTTTATGTCCGCCATCGGCGCGCGGCGCGCCCGCCGCCCCCGCTTGCCGGATTGAGAGGCAATGCCCATTGCCATTAGCTGCGCTCCAGCTCGCGGCTGAGACTGGCATGAAACTTGTCCGCAAAGCGCTGGAACCGGGCCTCCAACGCGTTCACCCCGTGACTGAAGCGGTTATAGGCGATGACCGCCGGAATGGCCGCGAACAGGCCAATGGCGGTAGCGAACAATGCCTCTGAAATACCCGGAGCAACCACAGCAAGCGAACTGTTCTGCTGCTGACCGATCTGGAAAAAGCTGTTCATGATGCCCCATACCGTGCCGAACAGGCCGACAAAGGGCGCAACCGAGCCGACCGTGGCCAGAAAATTGAGCCGGTCAGCCAGATCGTCCGCTTCCTGCGATACCTGGCTTTCCATCGCGCTGGCAAGGCGCTGGCGGGCACCGTCACGGTCCAGCGCTGTGCTGCCAGCCTTGGCGCTGCGCATAGAACTGCGCCATTCGGCCATCGCCGCTGCAGCAATCCGAGCAGAGGGTATATCGCGCCGCCCGCGATCCTTCACGAACTGATCAAAATTATCGGTTTTCCAGAATTCTTCCTCAAACGCGGCGCAGCGCCGCTTGACCCCGGCCATGCGCAGAGTGAAAGAAATGATGATCGTCCACACCCAGATGCTGGCCAGCAGTAGCCCGGTCATCACCAGTTGCACCACAATGTCAGCGTCAAGAAACAGTTTGAGCGGGTTGAGGTGCTGCGGGGCTGGAGCCAGCCCGCTGGCAGCGCCAACAAGCAAGGAAAACTGGTTCATGCGTTATCTTCCGGGAAGAGAATGGAGGAAAAGATGACCCGCCAGGTATCTGGCTGGCGCACCGGGCGGCCATCAGGACTGACAAAGCCAACGCGCAGCCATGCCTCGGCCAGCAATTCATCTGCGCGATAGGCGCGCTGATGCATCCGCACTGATGCGGCGCGCGCTTCAGTGCAGCGGCTTTCGATCAGCACATTATCATCCAGCCTGGCCGGACGCAGATAACGGATAGTGAGATCGGCCACGGCATAAGCGCCCTGCCCCGCCTCAATCGCGGCGCGTTGGTCAATCCCGAGCACGCGCAGCATGTCGGAGCGGGCGCGTTCGAACCAGCGCAGGTAATTGGCGTGATAAACGACGCCTGAAAGATCAGTATCTTCGTAATAAGCGCGCACTGCAAACAGGTGCAGCGGGCCATCAAACCGGCCATCAAGCGGGCTCAGCGAAGTTTCATGCGGCATGGACATAAGCAGGTGCGCCCTTAGCGCAGCGGCGACTCACCCCGCAACATAATGATGGTTAACTGCCCACAGTCCGCCCTGTATTGCCGTTCAACCGAGTCGATTCAGCAGGATTTGGCGCCTACCGCCGGGCAATCATCGGGCCAAGCGGCTGCCCGCCGAACAAATGGACATGTAAATGCGGCACTTCCTGCCCGCCATGCGCCCCAACATTGGCAAGTAAGCGGTATCCCGGCGCCACCAGATCATGCGCACGCGCGACATGGCCGACCGCACGAATGAACCCGGCGATTTCTTCAGCGGAGGCGTGGGCGGAAAAATCATCCCAACTGACATAAGCGCCCTTGGGGATTACCAGCACATGCAGCTTGGCCTGCGGATTGATATCGGGAAAGGCATAGGCCCATTCGTCCTGATAAATGCAGGTCGAAGGAATTTCCCCGCGCAGGATCTTGGCGAAGATATTCTGATCGTCATAGGGCCGTGCTGCGTCGATCGGCATCAGCTTGCCCGCCCGGCTTTTTCATCAAGACCCGAGACACCTTCGCGCCGATCCAGCTCGGCCATGACCTCAGCCAGCGGTACACCCTTTTCCGCCAGCAGCACAATGAGGTGAAACATGACATCGGCGGCTTCACCTACCAATTCCTCGCGGCTGCCCGACAGCGCGGCGATTACCGTTTCAACCGCTTCTTCGCCCAGCTTGCGCGCGATTACCGGCAGACCGCGCGCATGCAGTTGAGCGACGTAGCTGGCGGCAGGATCAGCACCAAGACGCTGGACAATCGTGGCCTCAAGGCGGGCGAGGGTTGCAAGACCGGGTTGGCTATCCATCGCGCATCCATGAATGCCCGCTGCGACGCGGTCAATCCTCTGGTGTGGTATCGTCGCGTCGGCGTTTGTTCTTTGCGGTTTGTCGGCCAACGATCAGGCCGACCAGCCCCATCGCCATCAACGCCATATTGCTCGGCTCAGGAATCTCGATGCCTTCGCCCGAATAAAGCGGGGCAACAACAGCGAGAAAGCTGAGGAGAAGGGAGTGAGCAGGCATGGCTATATGCAGTGCAATACTGTGCGATTTGCGCAAGTATCACGCCGCCTGCGTCCCGCATTGGGACCGCCAAAGGACGGTTTGTTTATAGTCTCAGCCGCGCGCCGGCAGGCCTGCCGCCCTGAGCGCTGCATGTGCCTCGGCTATGGTATGGGTACCGAAATGGAAGATGCTCGCGGCCAGTACTGCACTGGCATGGCCGAGCGTGACGCCTTCGACCAGATGATCGAGTGTGCCGACCCCGCCGCTGGCAACGACAGGAATGCTGACTGCATCGGCAATTTCGCGGATCAGTGCCAGATCATAGCCGCCCTTGGTCCCGTCCCCGTCCATCGATGTGACCAGCAATTCGCCAGCACCAAGGTCAGCCAGCTTCACCGCGTGATCGACCGCGTCGATATGAGTGGGTTTGCGGCCCCCGTGGGTGAAGATTTGCCACCCAGCCCCGCTGCGCCGCGCATCGATGCTGGCGACCACGCATTGGCTACCAAAACGGCCTGCAATATCTGCCACCAATTCGGGCCGCGCCACTGCCGCGCTGTTGACCGCGACCTTGTCTGCCCCGGCCAGTAGCAGCGCGCGTGCATCGCCTACCTCGCGCACGCCGCCGCCCCTCGTCGAGGGAGGAGCGGCCTGAAGGTCTCCTCGATCCACGCCCGATGCAGCGCCCGCGCCC
>JAHEAW010000029.1:0-15146 GCA_024642545.1 Erythrobacteraceae bacterium
CGGCCGCCGCTTTCAGTGTCAAAGGTCCATACTTCGGGCGGGGTGTAAGTCGGGTCGGCCATGGATTGTCCTTTGTCGGAGTGGGGGAGCAGAGCCAAAGTGGTGTGCCTGTGGCCCAGCGGCAAGCCAATTCCTGATTTGCCCCTTAAAACCAGACCTTGCCAACGGGTATCCTTTTAGGATACTGGCTGTTAATGCACAAGGCTGGCCAGAAATTGCGACTGTGGCGCGACGCGCATGATCCGCCGCTAACCGCTGGGGAATTTGGTGAAATGTTTGGCGTGCCGCGCGCATGGCCCAGCCGCACGGTCTATGGCTGGGAAGTAAAGGGCCGCATCGCCCGCCCGGCGGTGCAGAAACGGCTCGCCAACCTGGGCATTTGCAGTGCGCAAGACTGGCTCGAAAGCGCTGTGGAGCCGTCCCGCCTATCATCCCTCTCCGCCAGTGAGTCCGCCGCTTCGATGAACCGCACATCCCACCCGTTCTATGCTGCCCATAGCCATGGCTTTGTAAGAACGGCGACCAGCACACCGCGCGTGCGCACCGCCGATATCGCCTATAATCGCGACGCCATTCTGGAGGAAGCGCGCCTTGCCCATGCAGCGCAGGTTGATCTGGTAGTCTACCCTGAACTGTGCCTGTCATCCTACGCACTTGATGATCTGCACCTGCAATCGGCGCTGCTCGATACTGCTGAGGTTGCGATTGCAGAGATTGTTGCGGCCAGTGCTGCGCTTTCGCCGCTGCTGCTGATCGGCTCACCGCTGCGCCACAACGGCCGGATTTATAATTGCGCACTGGCGATCGCCAAGGGGCGGCTGCTCGGCGCAGTGCCCAAGAGTTTTTTGCCCAATTACCGCGAATATTACGAGAAACGCTGGTTCTCGCACGGGCGCAATGTCATCGGCCAGTCGATCAGCGTGAACGGGGCGCAAGTCCCGTTCGGCACTGACCTGCTGTTTGTCGCGGCCAATATGCCCTCCTTCGTGCTGGGCGTGGAGATATGCGAGGATTACTGGTCGCCGCAGCCCCCCAGCACGCGCGCAGCGCTGGCCGGGGCGACGGTGCTCGCCAATCTGTCAGCCTCCAACATCACCATCGGCAAGTCGGACGAACGGCACATGCTGTGCAAGGCGCAGTCGAGCCGCGCGGTCGCAGCCTATGTCTATTCCGCTTCCGGTCACGGTGAAAGCACGACCGATCTGGCGTGGGACGGGCAGGGCGTAATTTACGAATTGGGCGAGCTTATGGCCGAGAGCGAGCGCTTCGCCCTGGAGCCAGAGCTATGCGTGGTCGATCTGGACTGCGAACGCATCCTGAGTGAACGGATGCGGATGCAGACCTTTGGCGATGCTGCCGAAGCTGCCGGCAGGCCTGAGGATAGTTACCGCCGGATCGCATTCGATCTGGGCAATGCCGGCACCGATATCGGCCTGCGCCGTCCGATCCGACGGTTTCCCTTCGTTCCCAATGATCAGCGCAATCTCGATGCGGATTGTTACGAAGCGTTCAACATTCAGGTTGATGGGTTGATGCGGCGGATCGCTGCAATGCAGGCCAAATCGCTGGTGATCGGCATATCGGGCGGGCTGGATAGCACCCACGCGCTGATTGTGGCCGCGCGAACGTGCGACCGGATGGGCCTGCCGCGAAGTTTCATCCGCGGTTATACCATGCCCGGTTTCGGCACCAGCGAAGGCACCCGCACCAATGCATGGAAGCTGATGGAAGCGATCGGCATCACGGCTGAGGAAATCGATATCCGCCCTGCTGCCACCATGATGCTACAGGATATCGGGCATGATTTTGCCGACGGGCACCCGGTCTATGACACTGTGTTTGAAAATGTGCAGGCAGGGCTGCGGACCGATTATCTGTTCCGCTTGTCAGGCCAGCACCGTGGATTTGTGCTGGGCACAGGCGACTTGAGCGAACTGGCGCTTGGCTGGTGCACTTACGGCGTGGGCGACCAGATGAGCCATTACGGGGTCAATGCGGGGGTGCCCAAAACGCTGATCCAATATCTGATCCGCTGGGCGGCCACGACCGAGCAGTTTGACCCGGCAACCGATAAGGTCCTGCTGGATATACTTGCGACAGAGATTTCGCCCGAACTGGTCCCCGCCGGGGCGGATGGTGCGGTTCAGAGTACCGAGGCGGCGGTTGGTCCTTATGAGCTCAACGACTTCTTCCTCCACCACATAATCCGCTATGGCCAGCGTCCGTCCAAAGTGGCTTTTCTGGCGTGGCATGCGTGGCGCAATGCGGAGGCAGGGCTGTGGCCGGCTGGTTTCCCGCAAGCGAATAAGAACGCCTATGACCTGGCTACCATTCAGAGCTGGCTGGAGAAATTCCTGCGCCGCTTCTTCGGTTTCAGCCAGTTCAAACGTAGTGCCATGCCCAACGGTCCGAAGGTCAGCGCAGGCGGCGCATTATCCCCGCGCGGCGACTGGCGCGCACCCAGCGATTCGGTGGCCGACCTGTGGTTGAAGGAACTGCAGGACGCCTTGCCGGCAGCATGAACGGGTGACAGCTGGCGGGCGCTTTGCACGAAACATTAGGCGCGCGGCACAAAACCCGCTTATTGTGCGTTTCCAATCAGGACCTAAATGCAGAAAGTCTTCATGCCCAGCACTGCTGCCCGAATAATATCCCTGGCGACAGCCGTCCCCGATCTGGATTTTGATGCGGATTATCACCGCTGGGCCTTGTCCCGGCTGGAAGGCAAGCCGGGCGGCGCGCGCGAGGCGAAACTGTTTTTGCGGATGGCGGAACGCTCCGGCATTGAACACCGCTGGTCGGTGTTGACCAAGGAAGATGCGCAGCTGGACGAAGGGCGCGGGATGTATGGCGGGCCTGTGCAACCGGGCACAGCGGAGAGGATGCAAATCTACGCACGCGAAGCGCCTGCTTTGGCGCTGCAGGCGATCGCCAAATTGCCCGATCTGGGTGAGATAACCCACATCGTGGTGGCCAGTTGCACTGGCTTTGTCGCGCCCGGGGTTGATCAGATCATCGCCAGGCAGCTGGGCCTGCCCGATAGTGTCGAGCGGGTGCTGGTCGGCTTCATGGGCTGTTATGCTGCCATCACGGCGCTGCGCACGGCGCGCCATATTGTCCGGTCAGAACCTGCTGCGCGGGTGCTGGTGGTGACAGTTGAGCTAAGCTCGCTGCACCACCAGGAAGATACAGATATCGAACCGCTTTTGGCGCGCGCGCAATTTGGTGACGGCGCGGCGGCGGCCATCGTGACCGGGGTCGGGGCCGGTTTGGAACTGGGCGCGGGCATCTCTGCCGCGCTCGATGACAGCGCAGAGCTGATCACGTGGGACATCATCGACACCGGTTTTTCCATGCGCTTGTCGGGCGAAGTGCCGGGCCGTATTGCCGCCGCGATCGCGCGTGACGAAGTGCGGGAAACCATCTTGCGGGGGCGCGCTGTGACAGCGGTAGATGCTTGGGCAGTCCATGCCGGGGGACGCTCGATTCTTGATGCGGTGGAAAAGGGCTTCGACCTGCCCACTGGCAGCCTTGAGGATTCTCGCGAAATTCTGCGCCAGTTCGGCAATATGTCCTCCTGCACGCTGATGTTCGTGCTGGAACGGATCCTGCCGCAAAAGCCTGCCAGCGGGATTGCGCTGGCCTTTGGTCCGGGGCTGGCGATGGAAGGGCTGCAGTTCAGCTGGAAGGAGGCGTGAGCCCATGCTCGAAGACCGCCGCATAGCCGACGAATTGATGGACGATCCGGGCCTTGACCCGGCCACCTATACCCAGGTGCTGCATGATCTGGCGCAGGTCAACCGTGTGACTATGGCAGCCCGCCCCACCCAGCGCTTCCTCCGGCGCGCGGTCGGCCGACGCGGGAGTTTCCGCCTGCTCGATGTTGGTTTTGGTGACGGTGATATGCTGCGCCAGATTGCGCGCTGGGCCGCCAAACGGGGAATTGAAGTGGAACTGGTCGGGGTCGACCTGAATGAAAAGAGCGTCGCTGCCGCGCGCGAGGTGACGCCCGGCATAATGCCGATCACATATCACGCGGGCGATTATGCCGATTTTGCAGGGCAGGATTTTGACTGCATCATCTCCAGTCTGGTCGCCCATCACATGACACATGAACAGCTGACCGCTTTCCTTGCCTTTATGGAGCGGGAGGCAAAGGCTGGCTGGCTGGTGAATGACCTGCATCGCCACCCATTGGCCTATTGCGGCTGGCCGGTGCTGGCGTGGCTGATGCGCTGGCACCCGATTGTGAAGCATGACGGGCATTTGTCGATTGCGCGCAGTTACCGGCCGCACGAATGGCCCGCGATTCTGGTGGAGGCAGGTGCAGGCGGTGCGCGGGTCTATCGCGCCTTCCCCTTTCGCCTGTGTGTCGAGCGGGTCCAATGAAGGCCCCGCTGATCCTTGGCGCAGGCCCGGCTGGCTGCATGGCCGCGATAAAACTGGCGCGGAGCGGCGCAGAACCGGTGCTGGTCGACCGCGATGCGGTTGTTGGTGACGCGCTGTGCGGCGGGTTTTTGAGCTGGCGCAGCGCTGAGCGCTTGCGCGCTATCGGGTTACAGCTGCCGGATATTGGCGCCCATCCGGTCACCCGGCTGGTGCTTTATGCCGGAACGGCCGAAGCGCAAGCTACCTTGCCGCTGACCGGCTTTGGCCTGTCACGCCATGCGCTTGACAGCGCGCTCCGCAAGCTGGCGGTGGACAGCGGTGCGCGGCTGGAGATTGACCGTATCCGGGCTCTTGCACCGGGCATGGCAGAAGGCGAGCGGCAGGATTGGCGCTCTGACTCTATCTTCCTCGCTGCGGGTAAACACGATGTGCGCGGGCAGGCGCGGCCGCGGCAGGCAGACGACCCGGCGCTGGGCCTGCGGATCAGGATCCCGGCGCAGGCAGCGCTAACCCCGTTGCTGGCGGGCAAGATTGAACTGCACCTGTTTCCCGGCGGTTATGCCGGGATTGTCTGTCAGGAAGATGGCAGTGCCAATATCTGCCTTGCTTTACGCAAGTCGCTGCTTGCACGGGCAGGCGGAAGCCCGCGCGCATTGCTGGACCAGATGGCGGCGCAGCACCCGCAATTTGGCGCCCGCATGGCGTTTGCTGCGGCGGATCTGCCGGTCGATAGCATTGGCGCGGTGCCCTATGGCTGGATTGCGCAAAGCACGCAGCCCGGTCTGTTCCGTCTGGGCGATCAGGCGGCGGTAATTCCCTCGCTGGCGGGCGAAGGTATGTCGATTGCGCTCACCAGTGGCGCTTTGGCTGCCCGGCATTGGTTGGCGGGCGGAGCAGAAGCTGCACCTTTCTATCAATCCGAAATGGCGCGCGCGGCAAAGCGCCCGGTCGGCGTGGCCAAACTGATCTGGGAAACCGCAGAGAGCGAACGTTTTGGCGCGCCGCTGGTAAAGATGGCGCGCCTCGCCCCGTGGCTGACCGGCTGGGCAATGCGCGCAAGCCGGATTGCAGCGTGACGCGAAGCGCAGATTGCCGGGACGGCTGACCGCAAGAGCAAATGCTAGTGTTCATGAATATAGCGGCGTTTTGACACAGTCTTGTGCTTCATTTATGCCCTTGGAAGGGGTCGTAGAAGTAGTTCAGCAGATTAAAGGGGCGGACCACTTGAAAAATACTTCTTCGGTCGTTGAAAAACCGGTGTCTAACCATTTGCTCGGCGCTGACGGATTGCGGGCCTTCGCTTGCCTGCTGGTGGTGTTCCACCATGTCGGGCTGACCCTTGATTTCAAGGCGGGGGTGGCGGAAAACTGGCTTGGCATCTTTGTCCCGATCGGCGGCTACGGCGTGGTCATCTTCTTTGTTCTGTCCGGCTTCCTGTTGTCGCGCCCCTTCTGGTCTGCCTTGCGTGCAGGTGAAAAGCTACCCTCGCTGCGGACTTATTTCCTGCGCCGGTTTGCCAGAATTGTCCCGGGGTTCTGGCTTTCGATGGTGCTCTCGCTCATCCTCGGGTTGGTGCTTGGGGTCAGTGCATATGACACAACGACTTTCCTTCGCTTTGCCAGCGGCATGTTGTTTCTGAATGAATTTGCCTCGTTTTCGATCTTCCCTGTCGAAACAAACGGCCCGCTGTGGTCGATATCGTATGAAATCGGCTCTTATTTGATCATGCCTGCCGCTTTTGCTCTGCTGTTCATACTGAGGCATCGGGTGCGCCATTTTTCCGGTCAGATCGGCTTATGGTCGGCTGTCATTCTGGCCGCGTTCGGGCTGCATATGGTATTTGTTAGCAGTGTCGGGATGATCCCTGTACCCGATTTTTCGGTCGTTCCATTTGACCTTATGAACCTGGGGAAAATCTGGTTCCCGCGCTTCAACATTTTCAGCATGTTCGCGATTTTCGCTTTTGGTGTTCTGGCGAGCGCTGCGCAGCTACAACTTGCCGCGTGGCGCAGCTATGGGGCGGATATTCTGGCGGCGCTTTCGCTGATCGCAATTGGCGTGTTTCTGTTCGCGGTCGAACGGCCTTTTTTTGGCGGGGCAAGCATTGGGGGTATCTTCAGATTTCCCTATAATGGCTATCCGCTGCTGCCCGCATTGCTGGCTGTTTTCCTTGCTACGGCGCCATCTTCGGTCATCATTGGCCGGATGACCGACGGGCGCGTGCTGCGCTATCTCGCCAAGATTTCCTTTGGTATCTATATCTATCATGTGCTGGTGCTGACGCTGCTGCAGGTGGCGTTTTTTGGCAAGAGCATCCCCGCCACGTCGCACATGCAGGCTTATGCTGAATTGCTCGGGACGCTGGGGATCACATTCTGCGTCGCCCACCTGTCGTGGTATCGCCTCGAAAAGCGGATTATCGACTGGGCGCGCAGCTTTGAAATCAAGCGGCCCAAGGTCAGCGCAGGCCCGGAAGCCTTCTGACAGAAACACGGGCAGAGCCGGGCAGAGCAGGTATGGAGAATCACGCTGCGCCGGGCGAGAGGGCCGCAGTGCGGCGCAGGGTTAAAGGTTCAACCAAACCGCTCGTTCGCGTCGAGCGAAGGCCAGACAACTCGAGTATCAGCTGCCTGAACTGCGCCCTATACGAATTGTGGTGCCTGTCCCGGTGTCAGCGTGCGGTTCCTTACTTAACTCCGACGGTTATTTGACCGCCTGCGTTGCAGCTTCGCGGGCGTTATCGCGTAAGGCCATATCCTTGCCAACAACGTAACCAAAATACGCTAGTATCGCGATAGTTAGAGCGAACCCGCCCAACAATTTGAGCTTGATTCTATTCGCAGAGGGAACGCGATCAGCGTCTCTGGTCATTAGCGTTTCCTTCAGTTTACAACCAATTGCGAAAGAAATTGGCGAAAGTTTCAATTTCCGTGATCGGATCGTCAGCAGTCAGTCCGCTTGTCACCCCACCCGCATCACCCAGCCATGCGGGTCGCCGATCGCGCCGCGCTGGATGCCAACCAGTTTTTCGCGCAGTTTGGTGGTCAGTTGGCCAGGCCCGCCTGAGCCGATCGTGAATTCACGATCCGGTCCCGCGACATGGCCGACTGCGGTGACCACGGCGGCGGTGCCGCAGGCCATCACCTCGACGAGCCGGCCTGATGCTGCATCAGCCTGCCATTGTTCGATATTGTAAGGTGCCTCGCGCAACGTAAGGCCTTCCTCGCGCGCGAGCTGGATCAGACTGTCGCGGGTGATACCGGGCAGGATCGTGCCGGTCAACGGCGGGGTGGCGATGGTGCCATCATCGAACACGAAGAACAGGTTCATCCCGCCCAGTTCCTCGACCCAATTATGCTCGACCGCATCGAGGAACAGCACCTGATCATGCCCTTTTGCGAAAGCTTCGGCAGTGGGGACCAGGCTGGCGGCGTAATTGCCGCCAGTCTTGGCTGCGCCGGTGCCGCCGGGGGCCGCGCGGCTGTAATCACTGATCCAGATTGACACCGCTGGCGCGCCGGACTTGAAGTAATTGCCCGCCGGGCTGGCGATGACGAGGAACTTGTACTGCGTCGCCGGGCGAACGCCGAGAAAAGCCTCGGTCGCGAACATGAACGGACGCAGATAAAGCGAGCCGCCTTCAACCGCCGGGAACCAGTCGCGGTCGATATCGACCAGCTGGCGCACCGCTTCGACAAACAGATCTTCCGCCAGATGCGGCATCGCCATGCGCGTGGCGCTGGCGTTGAAGCGCGCGGCATTGGCTTGCGGGCGGAACAGCGCCAGCGCGCCATCGGCCTGCTTGTAAGCCTTCATCCCTTCGAAAATTTCCTGCGAATAATGCAGCACCGATGCTGCCGGATCGAGCGCAATCGGCTCACGCGGGCCGACTCTTGGGCTGTGCCAGCCGCCTTTGGCAGCGTCATAGTCAATCACCACCATATGATCGGAAAACACCTTGCCGAAGCCGGGATCGGCTATCGCAGCCGCACGCGCCGCAGCCGGGGTGGGCGCGGGGTGCGGGATACGGGCAAAGGTGAGTGCCGGTGCATCGGCCATAGCGCAATTCCTTCAGTTCAAGCCGCGGCGGTTAGTATGGCGCGAAACAGATGGCAAATGAAACGGTGCCGCACCGCCCAAAATGAGAAGGGCGGCGCCGGTATCCCGACAACCGCCCTTCGCATGGTCAGCGGCCGGAAGTGCCGCCCACGAAAGCCTCTATCGCAAGCTTACCTGCGATAATGCCCCGTGCGGAACTTAACCGACCTCCCTGCTGAACCATGAGACATCGGATCACCTCCTTTCGCGCTATGTAGCCAGAACCGCCCGATCACCGGGAGCCCAAGACCGCGTTCGCCGCTGATCTTGCATACAATGTGAGTCAAACTGCGGCGCAACACAAGTCTTGTATTTATCTTTTTCCACGTCAGAATACGCAGCTTGCGAATTGGCCCTGGCAGGGCGGTTTTTTGTCCCTGTCAGGTATCGTGGCGAATTACCGACAATCTTCAATTACACGGGTCACTTCCGGCCAGCTGGGCAGGTATAGTGTGGGCAATCCGGCCACTTCCACGCCAAAGCGTCCCTTGCTCAGCGCCATCGCATCCAGCAGCGGATCATTGGCGTTCACGCTGGCCACCAGCCCGGCAGGCGCGCCCCTGTCAGGCGATCTGTCGGGGGCGGCGGTCAGCACCGTAGTCTGCGTTTCGGTCAGGACGCGCAGGGGCACAGGTTCAGCAGCAGAACCCATCCGCACCAGGGCGATCACCCGCTGTGCCCGGCTGCATTGTAGGATAAAATCGGGTTGCTGGGCCGCGCTGCCAAAGACTGCTTGCGAACCACCAGGCATCGGGCGGTAGCTCCAGTCACCGGGGGTTGCCGGGGCATCCATCCAGTTGTCCGGCTCGGGTACAGTGGCGGGCGGGGTTGGCGGCGGCGGCGGCGGAGCAGGCTGGGCTGGCGGTGGCACTGGCACCGGTTTGACCGCAGGCATGCAGCTGGCAAGCGAAAGGCAGCCAAGGGCGATCAAGGTGCAAGTGCGCGGCGGAGTGATCTTCAAATGATTGGTCCTGATGCTTTGACGGTTTCGCTGATGAACAATGCGCGCTACCTGCTTTTACGCCAATGGGAAAGAAGCGCCGCCTCGATCAACTGCTGACAGACCGGGGGCTGGCCGAAAGCCGCACGCGGGCGCAGGCGCTGGTGATGGCGGGACTGGTCTTTTCCGGGGAGATGAAGCTGGCCAAGCCAGGACAGCAACTGGCCGAAGATGCACCACTGGAAGTGCGCGGGCGCGACCATCCGTGGGTTTCGCGCGGGGGCATCAAGCTCAGCGCTGCGCTCGATCATTTCGCGCTCGATCCGGCGGGCGCAGTGGCAATGGACATCGGCAGTTCGACCGGCGGCTTTACCGATGTGCTGCTTAGCCGCGGCGCAAGCCAGGTGTTTGCCGTGGATTCAGGCACCAACCAGCTGGCGTGGAAATTGCGGCAGGACCCGCGCGTGAGCGTTCTGGAACAGACCAGCGCACGGATATTGACCGAAACGCAGATTGACCAGCCCTGTGATTGGGTGGTGTGCGATGCATCCTTCATCGGACTTGCCAAGGTGCTGGAAGTGCCGCTGCGTCTGGCCGCGCCGCAATGCCGACTGGTCGCACTGATCAAGCCGCAGTTTGAAGTCGGGCGCGAAGAAGTGGGCAAGGGCGGGGTGGTACGCGATCCGGTGCTGCATGCGCGGGTGTGCGATGAAGTGGCGGACTGGCTCAGCAAGAACGGCTGGACTGTGCTGGGCATTGTCCCCAGTCCGATTACCGGGCCGGAAGGCAATATCGAATTCCTGATCCACGCCGCACGCGGGCTTTAGCCAGATTTCCGCCAGTTTGGCACCAATACGGGACAAGACAGCGCAGGCTTGTTGCGGGATGTATCCATGCTTGCCACTATCGGTTTTCTGCGAATCGTCTAGGGAACCAGCATGAACGTCATTGCCTCGCGCAGTCAGCTCCGCGCCAGCTTCTTTCGCTGGGCGCTGCTCACTGTGCCTGCCGTGATGTTGCTCGGCTTTCTCAGCGGACAGTTTGCGGGCAGCGGCCCGGGCAATCCGTGGTTTGACGGGCTGGTCAAGCCGGATATTTATCCGCCGCCAGCCGCTTTTGGTATTGTGTGGAGCATCCTTTATCTGATGATGGGTGTGGCACTGGCGCTGATCTGCGGTGCTTGGGGCGCACGCGGGCGCGGCTGGGCTCTGGGGTTTTTTGGTCTGCAACTGATCGCCAATCTGGCGTGGTCGCCGCTGTTCTTCGCGCTGCATCAGATTACGCAGGCGCTGTATCTGATTATAGCGCTTGACCTGTTGGTGCTGATCACGCTGGTGCTATTCTGGCGTGTGCGGCGCATGGCCGGCTTGCTGCTGCTGCCCTACCTGGCGTGGACCCTGTTTGCGACGGCGCTGAATTTCGAATTTCAGCGCGCCAATCCCAGTGCTGATGGCCAGCCTGACGCGCCAATGACGCAGCGCTTTGAGATTCCGCTGCATTCTTGAACCTTGCCCTGAACATTGGCCCTAGCTTTCCCCCCTTCCAGGGGGACTGGACAAATCAGCTGCCGCCGCCCATTTGATCGATATGCAAAGCCAGAATCCCCTGATCGCCGATTTAGTCAAACTCGCCAACAGTGCAGCAGGGACGTTCGCAGGCATGACCCGCGAAGCGCGTGAAAGTGCGCGCGAACGGGTCAAGGAAGCGATGGGCGGGATCGATTTTGTCAGCCGCGAGGAATTCGACGCAGTCAAAGACATGGCTGCCAAGGCCCGCGAAGAAAACGAAAAACTCAGCCAACGGCTGGCCGCGCTGGAAGCTAAAATCGGCTCCAGATAGCACGCGCAATTAGAGCTGATATCGGCGCGATGGCTTGCCTCATCGCCCGCCGCGCGCCACACGGCGATCAGCATGTCTCTCAACCTTCGCGCCCCGGCCATTCTGCTTGCGACCCGTGTCCACGGAGAAACCGCTGTGATTGCGCGGTTTCTGACTGACGAACATGGGTTGGTAGCCGCCTATGTTGCAGGCGGGCGGGGCCGGGTACTGCGCCCAATTGTCATTCCGGGCAATCTGGTGGAGGTAGAACTGCGCGCCAAGTCGGACAGCCAATTGCCTTTTGCCCGGCTGGAACTGGTGCAAAGCCGCGGGCCGTGGCTGTCGGAACCCTTGCCTGCTGCCGCCATATCTTGGGTCTGCGCGCTTACAGCCACGGTGTTGCCGGAGAGGAATTCCTATCCGGGCCTCTATTCCGCCTTGTCTGCGCTGCTTGATGCAGTGTGCCATGCACCCTCTGCGCGCGGCTGGGCAGAAGCACTGGTCGCTTATGAAACGCTGCTTTTGCGTGAACTTGGCTATGGCGGTGGTAGCCGTCCGAAAGGAGCCGGGTTTGCACAAGTGCTGGCTGCCTTTGATGCGTTGAGCGAACCGATCGGACACTACTTGCTTGCCGACCGGCGCGGCGATGTTATGGCCGCCCGAACATTGCTGGGTGCGCGTCTCGCGCGCATGGCTGACCAAGGGTAACATGATGAGAATAGCGGTTCTTGCAGGCGACGGTATCGGCCCGGAAGTGACCGATGAGGCAGTGCGCGTGCTGGAAGCATTGGACCTGCCAGATCTGGCCCTGTTGCATGGCGCGGTTGGCGCGGCGGCGTGGCGCGAACATGGCCACCCGCTGCCACCGGCAACGCTCGATCTTGCGCGTGGCAGCGATGCTGTGCTGTTCGGTGCGGTCGGCGATCCGGCCTGCGACCATTTGGAACGGCACTTGCGGCCCGAACAGGCGGTGCTGGGCCTGCGCGCTCAATTGGGCTTGTTCGCCAATCTGCGCCCTGCCACCACTTTTGCCGGGCTGGAGGATATGTCTGCGCTGCGCCCTGAAATCGCTCGCCAGATCGACCTGCTGATCGTGCGCGAGCTTAACGGCGATGTCTATTTTGGAGACAAGGGCACGCGCACCACTGACGACGGGCGGCGCGAGGGGTGGGACATGATGTCCTATGCCGAAGATGAAGTCCGCCGCATCGCGCATGTCGGCTTTCGCGCCGCGCGCGGGCGCAGCAAGCACCTGACCAGCGTTGACAAGGCCAATGTGCTCGAAACCAGCCAGCTGTGGCGCGATGTGGTGATCGAAGTGGCGGCCGAATATCCCGATATCACGCTCGACCATCTGTATGTCGACAACGCCGCGATGCAGATGGTCAAAAGCCCCGGGCAATTTGATGTTATCGTTACAGGCAATCTGTTTGGCGATATCTTGTCTGATCAGGCGAGCATGTGCGTTGGCTCGATCGGGCTGCTCGCCAGCGCTTCGTTGGGGCAGCGGCAGACCGGCCACGGGACCTTTGGCCTGTACGAGCCGATCCACGGCAGTGCGCCCGATATTGCCGGGCAGGGCAAGGCCAATCCGATGGCCGCGATCCTCAGCGCAGCGATGATGCTGCGCCATTCCTTCGGGCTGGACGTTCAGGCGATGCGGATTGAGGCGGCGGTCGGCCAGGCGCTGGCCGATGGTATTCGCGGCGGCGATCTGGGCGGCACATTGGGCACCGCAGCTGTTGGCGCTGCTGTGCGCGAACGGCTGTAACACCAATGACATTGCAACTGGCAATCGTGCTCCCCACGCTGGACGAGCGCGACAATCTGGCACCGCTGGTCGACCGGCTCGATAACGCGCTAGGTGGGATCCTGTGGGAAGCAATCTTTGTTGATGATAACAGCGCCGATGGCACTGCTGAAGAAGCGCGCAAGCTGGCACAGGCCGATCCGCGCGTGCGGGTGATCCAGCGGATCGGGCGGCGCGGGCTGGCTTCCGCCGCGATCGAGGGGATGTGCGCCACCGCCGCCCCTTATGCGGTGGTGATGGACGCTGACCATCAGCATGACCCTGCGCTGATCCCGGCGATGCTGGCAGCGGTTGTCAGCGGTAAATGCGATGTCGCGGTTGCCTCACGCTTTGTCGATGGCGGCAGCGCTGCCGGGCTTGCCAATGCTCAGCGGGAGAAGGGCTCGCAGCTGGCCAACCAGCTTGCGCGCAAACTGACCGGCGTTGAACTCACCGACCCGATGAGCGGATATTTCCTGCTCCCTACGGCAACCGTCCGCGCGCTTGCGCCAGATCTGTCTGCAATTGGTTTCAAGATATTGCTCGACATACTTGCGACATCCAAGGAACAATTGCGGGTGAGGGAATTCCCGCTCCAATTCGCTGTCCGCCGGGCGGGGGCAAGCAAACTTGACCGGGCGGTTGCCTTTGAATTTCTGGTCGGCCTGTATGATCGCAGTCTGGGGCAGATTTTCCCGACGCGCTTTGCCCTGTTCGGCACCGTTGGGGCGCTGGGCGTGGTGGTGCATATGAGCGTGCTGTGGCTGTTTTACGGCCATATTACCGGCACCTTCTGGATCGCCCAAAGCGCCGCCGCGCTGGTCGCGATGAGCTTCAACTTCTGGCTCAACAACTGGCTGACCTACCGCGACCGGCGGCTGCGCGGGATGGCGGCGCTGGCCAAGGGGTGGCTGGGTTTTTGCGCTGCCTGCGCGATTGGTGCCTTTGCCAATGTGGCTGTGGCGACGTTGCTCAAGGATAGCGGCGTGCACACTTTCATGGCCGCGCTGGCGGGGATCATTATCGGTTCTGTGTGGAATTATGCCCTGTCGAGCCGGTTCGTCTGGGGGCGGTTCCGCTGAGATGGCGGCTCAACGCCAACCGTTGAGCCACATCCAGTGCATGAAGCTCATCCGCCCGGCCAGCGGTGCGGCGCTGATGATCGGATAGAACCAGATGAAAATGGCGGTGCTGCCGCCCAGCACCAGCAGCGGCAGCGCCTTGCGCCCGCGCTGCCACAAATCATCAAGCGCCAATGCCAGCGCGCCCAGCAGGAAACAGCTGGACAGGAAATAATGGTAATAGAACTGGATCGGTTTGGCCGCGATCGCCCAGAAGCCGATGCTGACTGCGTAAAGGATGAACACTGCCAGCGCGTCTCGCCGATGGTGCCAGATGCCAACCCAGGCGCACCACAGCAGCGCTGGCAGACCGATCAACATGGTCAGCGGGTTGCCAATCAGCACGATCCCGCGCTGCGCGCCATTAACCGGCTCATACAGATACCAGATCGCACGGTCATTGATGATCCAGGTGGCCCAGGTGCTTTGATAGGGGTGCGGTTTGACCACGCTTTGCTGCAGTGCCAGCATATCTTGATGGAGCGCGATGAAATGGCCGAAGTGAAGCGGGTTCTGGGTAAAGAAATGGGCCGGCAGATAGGTCATCCAATAGACTGCCAGCGGCACGATGCCCAGCCACAGGGCGGCCTCTACCAGGGTAATGCCGGGCACCGGATCACCTCGCCGACTGAAGAACAAGCGCCGCCGCCCTGCCAGCGCGCGCGCTGCGAGAAACGTCAGGCCGGGCAGCATGGCCAAGGGCACCGTGTTCCACTTGCTCGCCATGGACAGACCCATCGCGATCCCGGCCAGCGCCAGCCGCCGCCGCCCGGTTTCCGGTTCGCGCACTGCGCCTGCCAATTGCCACAGGGCAATCGCAAAGAAGCTGACCATGAAGATGTCGAGCATGGCAATGCGCGCATGGACAAACAGCGCAAAGCCGGTTGCGATCAGCAGGCCGGTCGCGAGCGAGGCAAAGCGTGACAGGCTGGCAAACCACATCGCCCGGCAAAAGGCGAACAGCCCTGCGCCGCCCGCCAGCAACGGGAAA
>JAHEAW010000029.1:15156-23853 GCA_024642545.1 Erythrobacteraceae bacterium
AAATGCGCCAGCCAATCGGCCGGTCCCCAAACAGGGCAATCCCGGCGGCAAGGATTTCCTTGCCCAACATCGGATGTTCACGGTTGAGCCATTTGCTCTGTTCAAGCAACGCGCGCGCTGCCGGAACATAATGGATTTCATCAAAATAGAGCTTGGTCGGAATGGTCAGCCGCACCAGACACAGCAGCATAAAGCCCGCCACAAGCAGCATGGTCCAGCCAAGCGGATCCTGGTGGTGAGTGGGGGGACGATTCATCGAACTATCGCTCTAGCATCAGCGCGCATGGCGACAAGCGATAAGGTGCTGCGCCTGCGAACAATTGTCCCGCCCGAAGCAGCGCTTGCCCGCGCTGTTGCCTGCGACTAAGCAACGGTCACGATGAAGAAAACTACTGGAATGAACCGCGCGGTGACGCGCACCTGGCGGCCCGCAACCCAGGCAGTGCGCGGCGGCACCTGGCGCAGCGAGCACGGCGAGACGAGCGAGGCGCTGTTCCTCACCTCTGGCTACACCTATGACGATGCTGCCACGGTCGCGGCGCGCTTTGCCGGTGAAGCCGATGGAATGACCTATTCGCGGCTGCAAAATCCGACCGTCGCGATGCTCGAAGAACGTATTGCGCTGATGGAAGGCGCCGACGCATGCCGCGCACAGGCAAGCGGCATGGCGGCGATGACGGCGGCGCTGTTATGCCAGCTTTCTGCTGGCGACCATGTCGTTGCAGCGCGTGCGGCCTTCGGATCGTGCCGCTGGTTGGTGGATCATTTGCTGCCGCGCTTTGCCATCCAAACCACTGTGATCGACAGCGCTGATGATGCCGCATGGGAAGCCGCTATCCGTCCCAATACCAAGGTGTTCTTCTTCGAAAGTCCGGCCAACCCGACATTGGATGTGGTGGATATTGCACATGTCTGCGGCATTGCCCGCGCGCATGGGATCACCAGTGTGGTCGACAATGCGTTCTGTTCACCTGTGCTGCAGCGGCCGATGGAATTCGGCGCCGATGTGGTGGCCTATTCGGCGACCAAGCTGATGGACGGGCAAGGCCGGGTGCTGGCGGGCGCCGTGTGCGGCAGCGAGGAATGGGTCAATGATGTGTTGCTGC
Organism: Erythrobacteraceae bacterium; assembly: GCA_024642545.1. GTDB lineage: Bacteria > Pseudomonadota > Alphaproteobacteria > Sphingomonadales > Sphingomonadaceae > Allopontixanthobacter. The sequence goes on from JAHEAW010000029.1 coordinate 16,263, forward strand.
CGTTTCAGCGCAATACCGGCCCCAACATTTCACCGTTCAATGCCTGGGTGGTGTTGAAGGGTCTCGAAACGCTGTCCTTGCGCGCGCACAAGCAGAGCGAAAATGCGCTCAAGCTGGGCCAATTCATGGAAGACCGGCTTGCGGGCAGCGGCACGGTAATGCTGCATCCCGGCTTGGCCAGCCATCCGCGGCACGCATTGGCCATGCGGCAGATGGATGCCTGTGGCCCGATTTTCAGCGTTGTGGTACCCGGCGGGCGGGTGCAGGCTCATGCGCTGCTTGATGCGCTGGAGCTGATCGATATTTCCAACAATATCGGCGATGCGCGCAGCCTGATGTGTCACCCTGCCAGCAGCACCCATGCCAATATGGGCGCAGAAGCCCGCGCCGAAATGGGCGTGGCGGAAGGGATGCTGCGGATCAATGTCGGCCTCGAAGACCCGCAGGATCTGATCGAGGATATGGACCGCGCACTGGCGGCGGCAGGGTTGTAACCTGCACCGCAAGCGCGATGCGCGGGATTAAGCAGGTACCAGATCCCGGTTTCGCACTGGCATATGCGCCGGTTGCAGCGAAATCATGGCCAGCGGTTGTGGTTCTGCTGCCGGTGCTGGTGCGGGTGCGGGTGCGGGTGCGGGCGCAGGTGCTTCGGGCGCAGGAACAGCAACCACTGAAGGGCTGGCCGAAGCAGCAGGTAAAGGCGCAGCAGCGGGTGCCATGCCGGATGCAGGTGAAGGCACCGATGCAGTCGGCGATACAGGGGTATTCGCGCCATGTTTGTGCTTGTGCTTCACGGGCGGGGTTGGGTCATCAACGCTGGTGCGCAGGCCTTTGAGCACGTCAATTTCGGCTTGTCGTTTTTGCAGATAATATTCGCGCTGCGCAACATAGGGATCGTTGGTTTCCTCGCGGAAATGCTTGAAATTCTCGTCGTTCTGAACCCGGTCATCGAGTGACATCAGAATGCTCTTGGTTAGCGCGACAGTTGGATTGCCGAACTGCTTCGGCGCAGCAAATGGCAGCACCGCCAGATCGAACGGGCGCGCAATCAGGTCGCGCAATGTGGTCGAACCAATTAGTGGCAGGAATAGATACGGCCCCGGCCCGACGCCATAAAAGCCCAGCGTATCAGCAAAACGGTTGTTGCGGCGCGGCAGGTTGAACGGCTTCTTCTTGGCAACGTCGAACAGCCCGGCTACGCCCACTGTCGAATTGATCGCAAAGCGGCCAACGGTCTCAAACGCCTTGCCGATCTTCAATTGCAGCAGGAAATTCAGGAAAACCACCGGCTCGTCAAGGTTCTTGAGCACGTTATGGAGCCCGTCCTGCAGCGGGGTAGGTACAATATCCATATAAGTGTGGGTGATGGGTGCGATCAGCACATCATCCACTTTCTGGATCACTGCATAGCTTGCCGCGTTGAGTTTTTCCGCCGGGTCTGCCGGGCTGCGAACGCGTCCGGTGACGACAATTACCGACCCATCAACCGGAGGAGCAGCGTCAGCGGGCGTCTGATCGATTGCCAGCGGGTCAGCGGGGGAGGAGGGCGTAGTGGTTGTGTTGAGGGTGCTTCCCGCCGCGGCATCCGCTACATCTTGCGGCGCCGCCTCCGTCTGACTGGCTGGCGGTGCCAAAACCGGCGCTGTATCGGAATTGACGGAGGGTGCTGGCGGCGGTGCTGGCGGCGGTGCTGGCGGTGCTGGCGGTGCGGCAGGCGGCACAGCCATTGGCGCTGCATCGCTGGCTTGCAGCGAAATGACCATAGGCGGCAGCTGGATTTGCGGCGGGGGAGCAATGGCAGTGCTGCTCATCAACGCCGGAAGAAGAAGGATCGGGACGCTCAATGTGTATCCTTTTGTGCTTGTTAGGCGCTGCCTCGCGCCAATGATCTGACGCTAAGCCCAAGAAATTCTTAACCGGGACTGAAGCTTGACCGCGTGATCAGGGTAACGTCCGGACCACGGTTGTGCAATGCAGCATATGCCGGTAGGGCACGGGACTTCTCCATTCTGTCGCGCGGCTCTGATCGGTGATCCGGTGCGATTCCGCAAGGTATCTTTATGACCAATATCCCGCAAACGGGCGCCTTTGCGCGCCCTTCGCTTAAATTTGACTGGCTGGGCTACATTCGCGGCGATGTGTTGGCTGGGATGGTGGTGGCGCTGGCACTGATCCCCGAAGCGATCGGCTTTTCGCTGATTGCCGGGGTCGACCCGAGCGTGGGGCTGTATGCCTCGGTTGCGATTGCGATGGTAATTGCGTTGGTCGGCGGACGTCCGGGGATGATATCGGCGGCCACGGCAGCAGTTGCCGTAGTGGTAGTGCCGCTGGTGCGCGATCACGGCGTGCAATATCTGTTTGCCGCGACCATTGTTATGGGGCTCATCCAGGGCCTGGCGGCGCTGCTCCGGTTGCATCTGGTGATGCAATTTGTCTCGCGCAGCGTCATTACTGGCTTCGTCAACGCGCTCGCAATCCTGATTTTCATGGCGCAATTGCCCCAGCTTACCCCCGGCGCTGCCGGTGTCAGCTGGGTAACCTATGCGATGGTTGCAGGCGGGTTGGCGATCATTTATCTGCTGCCGCGCGCCACCAAAATTGTGCCAAGCCCGCTGGTTGCGATCCTGGTTCTTACCGTGCTGGCAGTGATGTTGGACATTCCGGTCAACACGGTCGGCCAGATGGGCAAGTTACCTGACGGCCTGCCCAACTTTGCCATTCCTGATGTGCCGCTGACATGGCAAACGCTGCACATCATTCTGCCCTATTCACTGACGATGGCCGCAGTCGGCCTGCTTGAAAGCCTGCTGACCGCACAGATTGTCGATGATCTGACCCATACTGAAAGCAACCGGCAGCGCGAAACGGGCGGGCAGGGTATTGCCAATATCGTGGCGGCCTTTTTTGGCGGAATGGGCGGCTGTGCAATGATTGGCCAGTCAGTGATCAATGTGGTCAGCGGTGGGCGCGGGCGCTTGTCGACCTTTGCTGCAGGTGCATTCCTGCTGATCTTGCTGACACTGCTGGGCGACTGGGTTGGCCGCGTGCCGATGCCTGCGCTGGTGGCTGTGATGATCATGGTCAGTATCGGGACCTTCAGCTGGACTTCGATTACCAATCTTCGCCGCCATCCACCTGCTTCTTCCGTGGTCATGCTGGCGACCGTCGTGGTGGTGGTGATCACGCATAATCTGGCGCTCGGCGTGCTCACCGGGGTGCTGCTTTCGGGCATCTTCTTTGCCAACAAGGTGCGGCAGATGTTCACGGTTGAACGCGTGCGCCGCCCGCATAGCGCGGTCTATACAGTGACCGGGCAAATCTTCTTTGCCAGCGTTGACCGGCTACTGCAGGCGATGGGGCCCGAAAGCGCGTATGATGATGCCGCGCAGCACGTAGTGATTGACGTCAGCAAGGCACATTTCTGGGACATTTCGGCAATAGGCGCGCTCGACAAGGTGATCGAAAGAATGCGCCGTAATGGCCGCCATGTGCGACTTGTCGGGATCAACACCGCCAGCGCCGATCTGGTTGACCGGTTTGCTCTGGAAGACCGGCTGGGCCTGGAGACCGGGCTCGCTCCGCATTGACGGCGGCCACTGCGGCGGGAACACGGCAAGTCGGACAGGACGGTTCAGAAAGTCTCTGACAGCGCTTGTCGCGAATCTTTCGGCGCGTTACCTTGGCATCACCATGAAAGAATTCTTCCAGCACGCTGCGATGACCGACGGGATTACCGTCCGCATTGCCGTCAGCTATTTGCCCGAGCAATCGCAACCTGAAACAGGCAAGTGGTTCTGGGTCTATCATGTGCGGCTGGAAAACGGGCTGGACGAGGTGGTGCAGCTCAAGACCCGGCACTGGCGGATCACTGACGCGCGCGGCATGGTCAATATGGTCGAAGGTGAAGGCGTGGTTGGCGAAAAGCCGGTACTCGCGCCGGGTGAAGCGCATGATTATGTCTCCGGCTGTCCGCTCGCCACTCCGCATGGGTCGATGGAAGGCTTCTTTACCTTCGAGCGGGAAGACGGCACCCTGCTCGAAGCACGAATTCCCTATTTCCCGCTTGCTGCACCTGCCACCGCAGACTGACGCACCACGCTGGCGGCCTGGTCTGGGCGCGCCTAGTCAGTGTCGGCAAAGCGCCACAGGGCACGGGGTGATTTCATCAGATCGAGAAAGGCCCGCACCTTGGGCGTTCGGCTGAGGTCGACATGCGTCACCAGCCATAAATGGGTGTTCCATTCCGGACGCGGGGGCAGAATTTCAACCAGATTGGCATCTTCCTGCGCTGCATATTCAGGCAGAAAGCCAATCCCGATCCCGGCCTGAACTGCCGCTGCTTGCGTCGGTACGTCATTGGTCACCAGCACCAGATCGCGGGCCGGGATGTGGCTGGCCATCCACCGCAGAAACGGCGCACGCGGGTCTGGCGCATCGCTGCCAATCAGGCGGTGTCCGGCCAGTTCGGTTTCGCTGTCGGGCTTGCCATGTGCCGCAATATAATCGCGGTGCGCGTACAGGCCGACCCGCATCACCCCGGCGGAACGGACGATATTATCCGGGTCTTGCGGCTTAGGACCGGCTCTGAGCGCAACATGCGCTTCACCATATTCGAGCCGGGCAAGGTCCTGACTGGCCAGAAAATGCGTCCGGACAGCCGGGTGCTGTCGGCCGAATTCGGCAATCGCGGGCAGCAAATGTTCAGCCATCTGCGCCAGCGAGGTAATCAGCAGATCGCCCTCGATGACATCACCCTGCCGCTTGGCATAGCGGAACAGCTGCTCGAACTGTTCGTCACTCGCATCGGCAATCTGGAGCAGGCGTTGGCCCAGATCGGTCGGCAGAAAGCCCCGCCGGTTGCGCTGAAACAGCTTGCCGCTCAGCGCCCCTTCGAGCGTGTCGATATGCCGGGTCACCGTGGCCCGGTGGACGCCCAGTTCCTGCGCTGCTGCGCTGACTGTGCCGGTTCGTGCAACCGCGGCGGCGGTGCGGATTTCATTCCAGTGATACACGTTCTGATCCTGATGATGCAAAAATGCGCATTGCCTGCGCAATTCAAGGCCTATACCATCTTAAAGCGACATGACAAAGGCACAGCCAAGCAATCACGTTTGGAGATGTTCCGATGAAAATTCTTGCCTTTGCTGCCAGCAATTCCCGCCAGTCGATCAACCGCAAACTGGTCGGCCATGCCGCCGATGTATTGAAGAACGAAATTCTGCCCGATGCCGAAGTTGAGATAATTGATCTCAACGACTTCGAGATGCCGCTTTACAGCATCGACCGCGAAACGGCTGACGGCGTGCCGCCGCAGGCCAAGCTGTTCCGGGAAAAAATTGCCGAGGCTGATGCGCTGCTGGTTTCCTATGCCGAGCACAACGGGTCTTACTCTGCTGCCTTCAAAAATATCTTTGACTGGGCATCGCGGCTGGAAGGCAAGGTCTATGACGGCAAACGCAAGATCGTGCTGGCCACTTCGCCAGGGCCGGGCGGCGCTGCCAGCGTGCTTGGTGCGGCAGTCAATTCTGCGCCATTCTTTGGCGCTGAAGTCAAAGGCAGCCTCAGCGTACCGCTGTTCGGCCAGAATTTTGATGCGGCAAGCGGGGTGCTGGCGAATGATGATCTTGCCGCTGACTTGCGCACCGCGCTGCGCGGACTGGCGGCCTGACAGCAATCAGGGCAGTTGCAGTGCGCGCCGCTGCGCCGTAGAGGCGGGTCCATGAAGCGGACGCATCTTCCCTTGAACGCACTGCGGGTATTTGATGCAGCGGCGCGTCACCTCAGCTTTACCCGCGCTGCGGATGAGCTGGCGGTAACTCCTGCTGCAGTGGGTCAGCAGATCCGCGCGCTGGAAGACCATCTCGGGACTGTCCTGTTCCGCCGCACCAGCAAGGGACTGGAGCTGACCGATGAAGGCTGTGCCGGGCTGGATCCGCTGCGCGAAGGTTTTCTGCGGTTTGAAGAAAGCGTGCAGGCAATGCAGGCGGGGCAGGCAAACGATCACTATGCTATCGCCGCACCGCGTGAATTCTACGCGCAGTGGCTCGCCCCGCGACTGGCGCAATTTCGCAAATCCGTGCCCGGTGTCCGGTTCCAGTTTGTGGCGGATGAAAACGCTGATTTTACCGAGGCAAATCTGGATGTTGCGATCCGGCTGGTCGATGGTCCCGGCGATCTCGAAGGGATCGAGCTGGCCCCGGCGCGGCGCGTGGTGGTGGCAGCGACCGATGCACCTGATGACTGGATCGACTGGCCGGGGGCGCCGCTGCCCGATGGGGCGGAGGCAAGCGTGCTGACTGGCAATGCCGGGCAAGCGCTGAGCTCAGCCATCGCCGGGATGGGCAAGGCGATCCTGCCCTATCTGCTGGTCGAAGAAGCGCTGGAGGCGGGCCGCCTTACCGCGCTTGAAGGTCCGGATGAAGGTCGCCGCGCCTACTGGATGGTCGCGCCTTTGCCGCAGTGGCGGCAGAAAAAGGTCAAGGCGCTAGTCGCGTTCCTGTCAGGTGAATAGCGCTGTGGATGTGGCCCGGATTGACACCCCGCGCTATTTCCTGCGCGAAATCGGGGCAAGCGATGTGGAGGCCTTCTGGCCTGCGTTTTCCGATCCGGATAACATGCGTTACTGGAGCCGCGCCGAATTCACCGATCGGCAGGAACTGGCCGATTATCTGCTAGGCACCGATTGGGGCGGGCGCAGCTGGAGCGCGATTGATCGCAGTACCGGCGCGCCAGTGTGCCGCTTGGCCGTTATGGACCCCAGGAACGGCACTTGCGAGATTGGCTATTGTACCGCGCTGGACCGGCAGGGGCAGGGCGTTGCCCGCGAATGCGTGGCGGCGCTGATCACGCATCTGTTTACAGTTGATGGTATGCGCCGCGTCTGGGCCGATATTGACCCGGACAATACCGCGTCGAATGCGCTCGCAAAGACGCTCGGCTTTACTTGCGAGGGCCGCCTGCGCGCCACTTGGGACACCCATATCGGAATCCGTGACAGCCTGATCTGGGGGCTGCTGGCGGACGAGTGGCTGGCGCGTGAGCGAGAGCTTGGGGAATTGTGACATGACAGCGCGAATTAGTTGCAAAGGATTATTTACCGGCCGCTCTAACGCGGTTAGCTGGGTTTATTGTTCGCGCTTGTCGATATGAGTTTGATGATGCTAGTCGCGAGTGAACCTTTGCTGAGTTAGGTTATTCATGAATCATAAACCGAATTCGAATGAACCCGTTGGTGCGGTCGCTCTGGAAGAGGTAATTTCCAGTTTGGAACATTGCCTGGTCGAGGTTGATCGCCTTGGTTTCGAAAAGGCGGCGATCTTGATCGATGAAGCAATCGCAATTTGCAGGGAATCTCGCACGCTACAAGCAGGATAATTTGCCGACTGTTTAGTGCGGCCGAAGGCAAGGAACCGACAGGGGGGCAACAAAATCTGGCCGCCCCCACGGTAAACAGATATAGTGTCACGGGATGAGAACTTTGAAACCTTTTGACGAAATATCACTCACGACGGTTGACCTCGAACTCACCGATCGACAGTGCCAAGTGCTGGAGGGTATTGAGAACCGCTTCACGATCAAGGAGATTGCCTCT
>JAHEAW010000030.1 GCA_024642545.1 Erythrobacteraceae bacterium
GCAATCACCTTGCCGCCAATTGCCGCCTGCACCGGAATCTTGAACAAATGGCGCGGGATCAAGTCCTTGAGCCGTTCGCACATATGCCGCCCGCGAGCTTCAGCCACGCTGCGGTGAACGATCATGCTGAGCGCATCGACGGGTTCATTGTTCACCAGAATGCTCATTTTGACGAGATCGCCTTCGCGCAGTCCGATCTGTTCATAATCGAAACTGGCATAGCCGCGCGAGATGCTTTTGAGCCGATCATAAAAGTCGAACACCACCTCATTTAGCGGCAATTCGTAAGTAATCTGCGCGCGGCCGCCAACATAAGTCAGATCCTTCTGAATCCCCCGCCGGTCCTGACACAGTTTGAGAATGGAGCCGAGATATTCGTCCGGCGTATAGATGGTCGCCTTGATCCACGGCTCATCAATCTGATCGATCCGGCTGGGATCAGGATAGTCAGCCGGGTTGTGCAACATGATTTCACGGGCATCATCGGTACGTGAACGATTGAGCTGGATCCGGTACACCACGCTCGGCGCGGTGGTTATGAGGTCCAGATCATATTCGCGGGTCAGCCGTTCCTGGATGATCTCCAGATGGAGCAGCCCCAGAAAGCCGCACCGAAAGCCGAAGCCAAGCGCTGCGCTGCTTTCAGTTTCAAAGGTGAAGCTGGCGTCATTTAGTCTGAGTTTTCCGATACTTTCACGCAGCTTTTCAAAATCCGCCGCATCGACCGGGAAAATCCCGCAGAACACGACTGACTGGACTTCCTTGAAGCCGGGTAGTGCCTTGGCTGCGCCGTTCTTGACGGTCGTGATCGTATCGCCGACCTTGGCCTGCGCCACTTCCTTTATTTGCGCGGTAATAAACCCGATTTCGCCGGGGCCCAGTTCCGCCAACTGTTCAATCTTGGGCCGCATACAGCCAACCCGGTCGATCAGATGTTCGGTGCCGCCAGCCATGAATTTGACCTGCAGCCCCTTCTTGATCAACCCGTCGAGGACCCGGACCAGAATAACGACGCCCAGATAAGGATCGTACCAGCTATCGACCAGCATTGCCTTCAGGGGCGCGTCGCGGTCACCCTTGGGAGGGGGGATTTTGGTCACGATGGCTTCGAGCACATCTTCAATGCCGATGCCTGACTTGGCGCTGCTCAGAACAGCTTCCGAGGCATCAATGCCAATGATGTCCTCAATTTCTCGGCGCACCATTTCCGGCTCAGCGGCGGGCAGGTCGATCTTGTTGATGACCGGCACGATTTCGTGGTCATGTTCGATCGACTGATAGACATTGGCGAGCGTTTGCGCTTCGACGCCTTGCGCTGCATCCACCACCAGCAGCGCGCCTTCACAAGCAGCGAGCGACCGCGAGACTTCGTAGGCAAAGTCAACGTGGCCGGGCGTGTCCATCAAATTGAGTTCGTAAGTCTCACCATTGCGCGCAGTATAATTGAGCCGAACGGTCTGCGCCTTGATGGTGATTCCGCGTTCCTTCTCGATATCCATGTTGTCGAGCACCTGCTCGGACATTTCGCGCGCGGTCAGGCCGCCAGTGAACTGGATCAAACGGTCGGCGAGCGTCGATTTACCGTGGTCGATATGCGCAATAATCGAGAAGTTGCGAATGTGGGACAGGTCGGTCATCCGCGCCCCTTAGCGCCGCGCGTTTGCCCTGTCAGCAGGAAGCTCACCAGTTTTGGCAAATGACCGATTGCGCGCAGCTTACCCGCGGCGGCGCAATTCGTCGATAACCAGGTTCGGACCAGCCCCCTTGATGGCCAGGAAGCCGCCATTGACATCGCGTTCGAGCGGCTTGCTGAACTCCACTCCCATCCGGTCATCCTGCCCCCAGCGTGAAATGGCGGCAACCGTGTGAGTTTCGGACATGGCAATCTGAAACAGCGTGCCGGGCGGAACATTCCACAGCCCTTCGATCATCACGCCATGTTCGGAAATGTTGCGGATCGTGCCGTTGTAGAATTGGCCTTCATGTTCCAGCACAACCTTGCGCAGCATGGTCTGACGCGGGCTGCGGGCTGACCGCGGACCCTGAGCTTCGGCAATGCGGCCCCCTTCGACCCTGGCCGTTGCAGCTTCGCACGTGAGCGCGGGATCATAAATGAAGCCCTGTACATGGCTGCAACCGTGCAGCCGCACCAGGTCGAGTTCATCGAGCGTCTCGACACCTTCGGCAGTCGTATCCATGCCCAGCGCCTGCGCCAGACTGGTGATCGCTGCGATAATTGCACCATTGCGGCTACCCTGCTGGGTGGCACCGCGCACAAAGCTCTGGTCGATCTTAATCTTGTCGAAGGGCGCCTTTTTGAGATAGCCGAGCGATGAATAGCCCGTGCCAAAATCATCCAGCGCCAGCCGCACACCGATGCCCTTAAGGGCGGCGAACATGGCATCTGTCCCGAGCGAATCGTTGAGGAATACGCTCTCGGTAATTTCCAGTTCCAACCGGTTGGCGGCGATGCCAGCATGCGCCAGTGCCTGGGCGACCACGACCGGAAGCTGGCCATTGGCAAATTGCAGCGGCGAGACATTGACTGCGCACCGAATATCATCCGGCCAGCGCGCCAGGTCCTGACAGGCTGTACGAATGGCCCACTCCCCGATTGCGGAAATAAGGCCGGCCTCTTCCGCAATCGGAATGAACTTTGCCGGTGACATCCAACCCTGGGTTGGGTGGTTCCAGCGCAGCAGCGCCTCAAACCCGGTGATCTTTTCGGTCGCGGTCGACACGACCGGCTGATAATGCAGCTCCAGCAGGTTCTGGCTGATTGCATCACGCAGATCCTGCTCCATCTTGCTGCGCTCCTGCGCGGCGGAATGGAGATCACCGGAATAGAAATGGTAACGTCCCCGGCCGCCGCCCTTGGCTGCGTATAGCGCCAGATCGGCATTGCGGATCAAGGCTTCGCTGTGCACCCCATCATCCGGAGAGACCGCGATTCCGATCGATGCACCAATGACCGCCCGCTGCCCCTCAATCGAATAGGGCTGTGACAGCGCATAGATGATCTCATGAGCGAGTTGGGCCAGGTCGGCCTGCTCCACCCGGCCAGCGATGATGACCTTGAACTCATCGCCGCCCAGCCGTCCGACACGGCCGCGCTCGCCAATCACCCGCTCCAGCCGCTGCGCGACCTGTTTCAGCATGGCATCTCCGGCTGGATGGCCCATAGTGTCATTGACGTGCTTGAACCGGTCCAGATCCAGCAGGAATACGGCACATTCACGCTGCATTTCCTGCGGCGCGCTCAGGATCTTGCCCAAAGTCTGGCTCATCTGGAACCGGTTGGCGAGGCCGGTCAGAGAATCGTAATGCGCCAGCCGGGATTCGTTCTTCTGGCTCCGCCGGATTTCGGTCAGATCGGTGCCCGAACCGCGGAACCCGACGAAATTGTGAAAATCATCATAGATCGGCCTGCCGCTGACGGACCACCAGCGTTCTTCATCCGACGATGCCGCACGCATCGCCAGTTCCTGAAACGACGACCGGGCCGAAATATGGAAAGTCAGAGTCCTCTCGTTCTCATCGCCCTGATTGATGAGATCGAACAATTCGAGGAATGGCTTGCCGAGCAGATCTGCGTTCTTTTTGCCAAGAGCCGCTGCTACGGTGGGTGACACATAGGCAATCTGACCGCGTCGGTCTGTTTCCCAGAACCAGCCCTGTCCGGTATCTTCATAGTCGCGCAGGATATCCTGATAGCGATCACGAGCGCGCTGGTCTTCCTGCGTTTTGAGCAAATATGACTGGTCCATCCTGACCCGGATATAACCCGTAATCGCCATGACAGCGGCAACAGTCGCCATCGCGAAAAAGCTCTGGGTGCTACCGTCAGCTAGCACCACAGGCACCCACATGGCCCCCACGGAAGCACACATCTGCATCGGGCGCCTGACCAAAATGGCAGAAATGATGGCGGAGAAGGAAAGTTCTGCCGCCACGATCAGACGCGGGTCGTAATTATCAAATTTCATCCACACCGCAAACGCAGCCCCCGCCAGCGACATGGCACCGGGCACGCACAAGGCTGTCGCCAGCTTGACCAGGGGGAGCGGGCGTGGCTTCAGCCTCTCCCATCGGGCTATCCGGCCGCCGATCAGGCACAGGGCGGCAGAAGCGATAGTCAATAGCAACACGGCGTTCGGCGCAATCGATCGGGTCAGGACCATCCCGGTAAAGATTGAAAGCACAATCGGGGCACCCATCCAGTGCCAGTTCCGGGGGATCTGGTGAAGGCGGCGCTTGTGCTTTCCCTTAGGCGCTGATGACAGGCGCCGGTCCCGGATCGGCCGGTTTCCCGATGCTGCAGGCATTGTCGAATCTGACACCGGTTGGCGCACCAGCCCGGCCGGCGCTGCTCCGCCAGCGCGCACACGCGGCAAAGCTGCTGCAGGTTTATGTTGCGATCGGCCGGCACCCATTGGCCTTCTTTGCCGCCTATCCTTTTTAGAAACGGTTAATCTACCGGTTACAAATTGCCCCGAAACGCCCCTGATGTTGCGCGCGCTGTTGGCTGCAATTCCGGCAATCTTGCCAATCGGCAGGCCGCAGTGCATGACACGCAAATAAGAGGGAAACTCAGCCCACGGGGATCAGGATGGCAAAGCGCACGACGCTGGAGAATGAAGCTGCACAATCGACAACCGCTCTGGGGCCAATGATCGGCCTGGCGCGCGAAGATTTCATGGGGGCAATTGCCCTCCTGCTCAGAGAAACCGCGTCCGACCCGGCTCGCAGCATGAAGCATGCGCGGACAATTGGCGAAGACATGATCAAGATCATGACCGGAAAATCGGATCTTGCGCCTGATCCCAAGGACAAGCGGTTTCGCGATCCGGCGTGGCAATACAACCCGTTTTTCCGCGCTGGCGCACAATATTACCTCGCCGTGCAAAAGGGCATGAGCGCGTGGCTCAATGACCTGGAGCTGGACGATCTTGAACGTGACCGGGCCAATTTCATCTCGAACATCATTATCGACAGCCTTGCGCCGACAAACACGCTGGTCGGCAACCCGACCGCCCAGAAACGCCTGATTGACAGCGGCGGGCTCAGCATCGTCAAAGGCCTGAAAAATGCTTATGATGACATCGTCCATAACAAAGGGATGGTCAGCCAGGTTGACAAGCGCCCCTTCAAACTGGGCGAAAATGTTGCTGTGTCAAAAGGTTCTGTGATCCTGCGGACGGAAATGATGGAACTGATCCATTATGCGCCTACTACCGAAAAAGTACATGAAATTCCGCAACTTACCATCCCGCCACAGATCAACAAGATGTATATCAACGATCTGAGCCCGGATAAGTCAGTGGTCAAATGGCAGCTCGATAACGGCATTCAGACCTTTGTGATCAGTTGGCGCAACCCGAGCAGGGAACAGGGTCATTGGGACATGGCGGATTATATCGCATCGTGCCGCAGCGCGATGGAAGCGGTGGCTGCCATCACCGGTGCAAAGAAGGTAAACGTGTCTGCGGGATGTTCCGGCGGGCAGACCGCCGCCTTGCTGGCCAGCAAGATGGCGTCCGACAAGGACGACTTGCTGGGCTCGCTCACACTGATGGTGTGCGTTCTGCACCCCAAGCAAAACGATATTGAGGCGGGGTCTTTGGTAAGCGAAAACGGCATGGCACTGGCCCGCCGCCGCGCGGCCAAGAAGGGCGTAATCGAAGGAAATTCGCTGGCGCGCGGATTTGCCTGGCTGCGTCCGAACGACCTCATCTGGAACTATGTGATCAACAATTATCTGCTGGGCGAAGACCCGCCAGCGTTCGACGTTCTGTTCTGGAACGCAGATGCGACCAATCTATCCGCAAGTCTGATGGGCGATTTTCTGACCTTGTTTGAAACACTTGCCTTTACCAAAAGAGGCGAGGTCGAGATGGCGGATCACAAGATCGACTTGTCCAAGGTCAAAAGCGACCTGTTCATCCTGGGCGGCGTGACCGACCACATTACCCCGTGGCGCGCCTGCTATCGCTCAACCCAGCTATTCGGATCGAAGGACGTCACGTTCGTGCTTAGCCAGTCTGGCCATATGCAAGCGATTCTCAACCCCCCGGGCAATCCGAAAGCCAAATATTTCATCTCCAAAAAGCCGGGCCACCCGCCTACCGATGTCGATGACTGGCTGGCGAGTACTGAAGAGGTCGCGGGCAGCTGGTGGCCCTTCTGGATGGAATGGATTCAGGCTCGATCGGGCAAGACAAAGCCCGCGCCGACCAAGCTCGGCAATGCCAAATACAAGCCGCTTGACCCTGCCCCAGGCCTGTATGTGCTCGAACAAGTCTGAGCGCATTAACCCGTTCAACCATCAAGGATACTCTGTTTGACCGACCCCATGACCCATGCTGATATTTCGATGGAAACCGTTGGCGGGCGCACATTGCGCGTGGCGCGCTGGCGCCTGAACACGCCAAGCGCGCATCCCCCTATCCTGTTTTTCAACGGGATTGGTGCCAATATCGAAGCGGTTGCCCCGCTTGCCGAGGCAATGAAAGATCGCGGCTTTATCATGTTCGACATGCCGGGCGTGGGCCAGTCACCTGATCCGCTGGTCCCCTATAACACTGTCACCATGGCGTGGACGGCAGCGCAGCTGTTGACCCGTTTTGGGATCTCAGTGGTTGATGTCATGGGCATCAGCTGGGGTGGCGGATTGGCGCAGCATTTTGCGATCCAGCACCCCGGGCGCACCCGGCGGCTCGTCCTGATCGCCACCAGTGCAGGCATGCTGATGATCCCCGGCAATCCGGCTGCACTGACCAAGATGGCTAATCCGCGCCGCTACATCGACCCCGATTACATGCTCAAGAATTTCGAGACGCTTTATGGCGAAGGTCTGGGCAAGGGACCGGGCAAGAGCGGCCACATGGCGCGCCTGACACCGCCCAGCACGCGCGGTTATCTCTATCAACTGATCGCTATGCTCGGTTGGACCAGCGCCCCGGCCCTGCCCTTCATGAAGAAGCATACGCTGATCATGATGGGCGATGATGACCAGATTGTCCCGCTGGCCAATGGCAAATTACTGAAAACACTGATCCCCAACAGCGAATTGGTGGTGATGAAGGGTGGCGGGCACCTGTTCCTGTTGAGTCACAAGGAAGAAAGCATCGCGGCAATCACCGCTTTTCTTGGCCCAGCAGGTGAGATGGATCAACAAGAGGCAGCCTGATGCGGCACATTGCGATCATTGGTTCAGGCCCGGCAGGCTATTACACGGCGGAAGCCGTGCAGAAGCAATGGGGCGATGATGTCCATGTCGACGTGTTTGACCGCTTGCCGGTGCCTTATGGGCTGATCCGCACCGGGGTTGCGCCCGATCATCAGTCGATAAAGGCGGTTTCTAATCGTTACGAGAAAACTGCACTGACTGAAAATGTCCGCTTTGTCGGCAATGTTTCAATCGGCAGCGATGTTTCAATCGACGAATTATGCGACCTTTATGACGCTGTTGTACTGGCCACGGGTGCTCCTAACGACCGGGCCTTGGGCTTGCCGGGCGAAAGTTTGAAAAACGTCTTTGGCAGTGCAGAATTCGTTGGCTGGTACAACGGGCACCCGCAGTTTGCCGCCCTTGCGCCGGATCTGTCAGGAAAAAGCGCAGCGGTGATCGGCATGGGCAATGTCGCGCTCGACGTCGCGCGGATCCTGTCCAAGACCGAAGCTGAGTTTACCGGTAGTGACATTGTCGGTCATGCGCTGTCGGCGCTCACGGCATCGGGGATACAGCAAGTCACCATTGTTGGGCGGCGCGGCCCCTATCAAGTAGCGATGACACCCAAGGAACTGGGCGAGCTGGCGCATCTTGAACGCGCCAGTCCGCGCGTCGACCCGGAGGATTTGCCGGACGAAGCCGAAGACGCGATCCTGGAACCTGGACTGCGCAAATCGGTCACGCATCTGCGCAGCTTTGCCGCCATTCCCGCGAGCATCCACAGCGATGCAGAGATTGAAATCCATTTCGATCTGTTCGCCAGCCCGGTGGCCATGCACGGCTCAGGCAAGGTCCGCAGCGTGGAAGTGGAACGCACGGTGGTTGAAGCCGGGCGTGCGGTTGGCACAGGCGAGACGTATCAAATTCCTGCCGATCTGGTGGTCACTTGCATTGGTTACCGCACATCGCCCATCCCCGGCGTGCCATTTGATGAGCGAATGGGCCGTTTCGCCAATGATGAAGGCCGCATTCTTACCGGCCTGTATTGCGTTGGCTGGGCACGGCGCGGGCCGACCGGCACGATCGGCACCAATCGCCCCGACGGCTATTCGGTGGTCGAAAAGATTGGCGAAGATATTGATAGCGGCAAGCTTGGGCGCGCTGACAAGCAAGGGCGGGCAGGATTTGATGCACTGGCCATGGAACGAGCGCTGGACATTGTCACATTTCGCGACTGGAAGAAGATCGAAGAGGCAGAAGCCGCAGCCGCGCGGGACGGGTCGCCCCGAGAAAAATTTGTCGACATCGCAGCGATGATCCGCACCCTGGGTTAGCTAAGCCACCGAATAGACACTGGTATATGTGTGCGCCTTGTGAGATCAAGGTGCTGGAAGAGGATAAGAACATGGCCGCATTCGATCTGATTATTCGCAACGGAACCATCGTCGATGGCAGTGGCAGCGCCCGTTTCATGGGCGACATTGCAGTCAAGGACGGGCTGATCGCGCAGGTCGGCAAGGTTGCGGGCAGCGCAGATCAGGAAATTGACGCCTCTGGCATGGTGGTCACTCCCGGCTTTGTCGACATCCATACGCACTATGATGGTCAGGCAACCTGGGATCAGGAAATGGCCCCGTCGAGCTGGCACGGCGTTACCACCGTGGTGATGGGCAATTGCGGCGTCGGCTTTGCCCCGGCGCACCCTGACCGCCATGAATGGCTGATCAATCTGATGGAAGGGGTTGAGGATATTCCTGGCACCGCACTTGCCGAAGGTATGACCTGGGATTGGGAGACCTTCCCCGAATATCTCGACGCGCTGGAGAAATTGCCCCGTTCGATTGATGTCGGCACGCATGTCCCGCACGGCGCGGTGCGCGCTTATGTACTGGGGGACCGTGAACAGCCCGGCGCGGTTCCGACAATGCAGGACATGGAGCAGATGTCTGCGATTGTCGAAGAAGGGGTGCGCGCTGGCGCGCTGGGCTTTTCCACCAGCCGCACGGTGCTGCACAAATCGATCGACGGTGAACTGGTGCCCGGCACCACTGCGACTGCGGATGAACTTATCACGATCGGCCGGGCCATGGGCCGGGCGGGTCACGGCGTGTTTGAAATGGCGAGCGATCTGCGGCGTGAATGGAACGAATTTGAATGGATGGGCAATCTTAGCCGGGAAACCGGCCTGCCGGTCACTTTCGCGGCGCTGCAAAGCATCGCCAAGGAACTGACGCTGGACGAGCAGATCGAGACGATGCGCGCCGAAAACGACAATGGCGCGCATATCGTTGCGCAGATTGCGCTGCGCGGCAATGGTATCGTGATGGCATGGCAGGGCACAGTGCATCCGTTCGTCTACCGGCCCAGCTGGAAAGCGATCAAGGAACTGCCTTGGGACCGGCAAAGGGCCAAGCTGCTCGATCCAGCGTTCAAGGCGCAAATGCTGTCCGAGGGGAATGATTACAGCGAAGCGCCGCAGGATATCCTTCCGGTAGTGATGGTGATTACCCAGGGTTGGGCACTGCAATATGAGATGGACCCGGATTTCGATTACGAACCCGAAGTCAGCGCCAGCATCAATGCGCGCGGCAATGCGGCAGCCCGCGACCCGCAAGAATATGCCTATGATCTGCTGTGCCAGAATGACGGGACCGGTTTCATCTATCTGCCGATCCTCAATTATGCCGACGGCAATCTCGATTTCCTGCACGCGCTGCAGCACAGCGATGATACGGTCAATTCGCTATCGGACGGCGGCGCGCATTGTGGAACCATCTGCGATGCAGCCAGCCCGACCTTCATGCTCCAGCACTGGGTGCGGGACCGCAAACGGGGTGACAAGATTTCGCTCGAAAATGCGATCATGCGGCAATGTCGTGACACAGCCCGCCTCTACGGACTGGAAGATCGCGGCGTGCTGGCACCCGGCTATCTGGCAGATATCAACATCATCGACCTGGATGCGCTCAAGCTGGGCAAGCCGTGGCTTGCGTTTGACCTGCCTGCAGGCGGCAAGCGGCTGCTGCAAAAAGCAGAAGGTTATGTCGCCACGGTCAAGAACGGTGTGATCACATTCCGTAATGGCGAATGGACCGGCGCGGCCCCTGGCAGCCTGATCCGCGGCCCGCAGCGCGCTGAACTGGCCGAAGCCGCAGAGTAACAGCAGGCCATCTACCAGCTGGCGGGCAGGTTCAGGGTTCGATTACAATCCCGATTGCCGGATCGACCTTGCCGCCAGCCATCGCCGTAAATGTATCGCGCGCAGCTGCAAGTCCGTGCTTGCGCTCGATCATAATGCTGCCCTTCATTTCATGCAGGAATTTGCGCCAGCTATGCGCAATAGCCATGCCAAAAGCCGCCGCGCCCTTCTGCTTGATGGCAGCGACTGCATAAGTTGGCGCGAAGAACAGGATCGGCTCTGGTCCGGGCATGGCCCCTGCCCCGCCCCCGCGACCGTCAATATGCGTCATGCCGACAAGGCAGGAATAAGCCAGCTTGTCGCCCAGCTGTTCATGAATTGCGCGCAACACAGCAGCATTTCCGGCAAAGTCGACCGAAACGCTGCGAACTGCCGCAAGTTGCCCCACCTGATCATACGTCAGCACCGTGTCATATAAACCGCTGTCCTCGGTGAAAGGAACATTGCCGGGCGAGGTTAGCCCGATCCGCTTGATCTGCGGCGACTTGTCTTTGGCTACGCTTGCCAGTGCCATCGCGGTTTTGGACGATGCGCTGGTCATCACCATTGCTTCTGCGCCAAACCAGTCTTCGCTGCTAAACATCGTTTCAATGAGATAGCCGGTCTTGAACAGTGGCCCGAAGATCATCCGTTCGCCTTCTGCCGCCGGGTCATGTTCCGGGTCCGCTGTCAGCCGCGTATATTGATTATAAATCACCGCCATCGGCTGGCGGTGCGCGCTCATGTCGGTGAAGCCGCTTTCGCTGACCCTGCCCGGCTCGACATCAAGATGCGTTGCCATCGGCAAATAGCCATAGACCCGCTCGCCCAGTCCAATTTCGGGATGGTTGGATTCCACCACCAGCGCGTGCCCCCACATCGGGACCACGCCGCGATTGCCCCTGCCGGGGAAGAAGTTCCAATAGCCCATCCGATCGCCCGCAGCGGCATAAGTGACATTGTTGGAAGTAACGGAGAAACTCTCAACCTCCAGCCGCACGGCCTTGTCAGCCAGCGGCCCGGGATCGACATCGACCACTTCTGCATCGAAAATGGCATCACGCAGGACGTGGACAGCTTGGCTCATGGTTCTCTCCCCGAAATTTTCGCGGCAATCTAGCGCGTCAAGTCACGTGATGCGAGGAGCAATTATTCAAGCCGAGCGGGTCACACCCTCATCGGCATCAGCACATACAGCGCCGGGCTTTTGGCATCCCTGCGGATCAGTGTGGGGGCACCGGCATCAGCGAGATGCAGTTCGGCAGTATCACCGTCAATCTGGCTGAGGATATCCTTCAGGTAATTGGCATTAAAGCCGATTTCGAACCCGTCGGAGCCATAATCGGCTGCCAGTTCTTCCGCCGCAGTGCCATTATCCGGGCTGGTGACCGACAGCGTAACCTTGTCAGTTTCAAGCCCCATCTTCACCGCACGGGTCTTTTCGGTGGCAATTGTCGCCACGCGATCCACCGCTTCGAAAAAGCTGCGCGGATCAACCTTGAGCAATTTGTCATTCCCGGTCGGGATCACGCGGCTGTAATCGGGGAAGGTCCCGTCGATCAGCTTGCTGGTCAACACCACGCCGCCTTCGCCGCCCATCGTAAAGCGGATCTTGCTGGCGGACAGATCGATCTGGACATTGGCATCGAGCGATTCTTCAAGCAGCTTGCGCAGTTCGGCCACTGCTTTGCGCGGCACGATCACGTCAGGCATGCCCTCCGCGCCGTCCGGGCGAGGCAGAGTAAAGCGGGCAAGCCGGTGGCCATCGGTTGCCGCTGCTTTCAGCACCGGCTGGTCTTCATCCGAAACATGCAGAAAAATACCGTTGAGGTAATAGCGCGTTTCCTCGGTCGAAATGGCAAAGCGCGTGCGGTCGACCAGTTCGGCAAGGGTCTTGGCGGGCAGTTCAAAACTGGTCGGCAGATCGCCTTCCACGATGACCGGAAAATCATCGCGCGGCAAAGTCGGAAGCGAAAAGCGGCTGCGCCCGGCCTTGACTGCCATGCGGTTATCCGCAGTTTCCAGACTGACCTGACTGCCTTCGGGAAGCTTGCGCGCAATATCGAACAGCAAATGCGCCGAAACGGTGATCGCACCGGGCGCTTCAACCGAAGCGGCAGCCATGTTCTCGGTCACTTGCAGGTCAAGGTCGGTCGCCATAACTCTGAGCGAACCCGACGCATCGGCATCAATCAGCACGTTGGACAAAATGGGAATAGTATTGCGCCGCTCCACCACCGATTGCACGTGGGAGAGGCAGCGCAGCAGTGTGGCACGTTCGATTGTGGCCTTCATTGGTCCTTCTCGATCCTTCTTGCGCGCCCGTGGCCGGATTCGCCACACAGCGCCGGAATTTCCTGATTATCCTTAGCGGGAGAGGCCTGTTGAGCAAGGCTCTGCAATGCGTAAACCGGATTCCTTGGGGATAAACCCGCCTTTGCTCAGGAGATCATCGCCATGCCGCCATTAACATGCAGCGTTTGCCCGGTAATATAGGCAGCTTCCTTGGATGCGAGATAAGCCACCGCAGCGCCAATATCCTCACCCTCACCCATCCGCCCCATCGGGATGCGCGCATTGAGCGCGTCCTTCTGTGCGTCTGGCAGAGTGTCCGTCATGGCAGTCCGAATGAAGCCCGGCGCAATGCAATTCACTGTAATCCCGCGGCTGGCCAGTTCCTGCGCCAGGCTCTTGGATGCGCCGACCAGACCTGCCTTGGCAGCAGCATAATTCATCTGCCCGGGGTTGCCCGTAGCGCCAACCACGCTGGTAATCGAGATAATCCGGCCAAAGCGCGCTTTCATCATCGGCCGAGCGGCCGCGCGCATCAGGCGAAATGCGGCTTCCAGATTGACCGTCATTACCTGTTCCCATTCTTCATCCTTCATCCGCATCGCCAGATTGTCGCGCGTGATGCCCGCATTATTGACCAGAATGTCGATTTGCCCGACCGATTCGATTGCCGCGGGGATCAGATGCTCAACGCTTTCGCGTGAAGACAGATTGCAGGTCACCTCGACATGGTCATGGCCGTAATCATCGTTGAGTTCCTCGCGAAACGCGCGCAACTTGTCCCCATTGGAGCCGGACAATACCAGCCGCGCACCTTGCGCCGCCAGAGCGCGCGAGATAGATGAACCAATTCCGCCGCTGGCCCCGGTCACCAACGCGGTCATTCCGGTCAGGTCGAACATCCTCAAATCTCCTTCAGCAGTGCTTCAATATCATCCATAGTGATAACGCTGGTGGCAGCCGCATCACGGTCAATGCGCCCGATCATCGGGGCGAGTACCTTGCCGCCCAGTTCGACAAAATGCTCCACGCCCGCACTGCGCATAGCCAGCACACTTTCACGCCAGCGAACACGGCCCGTCACCTGCTCGACCAGCAGGCGCTGCACGTCGGCAGGGTCACTGACATGTGCAGCAGTAACATTGGCGTAAAGCGGCAAATGCAGCGGTTCCGGCGGCGTTGCGGCCAGCGCGCCCGCCATCGCATCGGCAGCGGGCTGCATCAGCGGGCAATGAAACGGGGCCGATACCGGCAACAAAATGCCGCGTTTGATGCCGTGGTCCTTGACCAGTTCAATCGCGCGCTCAATCGCGGCGCGGTGGCCCGAAATCACTACTTGTGTCGGATCATTGTCATTGGCGACCGTGCAGATCTGGCCTCTCGCAGCCGCATCAGCCAGCGCTTGCGCCTTGTCGATATCAGCGCCCAGCAGTGCAGCCATCGCGCCTTCGCCCACGGGCACCGCCGCTTGCATCGCTTGGCCGCGCAGCTTGAGCAGCCGCGCTGCGTCCGCGAGCGAGAACGCCCCAACCGCGCACAGGGCCGTATATTCGCCCAGGCTGTGTCCCGCGACGCAGTCACCTTTATCGGTCAGCGAAATTCCACCTTCTTTCTCCAGCACCCGCAGCGTGGCGATGGCATTGGCCATGATCGCGGGCTGCGCGTTCTCGGTCAGCGTCAGCGCATCTTCGGGCCCATCGCGCATGATGGCGAAAAGTTTCTGGCCAAGCGCTTCATCGACCTCTTCGAACACTTCGCGCGCTGCCGGGCTGGCCGCGGCAAGATCGCTGCCCATGCCTACCTTCTGGCTGCCTTGCCCCGGAAAAACAAACGCTCGCATCCTTAACTCTCCTATGACGCCGTGGTGCCCGCGGGTGCGTATGGTCGCGCAGCGCTGGCGGCAACCCCGTATGGCACAATCATGTTGGCAGCATCATGGCCAATCTCCGCCCGGCCGAGGTAGGGGATAGCTGCTTTTGCGCACCAGAAGCGGGCAATCTCTTCCTCGCTCGCCCCAAAGGGCCGGTCGTTTTCCGGGACATCGCTGATCCGGCCCAGCCGCAGCCCGGCAATACCACGCAAATGCTGCGTGATGTGAAAAAACAACCGGTCGATCGCATAGAGATGCTCGGCCACTTCTTCCACCATCACCACATGGCCGGAAAGGTCAGGCATCAACTCCGTGCCACACAGCATGGCCAGCGTCATCAGGTTGAAAGCCGCAGCAGGCTGTTCGTCGAGCGATGGCTCTAATCCCTCGCTCCCGCCCCTCATCCAGTCTAGCGCGCGGCGAATTGCAGTTGTGCCGTATTCGCGGTGGATATCGCCCACCATCGGGCCGTGCGCGGCTATGCCAATTCCGGCCTTGTAAAACGCGGCCAACAGATACCCAGTGTCCGAATATCCGAGAAATCTTTTGCCTCTCGCAGCATCGCCTATGGCCGCCACAGCCTCAGCCGCGATCCGGTTGGAGCCATAGCCGCCATTGGCGAACCATACCGCATCGACGCTCGGCTCGCGCGCGCAGTCGACCAGCGCAGCCAGCCGTTTGTCATCAGGACCTGCAAAGTGGCCGTGCCGGGCAAAACATTGCGGGTGGAATTGCAGATCGATGGCGGTGTCATCCGCCGCCAGCGCTTGCACCGCATCGGCATCTTCGCGCTCGAGCCGTTTACCGGGGGCGCAAATCGCGATCCTCACCATCCATTCCCCTTTCATGACTGCCACGAATGCGGTCAGAATTCCCCCAAAACAGGCGTCATGACGCTATTGCGTGGGAAGGCAGTTGTAATCAAGCCGCAAGGCACATACCGCAGGCTGCATGACCGAAGATACCCCGCAGGAACAGCTTGCCGATCGCCCATGGTTCTTTTGCGGGATTGGCGGCTCAGGAATGCTGCCGCTGGCGAAAATTCTGAAGGGACGTGGTGCCGTCGTCGCAGGATCAGACCGCAGCCGCGATCAGGGCCGCACACCCGAAAAATTCGCCTGGCTCGAAGCGCAGGGCTTCACGCTTTTCCCACAGGATGGCAGCGGCATTAACGACGCCGGCCAGATCTTGGTTGCTTCTGCCGCAGTCGAAGACACCGTGCCCGAAATGGTCCGCGCGAAGGAGCTGGGCTGCACCCGGATGACGCGCGCGCAATTGCTGTCTGGCCTGTTCAACCTGGCCAAGACCGGTATTGCGATAGGCGGCACCAGCGGCAAATCCACCGTTACCGGCATGATCGGTTGGATTATGCAGGCAGCTGGCCGCATGCCGACCATCATGAACGGCGCAGTAATGAAGAACTTTGTGTCGCCCGATACGCCGTTTGCCAGCGCCGTAGTCGGCACAGGCGATGCTTTCGTGAGCGAAGTGGATGAAAGCGACGGGTCAATCGCACTTTACCGGCCCGCCGTGGCGGTGCTGCTCAATGTCAGCCTCGATCACAAGAGCATGGACGAACTGCGGGCTCTGTTCGGCGCATTTCTGACGGCAAGCACTGTTGCGGTGATCAATGCGGATAATCCCGAAGCGCTGGCGCTGCTCCCTTACGCCAAATCCGCGCTGACGTTCGGCATGACGCAGGAACGCGCGCAGATCGGCGTGGTCCCCGGCAGTATTGCCGACAGCCCGGTGCGGCAAGCGGCGCTGATAATCGACCGGCATGACGGGCAAACCTATCCGCTCACGCTCAACCTGCCCGGACGGCATAATCTGTCCAATGCGCTTGCCGCAATTGCGGGCGCTGTGGCGGCCGGCGTCCCAGTGGCCGCAGCGGTGACTGCCTTGAGCAGCTTTGCCGGACTTGCCCGTCGGTTCGACATTATCGGCACGAGTCCGGGCGGGATCACTGTAATTGACGATTTCGGGCATAATCCGGAAAAATGTGCGGCCACCTTGCGCACGCTGCGCCAGCACCCCGGCAGGGTGATCGCCTTTTTTCAGCCGCATGGCTATGGCCCGCTGCGACAGATGGGGACAGAGCTGGCTGAAACTTTCGTGCGAGAGCTGGAGCCAGGCGATGTGACGATCCTGTGCGACCCGGTTTATTTTGGCGGAACCGTTGACCGCAGCTACGGCAGCGAACGTATTGTCAGCCTCATCGAAGACGCTGGCGGCATCGCAGCATACCGTCCGACACGCCAAGAATGCAGCGCACAAATTATTGACATCGCGCAGCCGGGTGACCGGATTGTGGTGATGGGGGCGCGCGACGATACGCTCACCAACTTTGCCAAGGACCTGCTCGCCAGGCTTGCTTGACGCTGCGGAGCGGTTACGCGTCCGCTGCGTTTACATGTCCGACTTTCAGGACTTTGTGCAGCACGAAAACCGCCGCGCAGCCGAGCAGCAACCCAAACCCCGCGGAGAAGACCGCGCCGCCAAACCAGCCGAGAATACCCGCCAGCGGCCCAGCCGTCGCTTCGATCCAATGCTGCAGTCCGTGCATCACATCCACCGGTGCCTTTACCCCCAGGTCTTCCAGACCATGCAGGAATATCCCGCCGCCAACCCACGCCATAGCAATCGTGCCGATGATGGACAGCGCGGCGAGCAGCCGCGGCATGGCCGCGAGCAGCGCTTTGCCGATATGCTGCGCGGCAAGCGATGGCTTCCTGGCCAAATGTAGTCCGACATCATCCATCTTCACGATCATGGCGACCGCCCCATAAATTGCCAGCGTGATCGCCACGCCCACCAGCGCAAGCACGCCAGCGCGAACAATCAGGCTTTCCGCTGCCACTGATGCCAGCGTGATTGCCATTATCTCTGCAGAAAGAATGAGGTCAGTGCGGATGGCCCCTGATACCCGCTGCCGCTCGAACAAAGCCATATCCTCGATCGGATCATGGAGGGTTTCGCCATGCTCCTCGCCGCCCAGCCATTCGAGCACTTTTTCAGCGCCCTCATAACTCAGATACAGCCCGCCCAGCATCAGGATCGGCGTGATCGCCCAGGGTGTAAAGGAACTGAGCAGTAGTGCAGCGGGAAGCAGGATCAGCAGCTTGTTGAACAGGCTACCCTTCGTAATCGCATAAATGATCGGCAGTTCGCGGTCGGGCGTAAAGCCGGTGACATAAGACGGGGTCACTGCTGCATCGTCAATCACCACGCCCGCTGCCTTGGACCCGGCCTTGCTGGCGGCAATCCCGACATCATCAATCGACGCGGCGGCCGCTTTGGCGATCACCGCCACATCATCCAGCAAGGCCACCAAACCTCCGGGCACATCATTCTCCTTATGAAGCGAGGGCAATTCTGGTATGGTCTTGCGGATGCAAATGGCGCAATGCAAGCCTAAGTCCGGCCTTGCAATACCACCAAATCCCGCTAAGAGCGCACCTTCGCTGCTGTATGGCGGTGATTTGAAGAAAGCCGGAGGGGCCCCGCAATCCTGCGGATCAGTCAGCGATCGGCATTACAATGTGAAGGAAGCGAAGCATGGCTCTGTACGAGCATGTCTTTCTCGCGCGTCAGGATTTGAGCCAGGCTCAGGTTGATGCGCTGGCGGCATCTGCCACCGAAATCATCGAAGCGAATGAAGGCAAGGTAACCAAGACAGAAACCTGGGGCCTGAAGAACCTCGCTTACAAGATTGACCGTAACCGCAAGGCGCATTTCGTCATGCTCAACATTGAGGGCCCCGGCTCCGTTGTTGCCGAGCTCGAGCGCCAGACCCGCATCAACGAAGATGTCATCCGCTATCTGACCGTCCGCGTGGACGAGCATGAAGAAGGCCCGTCAGTGATGATGCGCAAACAGGACCGCGAGCGTAAGCGCCGGTCTGACCGTGAGGAGCGCGACTGATGGCCCGTCCTTTTTTCCGCCGCCGCAAGACCTGCCCGTTCTCTGGCAAGGGCGCACCCGTCATTGATTATAAAGACGTGCGCTTGCTGCAGGGTTTCATGTCCGAACGTGGCAAGATTGTTCCTAGCCGGATCACCGCCGTATCCGCCAAGAAGCAGCGCGAGCTGGCCAAGGCGATCAAGCGCGCACGCCACATCGGCCTGCTGCCCTACCTCGTGAAGTAAGGGAGAAGACTCATGGATATCATTCTCCTCGAACGGATCGAAAAGCTCGGCACCATCGGTGACGTGGTCAGCGTGAAGGACGGCTATGCTCGTAACTTCCTGCTGCCCAACAAGAAAGCTCTGCGCGCCAACGCGGCGAACAAGGCTGTCTTTGAAGCCAACCGCGAACGCCTTGAAAAGGAAAATGCGGAAAAGCGCGGCGATGCCGAAAAGTCGGGCGAAAAGATCGCTGGTGCAGAAGTCGTTCTGATCCGCGCTTCGTCAAACTCCGGCCAGCTCTATGGTTCGGTTA
This sequence comes from Erythrobacteraceae bacterium, assembly GCA_024642545.1. Classification (GTDB taxonomy): domain Bacteria; phylum Pseudomonadota; class Alphaproteobacteria; order Sphingomonadales; family Sphingomonadaceae; genus Allopontixanthobacter. Next base: position 18,952 of record JAHEAW010000030.1, read on the forward strand.
CCGTGCGCGATATCGTCGACGGTCTGGCTGAACAGGGCCACGAAGTGACCAAGAAGATGGTCATTCTCGAACACCCGATCAAAACGCTTGGCTTGTTCGACGTGCGCGTGCGTCTGCATGCTGAAGTTGACATTTTGGTGAAAGCCAATGTCGCACGCTCGGACGATGAAGCCGAGCTGCAGCGTCAGGGTGTCGATGTGATGAAGGCCATGTTCGAAGAAGAACAGGCTGAAGGTACCGGGGGCTTTACCGAAGCGGTCGACCCCACGCTGGAACCGGGTGAAATCCCGGCGGACATGCTGGAAGATGGCGCCGAAGCCGCAGACGCAGACAAAGCTGAAGACGAAGCCTGATCTCCCGCAGATCGGCAAGCAACGGGCGCGTTCCGCAAGGATCGCGCCCTTTTCTTTGTAAAATGGCCCAACCGGCGCTATCTGCCCGCGATGGAATCACTTGAAAAAATAATCGCTGAGCTGGAAACACTCTATCAGGCCTCTGTTGAGCGCCTTCGCGCCGATGTCATGGCCTTTGCCCGCAGCGGCACCTTGCCGCCCCCGCAGCGCCGCAAGGACGGCAGTTACGCTTACCCCGAACTGGTGATGCGCTATGCCGGCGGCGAGCAGCCCCGCGAACGCGGCCGCGCTTTCGGGCGGCTCAATGCGCCAGGTACTTATTCCACCACTGTCACTCGGCCGCATCTGTTCGCCGATTATCTGACTGAACAGCTCGCGCTGATCGGCAGCGATTATGACATAACGCTGGAAGTGCGGCTCTCGCGCCAGGAAATTCCCTTCCCCTATGTGCTTGATGGGGCCGCAGGTGCGGAAATGGCCGGGATCAGCCCGCAGGAGATTGCGCGCCATTTCCCCGCAACCGAACTGGCCGACATTGGTGACGAACTGGCTGACGGGATCGAGATTGACGATCCGGGGGAAGATTTCCCGCTGTCATTGTTCGACGGCCTGCGGACTGATTTCAGCCTCGCCCGGCTAGCGCATTACACCGGCACAGCGCCCGAACATTTCCAACGCTTCATCCTGTTCACCAACTATCACCGCTATGTCGATGAATTCGTAGATTGGGCTGGCGAGCAGGTTGGCCAGAACGGCTTTACCGCACTGGCTGGGGCTGGCGGCATGTATTTCGACTTGCCGTTGAAGGATGCGCGCAATCACTTATCCGATACTGCGTGGCGGCGGCACCAGATGCCTGCCTATCACCTGATTGGCGAAGGGCGCGGCGGGATCACTTTGGTCAATATTGGCGTAGGCCCATCAAACGCCAAGACGATCACTGACCATTTGGCCGTGCTGCGGCCCGAGGCGTGGCTGATGATCGGCCATTGCGGGGGTTTGCGCCCAAGCCAGAAGATCGGCGATTATGTGCTCGCCCACGCCTATTTGCGCGATGACAATGTGCTCGACCATGTGCTGCCGCCCGAAATTCCGCTTCCTGCAATTGCCGAAGTGCAGCAGGCGCTGGCCACTGCGGCGCAAGAGGTCAGCGGCAATCAAGGCGCGGATCTGAAAAAGCGGATGCGCACCGGCACAGTGGTGACGACTGACGACCGCAATTGGGAACTGCGTTACACCCATTCAGCGCGCCGCCTCAGCCTCAGCCGTGCGGTGGGGATCGACATGGAAAGCGCCACCATCGCTGCTCAGGGGTACCGCTTCCGCGTCCCCTACGGCACGCTGCTCTGCGTCAGCGACAAGCCGCTACACGGCGAAATCAAGCTGCCGGGGCAAGCCAACCAGTTCTACGAAGAAGCGATCGGCGCGCATCTCCAGATTGGCGTAACTGCCTGCCGCCTGCTGCGCGAAGAAGGCCCGCGCCTGCATTCGCGCAAACTGCGGGCCTTCAACGAGCCGCCCTTCCGCTAAAGGTCTGTCCTTAGACAGCCGACGGGATCACGCGTCCTCCAACTCGCCGGGATGGCAATCGGTTAGCTGGACCTTGAGCGGCTGGCGTTTGTCGGGCTGATCGCCGTGGCGCGCATCGACCTGCTTTTCCCATTGGCGAAATTCGGTCCGGCTGAGCAGATAGCGCCAGCGTGCTTCGTCAAAGCTGATCAATCTGTCATGCACCGCGCGCACAACATCTTCCTTGCGGGCTTCTGACCAATGGATCCGGTGTGTTTGTGGCAGACCGGCGCGCTTGATCGCGTCGGATACAGTTTCATGCGGGGCGTAGACCATAGGGTCCTCCTGGGCTTGGTTTGCCCCCCGTCTGAAAAGAGATGTTCGGCCAAAAGGGTTAATCCGGTCTTGCCAATGATGCTTTCGAGCCAGTTAAGCATTCAAAGCGAGCGAATAACACGGTGAATAGAAGGAGTTTTTGCGGGTGAAGGCGGGAGAAGCAGCGAGGCTAAGGTTCAATAATCAGATGCGCGCTCAAGGTGCGCCGTTGCTGCAATTGCTGGAAGGCAGTTTGCTTTTCGCTCAGATGAAGCACTGACCCAATGGCCAGAACGAGGCGGAAGGCAAACGGACCAGAAGATTCCCTACTTCGATTTACTGGCCATGTCAGCGGCTGGTAAGGGATAGCATCCAAAATGCATTGATCCACGCCATCTCGCCGATAGACAGGTTCAGCATGCTTATCGCCATTCCTTCGGCGGCGGGGATGCGGAAGCTGGATTCGGCAAAATAAATATAGGCGAAGAATAACCCGAGTATACCTATCGCAGGCCCAAAAAATAACATGGTGAAAAAAACAAGCCTTTCGGGATCAGTATCGACTATACCCTGAAACTTCATCGCCGCTATCCAAAACCGCCAAGTTGGACGATCGCGAATTGTGATGACGAAATTTGTAAAGTCCAACTTTGTCTTCTATGTTTCGGCTAAATGCTATTCACCGATCGTCTCCCAATCCACTCGGTAATTGGCAAAGCGGGCCGGATGCGGGTGGAACAAAAGCGTTCAACAATAGACCTTTGAGTTGATGCCCTTCACCCTGCACCCTTGGTCTTTGTGTTCCCCGCCTTTGCGTGGCTCTCGATGAATTCGATGATCTGTCCGGCAATATCCTTGCCGGTCGCGGTTTCAATACCTTCGAGGCCAGGGGAGGAATTCACCTCCATTATTACCGGACCGTGATTGCTGCGCAGCAGATCCACGCCGCACACGTTCAGGCCCATATGTTTCGCCGCGCGCACCGCAGTGGAGCGTTCTTCCGGGGTGATTTTGATCAATTGCGCGCTGCCGCCGCGGTGGAGGTTGCTGCGAAACTCGCCCTCTGCACCCTGCCGCCGCATTGCCGCGACCACCTTGCCGCCGACCACTAGGCAGCGAATATCCGATCCGCCCGCTTCCTTGATGAATTCCTGCACCATGATGTTGACATTGGCCCCGCGAAACGCCTCGATAATCGACGCCCCGCCCTTCAGAGTTTCGGCCAGCACCACGCCAATGCCTTGTGTCCCTTCCAGCAGCTTGATCACTACGGGCGGGCCGTTAACCGCCTTGATGATCGCTTCGGCCTGCTTGGGGTCATTGGCATAAGCGGTGAGCGGCAGGCCCAGCCCGTGCTTGGCCATGATCTGGGTGCTGCGCAATTTGTCCCGGCTTCGGCCGATCGCGACGCTTTCATTGAGCGGCCAGGTCCCGCCCATTTCGAACTGGCGCAGAACAGCAAGGCCGTAATTGGTGATTGAGGCCCCAATGCGCGGGATCACCGCGTCATATTTACCCAAGGTTTCCCCATTATACATGACCGTAGGCCGATGGCTGGCGATGTTGACGGTGCAGCGCGTGGTGTTGAGGATTTCCAGTGTATGCCCGCGTGTCTCTGCCGCTTCCTTCAGCCTGATATGCGAATAGAGTTTCGGGTTACGGGCCAACATGGCAATCTTCATTTCAGCATCCTTTGGCGTTGTTCGTCAGTGGATTGGAGATAGGAACGGCCCGAATCGACCAGAAATCTTTTGCGGAGCGCGGTGCGTCCGACGAGCACGGGAAATAGCATATCTGACCGGTCAGCAAGACTGAATTCGGCCCGAAATATTTCCGCGCCAAGGCGGATGGCGGTCTTGATGATCAGCCGTTCTTCAGCTTGCCCGTTCGAACTGGTGATGGTGCGGTGCGCCACTCTCGGCGCTTCGCACACCAGCGAGCGGTGATCATTGCCCAGATCAATGAAGAAGCGCGCCCATTTTTCACCGCCGCGCTCGAACAGGTCCATATCAACCGCATGGAGCGAGGATGTCCGCGCGCCAGTATCGATTTTGGCCGCGATACAATCGATGCCAAGGTCGGGCAGTCCGGCAACTTCGCGCCAGCCAATGGTTGGGTACGTTCTGGCCATCAGGCCGCCCGGTCAGTCTTGCAAATCCCCATTACCGATGCGGTTTAGCCTGCTTGGGCCGTCCGCGCCATGCTCTCGCTTAACTTTTAATCAAGCTGATCAATTTTGAGAAAGCCCGCCAGGGCATCACCCATCGCCCCCTCGGCGACAGAGCTCATATGTGTGCCGGGAACCTCGGCATAGATCGCAGCGGGCAGTGCGTCTACCAGCGCTGCCGCCGACCCATTATCCCGATCTTGCGCGCCGCACAGCACCAGTGTGGGCATCCTCAGCGCGGCCAGCTGCTGGGCCGAAGTATCGGCCACCGATTGCAGCAACAGGCGCGCTGCGACCCGATCAACCTGCATCGTCTTCATGAAGCTGACCGCCATGAACGCCGGATCACCGCGCTTGACCGCATCAAACCGGTCGATTGCATCAATGAAGAAGGCGGCGCGGCGATTCCACCCGGCCAACCCTTCCAGCCCCATGCCCCCCAGCACCAGCCTGCAAGGCGCCGCACCGCCAATCACCGCCCGCACCGATGTGCGCGAACCG
>JAHEAW010000031.1 GCA_024642545.1 Erythrobacteraceae bacterium
GGGGCAGAGCAGCCGCCGAAACGATGCCCGAGGATGGAGAAACTTTGTCATGATGGAATTGGTAGAAGCCAATTGGCCGCTGTTCGCGATTGCGCTGCTAATTGGTCTGGGGGCCGCCTATTGGGTATTTGTCATCACCCGGCGTACCGGCGTGACCTCGCTCATGCGGGATACGCTCGACGAAGGGGCAGCCCCGGCATCGCGCAATCAGGCGCTGATCGATGCACCGCCAGCGGTTCCGCAAGGCTTGGCGGGCGTTGGCACTGCGGTGGCCGCTGTGGTCGAAGAACAACGGATTGAAGCGCAGGCGGCCGCCGACGCGGCGGCGGCGCCAGCACAGAGCGACGATGATTTATGCCGGATCAAGGGGGTTGGCCCCAAGCTCAAAACCTTGCTTGTCTCGCTCGGCGTGACCCGGTTCGACCAGGTCGCAGCGTGGACGGATGGCGATATTGACAAGATTGACGCTCAGCTTGGCCGGTTTGAAGGGCGCATTCGCCGCGATAATTGGGTCGAACAGGCCCGGCTGCTGGCGGCAGGCGATATGGCTGCATATCAGGACAGGTTCGGCAAACTCTAGATTTGCGGCCATTCCAGCGGCAGGCAAGGCGGAACAATTTGCTGCCCGGCCGGTTATTTTTGCTGATAGCAAATCTGGAGAACAGGCATGTCTGCACCGCGCGTATTTGTGGCAGAAGATGAGATGATTATCGCTTTCGATCTGTGCAATACGGTGGAGGAAGCCGGGTATATTGTTGAAGGACCACATAGCGATCTTGCCTCGGCCGCGCTGGCTCTGCAAAAGGAAAAGCCCGACATTGCGATCCTGGATGTCAATCTGGCTGACGGACTGAGCTTCCCCTTGGCCGAACAGCTGATTGCTGAAAATATTCCGGTGATTTTCCATTCCGGGCACTATACCGTTGCGGAAATGAAGGATCGCTTTCCCGGCGCACAGGCATGCACCAAACCGTGCCCGCCCGGCAAAATCCTCGCTGCAGTCAAGCACGCATTGGCGGTTCATTGACGCAGGTTGCAGTTTAACTGTCTGCCGGGCAGGAAAACCCATCTGGCGCGATCACGCTCGCTGCCTTATCGCTGGTGCAAACAGGATACCGGGAGAGAATGATGAGCGATGCAGTTTTTCCAGTGCCGCCGGAATGGGCCAGCTCCGCCAAGATCAACGCGGCACGCTATGCGGAAAAATACCAGCGCTCGATAACTGACCCTGACGGCTTCTGGCGGGAAGAAGCGCAAAGGATTGACTGGATCAAACCGTTCGGCAGGGTCAAGGACACCAGCTTCAGGCAGGAAGACTTCCATATTCGCTGGTTCACTGGCGGGTCGCTGAATATTACGGCCAATTGTCTCGATCGCCATTTACCTGCACGGGCAGACGATACTGCCATCATCTGGGAAGCCGATGATCCGGCCACTCCGGGCCGCACCATCACTTATGGCGAATTGCACCGCGATGTGTGCCGCTTTGCCAATTTGCTGAAGGCCAAGGGCGTTGCCAAGGGCGACCGGGTCACGATCTATTTGCCGATGGTGCCGGAAGCGGCAGTGGCGATGCTTGCCTGCGCGCGGATTGGCGCGGTCCATTCGATTGTCTTTGCCGGTTTCTCACCCGATGCACTGGCGGGCCGGATCGAGGATTGCCAATCGGGTATTGTGCTGACCGCGGATGAAGGATTGCGCGGCGGAAAGACCGTTCCGCTGAAGGCCAATGTCGATGCAGCGCTGGACAAGGTCGCGGTCGATACGGTGATCGTGCTCAAGCATACCGGTGCAGATGTCCCCATGATGGACGGCCGCGATGTGGACTGGGCCAGTGCGGCCGCCGGCCAAAGCATTGACTGCCCGCCAGAAGAAATGGACGCAGAAGATCCGCTGTTCATCCTCTATACCTCCGGTTCCACCGGCAAGCCCAAGGGCGTGCTTCACACCGCCGGCGGCTATGCCGTCTGGGCCAGCATGACACATGAATATGTATTCGATTACCGCCCCGGCCAAATCTATTGGTGCGCCGCCGATGTCGGCTGGGTCACAGGGCACAGCTACGTCGTCTACGGCCCGCTGATGAACGGCGCGACCACCGTGATGTTTGAAGGTGTGCCCAATTATCCCGATTTTTCGCGCTTCTGGCAGATCATCGACAAATATGCGGTCGAGATTTTCTACGCCGCGCCAACTGCCTTGCGCGCGCTGATGCGCGAAGGCGATGACTATGTCACTCGCACCAGCCGCAAAAGCCTGCGTCTGCTCGGGTCCGTCGGGGAACCGATCAATCCAGAGGCGTGGGACTGGTATCACCGCGTGGTGGGCGAACGGCGCTGCCCCATTGTCGATACCTGGTGGCAGACTGAAACCGGCGGCGCGATGATAACGCCGCTGCCCGGCGCGACTGATCTGAAACCGGGCAGCGCGACCCAGCCGATGTTCGGAGTACAGCCCGCGATTGTCGATAATGACGGGCATGTACAGCACGGCGCAACCGAGGGGCCGCTGGTGATCCTCGACAGTTGGCCGGGCCAGATGCGCACCGTCTACGGCGATCACGAGCGGTTTTTTCAAACCTATTTCAGCACCTTTCCCGGCATGTATTTTACCGGTGATGGCTGCCGGCGCGACGAAGACGGATATTACTGGATCACCGGGCGTATCGATGATGTGATCAATGTCTCCGGCCACCGGATGGGCACCGCCGAAGTCGAAAGCGCGCTGGTTGAACATCCCGCCGTGGCTGAAGCAGCAGTGGTCGGCATGCAGCATGACATCAAGGGCCAGGGCATTTACGCTTACATCACCACCAATGCCGGGACCGTAAACAGCGATGCATTGCGGGGGGAACTGATCCAGTGGGTGCGCAAGGAAATTGGTCCAATTGCAACGCCTGATGTGATCCAGTTCGCGCCGGCGCTGCCCAAGACCCGCAGCGGCAAGATCATGCGCCGCATCCTGCGCAAGATTGCCGAGAATGACACAGGCAATCTGGGCGACACTTCGACGCTGGCTGACCCCGGCGTGGTGGATGATCTGCTGGCCAATCGCCCCACATGAACATCCGCCCGCTTCGCACTGCGCTCTTTCTGCCCGCCAACCGTGCCACCGCGGTGGAAAGAGCCCGCACCGCTGAATGCGACGCGGTGATCCTCGATCTGGAAGATGCCGTCGCGCCCGATGCCAAGGATGATGCGCGCGCTGCTGCTACCCATGCAGCAGCGCACGGCGGTTTTGGCCACCGGTTGCTGGTGGTGCGCACCAACGGCATCGGCAGCCCATGGTGGCAAGACGATTGCGCCGCGCTGGCAGATGCGGGCGCGCAGGCGGTACTGGTGCCCAAGCTGTCTTCGCCGGCCGAGCTGCGGCAATACCGCAAGGCACTGGGCAGCGGGCCGGAAATCTGGGCGATGCTGGAAACCTGCGCCGGGTTTCTCGACCTGCCCGCGATTGCTGCGGCAGCGGCAGACGCGCGGCTGACAACCTTCGTCCTTGGCACCAACGATCTGGCGCTGGAAATGCGTTGCACGCTCGATCCGCCGCGCAGCGCCATGCTGACGCTGCTGACGCAGGCGGTGGTGGCAGCGCGTGCGCATGGGCTGGCAGTGATCGACGGCGTGTTCAACGATCTGGCCGATGAAGCCGGATTTGTCGCGCAGTGCCGGCAAGGCGCGCTGCTGGGCTTTGACGGCAAGACAGTGATCCACCCCAAACAGCTCGCGCTTGCCAACGCTGCCTTTGCACCCTCTCCCGCTGCAGTCGAACAGGCGCGCGCGGTTGTGGATGCGTTCGCTGATCCGGCCAATGCCGGAAAGGGCGTAATCAAGGTGGATGGCCGGATGACCGAGATCCTCCATCTGCGCGCAGCAGAGCGGACATTGGCAATTTTCGCCGCAACACGCCGCAACAACACTTGAAGAGAGCCCCCTTGCAGCCCATGACCGGGACTGCAAAAGAACAGTTGATAGTTACAGGAGAAACCATGGCCGGAATGGCGCCATTCAATTGGGAAGACCCCTTCGATCTCGAATCCCAGCTGACCGATGAAGAGCGGATGATCCGTGATGCGGCGCACGGCTTTGCGCAAAGCGAATTGAAGCCGCGCGTCCAGCAGGCTTACCGCGATGAAACCAGCGCGCCCGAACTGTTCCCGCTGATGGGCCGGGCCGGCCTGCTGGGCGCGACTGTCCCTGAAGAATATGGCGGCGCGGGCGCAGGCTATGTTTCTTATGGCCTGATCGCGCGTGAAATTGAGCGGGTCGATTCCGGCTATCGGTCAATGGCGTCGGTCCAGTCGAGCCTGGTGATGTATCCGATCCATGCTTATGGCAGCGAAGAACAGCGCCGCAAATATTTGCCCGGCCTGGCCAGCGGCGAATTGATCGGCTGCTTCGGCCTGACCGAACCTGATGCGGGGTCTGACCCGGGATCGATGCGCACTTATGCCAGGAAGGACGGCGATGGTTATTCGCTGTCGGGGGCCAAGACCTGGATTTCCAATTCGCCCTTCGCCGATGTGTTTGTGGTGTGGGCCAAAAGCGAAGCGCATGGCGACGGTATCCGCGGGTTCGTGCTTGAAAAGGGCATGGCCGGGCTCAGCGCCCCCAAGATCGAAGGCAAGCTTAGTCTGCGCGCCAGCACCACCGGCATGATCATGATGGACGAGGTCAAATTGCCCGCCAGCGCGCTGCTGCCCGAAGTGCAGGGGTTGAAGGGTCCGTTCGGCTGTCTCAACCGGGCGCGCTATGGCATCAGTTGGGGCGCCTTGGGGGCTGCTGAATTTTGTCTTGCGGCTGCCCGCCAATATGGACTGGACCGCAAGCAGTTCGACCGTCCGCTTGCTGCCACCCAGCTTTATCAAAAGAAGCTGGCTGACATGATGAGCGATATCGGCCTGGGTCTGCAAGCGAGCTTGCGGGTCGGGCGGCTGATGGATGAAGGCCGCTTCGCGCCCGAGATGATTTCCATCGTGAAGCGCAACAATGTCGGCAAGGCGCTCGATATCGCTCGCCAGTCACGCGACATGCATGGCGGCAACGGAATTTCGGATGAATATCAGATCATGCGCCACGCCATCAATCTGGAGACGGTTAATACCTATGAAGGAACGCATGATGTCCATGCGCTCATTCTGGGCCGTGCGGTCACCGGAATTCCGGCGTTTTGAACGACGCTGAAAACACAGCCTGTCCTACTGCCGCCGACGATGGCACAAGGCGGTCATGCGCATGAACCATCCCCGCCCTGACTGCCCCTGTCTGAAGGGCGCATGGCGGGCCGGTTTCTTGCCTCAGGACTGTGTTCCATGTGTTCCACATTGTAGGATATTCGACAGCCGAGGCAGGGTATGACGATGAAGCTTTATGGCTATTTTCGCAGCTCTACCACGTACCGGCTGCGGATTGCGCTCAATCTGAAGGGCCTCGATTACGATTATATTCCGGTCAATCTGGTCAAATCGGAACAAAAGGATCCGGCCTTCACCAGCCGCAATCCGTTTGGCAGTGTGCCGCTGCTGGAAGCAGACGGGCACGACCGGGTGCAATCGATGGCGCTGCTGGAATGGCTTGAAGAGGCTTATCCGCAAATTCCGCTGTTGCCGGGCAAGATCGAAGAACGCTATTTGGTGCGCGAGCTGGCCTATGCGATTGCCACCGAATTGCACGCACCCAACAACTTGCCGGTGCTCAAATACCTTGCTGATCCGCTCGGTCATTCGCAGGAAGAAATTGGCACATGGTACCGCCACTGGCTGGAGCGGACCTTTACCCCCATCGAAGCACGGCTGGCGCAGCACAGCGCAGGAGACTTCCTGTTTGACGGCCCCGGCCTGTTCGAAGTGCTGCTGCTGCCGCAGGTCTATAATGCACAGCGCTTTGCTTTCGATTTTGCCGACCTGCCGCATATCCGCCGGATCGAAGCCGCTTGTCTTGCGCTGGAACCGTTCCAGCGCGCGCATCCAGGCAACCAACCAGACAATCCCGAACAGGACCAAACATCATGAAACTTGCATCGCTCAAATCGGGCCGGGACGGCATTCTGGTCGTCGTATCAAAGGACCTCACCCGCTATTGCGCGGCGGGCAATATCGCCCCCACCATGCAATATGCGCTTGATCATTGGGACGAAGTTGCCCCGCGCCTGGAGGCACTTTATACCGATGTCGAACATCAGGTTGTGCCATGCGAACGCTTCCACGAACGCGAAGCCGCATCGCCGTTACCGCGCGCATATCAATGGGCCGATGGCAGCGCTTATATCAACCATGTCGAACTGGTCCGCAAGGCGCGCGGGTCCGAAGTGCCAGACAGCTTCTACCATGATCCGCTGATGTATCAGGGTGGTTCAGACAGCTTTCTGGCACCGCGTGATCCGATCCCGCTGGGCGATCCGGCATGGGGCTGTGATATGGAAGGCGAAGTCGCCTGCATAACCGACTGTGTGCCAATGGGCTGCAGCGCACAGGACGCAGGCGGTCACATCAAACTGTTGATGCTGGTCAATGACGTTTCCCTGCGCGGGTTAATCCCGGACGAGCTGGCAAAGGGTTTTGGCTTCTTCCAGTCAAAACCTGCCAGCGCCTTCTCCCCCGTCGCGGTCACGCCCGATGAACTGGGCGATGCGTGGCGCGGCAATCTGGTCCACTTGCCGTTGCTGGTCGATTACAACGGCGAACATTTCGGTCGCGCCGATGCGGGCGTGGATGCCACATTCAACCTGGCCCAACTGGTTGCCCATGCCGCTAAAACGCGCACTCTGGGTCCGGGCACAATCGTGGGCACAGGCACTGTATCGAACAAGGGCGCTGATGGCGGGGCCGGCAAGCCGGTCAACGAAGGCGGTGCGGGCTATAGCTGTATCGCGGAAATCCGGATGATTGAAACCATCGCCGATGGCGCGCCAAGCACACGCTTTATGCAAGTGGGCGATACTGTCGCCATCGACATGCATGACACTGACGGCCATTCGATCTTTGGCCGGATCGAACAAAACGTGGTGCAGGCCTGAGAGTGATCAGGCATTGACCAAGCCGGGGAACCCCTCGCGCATTCCGGTGATCATTGGCTGCGGCCAGATCAACGACCGCGCGGCAACAGGGTCAGAAGGGCGCGATTCACTCGAACTGATGATCGCTGCCGCGCGCGCCGCTGGGGACGATGCAGGCGAAAGTGTCCTGCAACAGATTGATTGGCTCGGCATCGTCAATCAGATCTCCTTCCCGCAGCTGACCGGAACGCTGGTGGACGGCATTTCCCGCGAACTTGGCATCAGCCCTGCCTTCACTCACGAAACCCCAACGCCGACCGGTGACGGTCCGATCCTGTTGATCAATATGGCGGCCAATGCCATCGGCGAAGGTAAGGCCAGCGCTGCCTTGATCGTGGGCGCAGAAGCGCTGCGCACAGCGGCAAGGCGAAAAGCCGAAGCTGCTGCGAGCGGCACTACCGCAGCCAAGGTACAAAGCCCCTACCCGCCGCGCATTCAGGAGAAGTCGAGCTTTCGTATCGCTTACGGGCTGGTCACGCCCAGCGATGTCTATCCGTTCTATGACAATGCAGCGCGGCCGGTTTACGGCCAGACGCTGGCCGAAGGGCAGGCCGAAACTGGCGAAATCTGGTCGAATATGTCACAAGTGGCAGCCCGCAATCCGCACGCATGGCTGCGTCAGCCGCGCACTGCGCGAGAGGTTATCGAGCCCTCCGCAGACAATCGCCCGATCGCGCACCCCTATACCAAGTTGATGGTTGCCAATGCGGCTGTCAATCAGGGCGCGGCGCTGATCGTCACCAGCCTTGCGGTGGCGCGCGCCGCCGGGGTGCCGTTCGAACGGATCATCTATGTCGGCAAAGGTGCTGCCGCGCATGAAGATGAAGGCGTGTTGACCCGCGCGGATTTCGCATTGTCACCGGCAGCGCAGGTGTCAATCACGCGGGCATTGGAACTCAACCGCCTGTCGATCACCGATTGCGACCACATAGAGCTTTATTCCTGTTTTCCGTGCATCCCCAAGATGGCGCGGCGCATTGCCGGACTGCCAGCCAGCGCTCCGATGACTGTGTTTGGCGGACTGACGTTTGGCGGCGGGCCGATTGGCAATTATATGGCCCATGCTGCCGCCTGCATGGTCGAAGCCTTGCGGAAATCGGGAACCAACGGCTTCCTGTTCGCTAATGGCGGCTATGCCACGCATAATCACTCGATTGTGCTGACGCGCGTTCCACAGCCCGAAGGTACTTTCCCGCAAGACTTTGATTTTCAGGCCGAAGCGGACGGCTTGCGCCCACCTGTTCCCGAGATGCTGGAGGAATATGAAGGTCCGGCGAAGGTTGAAACCTATACTGTACTATATGGCCGCGCAGGCGAAGTTCGTCACGGATTGGTGGTTGCCCTGACACCCGGTGGACAGCGCACTCTGGCCAAAATTGAACCTGATGATGACGCCGCCCTTGCCACGCTGATGGACGGCGATGTTGAACCGGTGGGCATGACGGGTTCCATTACGCGCAGCGATGGTTTCAATTTCTGGACCTTTGCCGCGCATTCTTAGGAGTATTCTCAGGACGATATCTTTGCCCCCTGCGCATTGTGATTGCTGACAAAAATTGACATCTGCCCGCACAGGCCCATGATGGCCGCCGTGGTGGGTCGCCCGCATCGAATGTCGAATTGTTGCCGGGGGAATGCCTGCGATGGCGAAGGTCTATGCACTGCTGGTCGGGATCAATGATTATCCCGATCACGTCGGCAAATTGCAGGGTTGTCTCAATGATATCGCCAATGTGGAAGACTATCTGTCTGATCACTACCGCGATGCCGCGGTCCTGACCTTGCGTGATAGCGAAGCGACTTACACCAATGTGATTTCTCAGTTTCGCAAGCATCTAGGGCAAGCGGGCAAAGATGATGTCGCGCTGTTCCATTATTGCGGCCACGGCGCGCGGGCCACAGCATCGCTCGAACTACGCGAATTTGACCGGGATAATCGCGATGAGGGGCTGGTGTGCTTCGACAGCCGAGAAGGTGATAAGTTCGACCTTGCGGACAAGGAACTGGCGCTGCTGCTGCAGGAACTGGCGGCCAATGATCCGCATATCGCCATGGTCCTTGATTGCTGCCATTCCGGCTCAGGTACGCGCGATGTGACCGACGCTCCAATGGCCGGAATACGCACCACTACCAGCACTTACCCCCCGCGCCCGCTGGCGTCCTATCTTGATGGGCAGTTGGCACAAATGTTGGCGCGCGGTGATCCGATGGGCATTCCCGCCAGCCGCCACCTGCTGATGGCAGCATGTGACCGCAGCCAGACCGCAAAGGAAGACGTCGATACGCACCAGGGCTTCTTTACCACCGCATTATACGATGTGCTGCGCCATGGCGGCGGCGATCTGTCCTACGCTGATCTGTATATCCAAAGCCGCGCCGCGGTGCGCCAGCTGATCCGAGACAAGGACAAGTCGCCGCAGGACCCGCAGTTTGAAAATTTCGCTGGCTTTGATCCGTATTGCGGTTTCCTGGGCAGGGCCGCGCGCAAGAGCCGCCCGGCCTATAGCGTTTATCACAAAGAAGGGCGCTGGCTGGCAGAATGCGGTGCGCTGCAGGGCTTGCCGACCGATCCCGCAGTTCTGGTAACCCTTGCGCTGCGTGAAAACGCTGATGCGGCTGATCCAGTCGGCACAGCTCGCGCGGTCAAGGTGGGGGCGCAGACCGCAGTCATCGAGCCTGATTTCAAGGCTGAGGAAGATCAGAAATACTGGGCTGAAGTTGCCAGCATGCCTCCTCCGCCGCTGCTGGTAGCTTTCACTGGCGATGCTGAGGTGCGCAGCGCACTGGAGCAGGCACTGGCCGCCGATCCTGCAAATGGCACGGTGCTGGTCGATAACAGGGCCGGAGATGGGCCAGTGCTGCGAGTGACGGGGAACAGTATTCAACTGGAAGCCAGCCTTGCGGGAAAGATCATTGGCACAGCGCCGCTCAATAATCTGGCCGATGGCTGGGCCAAGCCGATGCTACTGCTGCTGGCGCATATCGCGCAGTGGCAAAGAACTCTCAGCCTGGCCAATCCTCATCCCAGATTTGATAGCCAGAAAGTTACGCTGCGTTTTGCCGAACAGACGCAGGACGGCACCGAAACCATCCACACCGGGCCAGACATAACTCTACCCTACCGCAAACAGGGTGACAGCTGGATCAAGCCGGGCGGCAAACTGCAGATTGCCAATAATACAGCGCAGGTTCTGAATTACGCGCTGATCTATTTTTCCGAAGATTTTGGAATAACTCCGCTGGCCAACGATCAGGTCGCGCCCGGCGGCGAATTCCAGACGATGCTGGTGGGGACCGACCGCCCGTCTGAAGTCATGCGCTTTACGCTTGATGAAGGGGACGATGGGCTGGAGCGGCTGAAGGTTATTGTGACAACCGAACGGCTCGACGACTTCCGGCTGGCAATGGCGCCGCTGACAGCCACGCGTGGGATCGTTAGTGATGCCGAATTGGCAGACGCTGAAAAGATCACGCAGGATGACTGGCTGACCATCGACTTGGCCTTCCATATTCAGCGCCAGCTCGACACAGTCGGGCCGGGTGCCGTTTCGCTGGCAGAGGGGCAGCTCGAAATCATGTCCCACCCTCTCTTTGCCGCTCAGGTCAGCCTTGCCAGCGCGCCCGAACCAGCGCGTGCAACCGGTGATTATGCCCGGTTGATCGATGCGCTTACGGCAACCCGTCTGGCTCCGGCAACGCTGGGCGGCAGCCGGGGCGCGGCCGTCCATTCGATTGAACTTAGCGATATTGCGCACCCAGAAGCGCTGGCCGAAACCCCGCTTGAACTAAAGATTTCCGCGCCGCTTGAGGATGGCGAAACACTGGTGCCGCTGATCGATGACGGGCAGCACATAATGCTTGCGGGTGATTTCTGGCAGGATGATGGCGGGGCAACGCATATCGCAATCAACCGCATCCCCGCGCCTGCCGTCAGCAGTCAAATTTCAGTCGGCGCTAACGTCGATGAACGCAGCATTGGCGGGGCGCTGAAAATGTATCTGTTCAAGACCTATCTTGGCATCAAGAAGGTCAACCGCCTGCGCCGCGCCAACTACACCCCCGGTGGATCATTTACCTATGAGACCGATGATGTCGCCGGGCATATCGCACGCGCGCGAACAATACTGGTGGTCGTGCACGGGATCATTGGCGATACCGAAGCGCTGCTGAGCGGCATCCCGCGCGCCGGGCTGACCGATGTTTTCGATTGCG
Organism: Erythrobacteraceae bacterium; assembly: GCA_024642545.1. Classification (GTDB taxonomy): domain Bacteria; phylum Pseudomonadota; class Alphaproteobacteria; order Sphingomonadales; family Sphingomonadaceae; genus Allopontixanthobacter. The sequence goes on from JAHEAW010000031.1 coordinate 11,263, forward strand.
TGCTGTCCTATGATTATGAAAATCTGGCGACCCCGATCGGCGATACGGCGCGCGCGCTGGAAGCCGATCTGGCAGCAATTGGCCTTGGCGCAGACCATGGCAAGCAGGTCACATTGCTGGCCCATTCGATGGGCGGGCTGGTGTGCCGCCAATTCATTGAGCGCGGCACAGGAGCGCAAGTGGCCGGGCATCTGGTGATGTGCGGCACGCCCAACCGTGGCTCCCCCTTCGGCAGGATCGGCTCGGGCCGTAAAATCCTTGAAGTTCTGGCGACTATCGGGGTTAATTTTGCGCCGCAATTTTGCGGACCGGCACTGATGTTGCTTGGGAGATCACGCAAGCTGACCCCGACGCTCGAGCAGATGGACCCGGATTCAGATTTTCTGCGCGATTTGAACGCGAACAAGCCGCCGACGACGCGTTACACGATTCTTGCCGGCAATGTGGAACAATACGAGCCGCCGGCGGGCAGCAGCTTTGATGCCTTGATGGCCAAGATTGCCCAGGGGCCTGCTTTTGATGCGCTGTTCAGAAAACGCGCAAATGATATTGCCGTGGCGGTGGACAGTATTGTCGCCGATCTCCCGGCGCGGGATCGCCATGCTCAGCGCCAGAATGTCGCGTGCCACCATCTCAACTATTTCACTTCCCTGGCAGGAATTGCCGCTTTGGAGCAAGTAAGGTGGCAGGAATGAGCATCCCCGTCATCCTGATGGGTTTCGCCAATGATCCCGATAATCACCTTGCCATGCTGACCCGCGAGCGCAAGGCGATCAGCGCAGCCCTTAGCGCTTATGAAGACCAGCGCTATATCCGGGTGCAGGCAGAAGCAAGCGCTGGGCTGGACGATCTATTTGGCCTGTTTGACCGGTTTGCCGATCAGATCGCAATCTTCCATTATGCCGGCCATGCCAATGGCACGGCCCTGCAACTGGAAAAGCCGGGGGGCGCGGAACTGGCACATGCCGGGGGGCTGGCCCAGCTGATGGGCCAGTCAAAAGGCCTCAAACTGGTATTTCTCAATGGCTGCGCGACGCGCGACCAAGTCAAGGCGCTGCTGGATCATGGCGTGCCTGCCATCATTGCCACATCGGTACCGATCGACGATTCGATGGCGACCGAATTTTCTGAACAATTCTATCAATCCCTGGCCAGCAACAAGACCATTGGCGAAGCCTTTGCAGTGGCCAGCGCGCTGATCTCCAGCCGCTATGGCGACAAGCGGGAAATCAGCGATTTTCGGGGCATTGAATTTGGCACAGGGGCCGCGCTGCAGAGTGCAAGCACTCCTCCTGAACTGAACTGGGGGCTGTACGTCCACCCCGACCATGTTGACGTCAAGCAGTGGCAGTTGCCGCAGCAGGCGGAAAATCAGGTCATTATCCGCGGTGCAGCGCTGACCCATGCCAATAGCGCAGCAGTCAATGAAACGCTGATCCAGACCCTGTTCAACTCGATTGCCCCGTACAGCACCGAAGTGGGCATATTGTTTGAAATGGCCCAAAAGGCGGGCCGGTCGGATCTGCGCACTGTTCGCCAGCAAATCATCGATGCTTATCCCGCGCCGATGGGAGAACAATTGCGCAAACTTTTTGCCAGCAATGATGTTGATGAGGCACGGCTGCGGCAGTTGATAGCCACTTATGACATTGGTGCGCGGCTTTTCGCCTTTATCCTGATGTCGCAATTGTGGAACGCCCGATTTGACCACAAGGACCTGAAAATCAGCGCAAACCAGCGCAACGACTTGCTGGCCTTCCTGTCGATCACTCCTGATACCGAATTCGAATTCAACTATCTCAGGCTGATACGTGTAGTCGATGATGTGTTTGCAGCGAATAAGGTCGAACGCTTTATGGAGCTGGGTTCGGGCCTGAATGCAGCGCTGGCCAATACTGCCAGTTCCGATGCCCATAAATTCATGACCGAAATGCGTCATGAACTTGCCGCAGGTACCGCAGAGTCGGGCGAGGTTGAAAGCTTTTGTGTACAGGCCGAGCAGCACCTGGGGACCATCCTCACCGACTTTGCCTTCATCGTGCGTTACAAGCTGGCAACCATCAAAAGCATTGCCATCAACAAGACCCGGCACAAGCCGCCCGAATTCCGCCACCGACAAGTCCTGCTCGACCGGGTGACAGCCGGATTTGTGGATTCAGACGAAGTGCGCCTCAGCTTCACCGACAATGAATCGGTCATTCTTCTCAAAGACCTAGAGGATGTGTCGCAATATCTGAACCTTACACCATTCGTGATCGATCAGAACGCCTTGACTGGCAACGCCAACACCAAGCTCTATTTTCTGCGCGGTTACACCGAAGATGACCGGGCCTGTCACTATTACTCGATTACCGATCCTGATGATGTGCTGGTGATTTGTGAAACGATGGACCCATCCAAGAAGGATTCGCACTTGCCGATGCGTAATCTGGTCGAGGAATTCAGGGAAGCGATCAAGGCGCCATGACTTCGCCGTTCAAATTTCTTGATGCCTTCAAGGCAGAAGATTTCGCCACCTTCTTTGGCCGCGCAGCCGAAACCGAACAAGCATACAGGCTGATCGGGGAAGGCGATATGCTGCTGGTCTATGGCCAGTCGGGAACTGGCAAGACCAGCCTGATCCAGTGCGGCCTGGCCAACCGGATCCAGGCGACAGACTGGCATCCGCTGTGGATCCGCCGCCGGGGCGATATTAATGCCTCGTTGCTCAAACAGATCAGGGCAGATGCAACTACGCCAATCGATAGTGACGCAACAGCAGTTGAAGCGCTGAAGTCGCTATATCTGGACCACTTGCGCCCGGCCTATCTGATCTTCGACCAGTTTGAAGAACTGTTCGTCCTGGGTTCGGCAGACGAACAGGAGGCCTTTTACCAGACGGTAAGAGCCATTCTCGACTCGGACCTGTCATGCCAGATCATCGTAACCCTACGCGAAGAATATCTCGCGCGGCTGGAACGGCTCGAGCAGATCGTACCCACGCTGTTCAGCAAGCGCCTGCGGGTGGAGTTGATGAGCCCGGCGGCCATCGAACAGGTCATCACCGGAACCTGCAAAGCCTTCAACATTGCGCTTGAACATGACGTAGACACTGCGCGGCTGATCATCGACAAATTGAGCGATGGCGGGCGCAGCTATGTTCAGCTTGCCTATCTGCAGGTCTATCTCGACAGTCTCTACAATCAAGCGGTCGCCAGCGGGAGGAGCGGGCCGGTCATTTTTGCCGATGCGGCGATTGAGCAAGCCGGGCAGCTGGATGATGTCCTGTCCGATTTCCTCGATCATCGGATCCGCCATATCCGAGCAGAATTACGGAACCTTTACCCTGACTTACCAGCGGGAAGCATCCAAAGCTTGCTGGAAGAGTTTGTCTCGGTTGAAGGCACCAAGCAGCCCAACACGCGTGAAGAGTTGGTGGCGCGCTTACCCGCGAGCGAGAATTGGATCGACCAGGCACTATCGAGCCTGCACGATTCACGCATCCTGCGCGTGACCGAGGACCGTTACGAATTGGCGCATGATGCGCTGGCCGCTCGCATCGAAGAGATGCGCAGCAATGAACACAAAGCCATGCTGCAAATCCGCAAAATGGTGCGTGACGGCATGATCAAATCGAAAATGGTCGCGGATGACCATAGCCGAAGCTGGTGGAACAGGATCTGGAAGCGCAAAGGCGACGCAAGCTATTTGCAAGCCGATGAACTCGCCATTGTGAAGCGCGCGCAGGGTCAGAGGGACCCCTTGTCCGGGCACGCCTTGCTGGCGCTGGACAGCGAAGAGCAGACCTTTGTCGACGCCAGCCGCACGGCGCGGCGCAGGGAGCGGATCAGAAAATTTTCAGCAGGCGGCTTACTGGCGTTAATCATTATCACTCTCCTGGGCGCTTATGTCATCACGACAGCCGATAATGATGCCATCACACAAGAGCGTTACATTGCCCGACTGAGATCTGATGATTCGACCGACAATATGGCCTATCTCACCTACCTTATGCTTTTGCCGGATCCCGATCCGAGTAACGGGCTAGCAAAAGACCCTTCGGCAAATGACACTATCCAGAGCGCGAGACTGGAACTGATACAATATGCACTCGGCGAAAATAACCGGCGCGACGAAGAAAGCGATGCAAGCGTCGCGGACGCTGACTTTTGGAATCGACTGAGTCAATTTACCGAAGATTTTGAGGCTGGAAATGCCCAAAAGGCCAATCAGGATTTGACAAAAATTCTTCATGAACAGCGTATTATCGTTGATCAAGATCCAGAGGATTGGGATTCACAAATCCGCTACAAGGCTGCATTAATGCGCGGCTTTCACCAGAGCCAAGACATCAGACATGCAGCAATGGGCCGCAGACTGGTAAATGTTATGCAGGCCGTTACCAAAGCTGGCATTGTTGATTATAGCTATGACATCAGCTTTGTATGCACGCTGATGCATGACGAAGCTGGTAATTCGCCGGGAAAGGGATGCGACGGCGTGCCATTACTCAAAAGGGACGAAATGCCGTTTTATCTGGTAACTGATGCCCAGCCAGGAGATGGAGATAACCAGCCCGCCAGCGCAGAAACGGGGCTCCCCTAACCCCGGTCACCATTGCCACGATCGCCGTTACCACGATCGCCGTTACCACGATCGCCGTTACCACGATCGCCGTTACCACGATCGCCGTTACCGCGGTCGCCATTCCCGCGATCACCGTTACCGCGGTCGCCATTCCCGCGATCACCGGCTGCGTCCTTGTCCTTGCCATCCTTCTTAGGGTCTATTTCCGGTTCTTCAGCCATTGTCGGTTCTCCTGCTGTGCCGGCATCAATCAAACGAACCCAAGCGCAGCCAGCAGGCGCTTGAAGTCGGGCATCATCCGAAGCGGGTCAAGGAACGGATCATTGCGGAGATAGACCAGACCCGCATCGCCTTCCTGCCGCGCATGTTGCAAAGTGGCCATTGCTTCATCCAGCCGGCCCCATTGGGTCAGCACCTGCGCTTGCTGGTAAAGCGAATTATCACCATTGTCCGCGATCATTTGCGCCATCGACCCATCGGCACTTGCGCCATCACCTTGCTTACGCGCGATAATTGCCAGTCCAACCAGTCTGAACAGGCTGCTTGGCTCTGCCTCATATGCGGCCTTGGCGGCAACGACATCACCCATCATCAGCTTGCTTGCGCCAATCGCCGAATGCACCACGGCGAGGTCCGGATTGAGCTCAAGCGCCCGAGCCAAAGGAACCAGAGAGGCAACATATTCGCGGGCCGAATATTCCACTTCGCCCTGCTGGCGGAATATCCGGGGGTTGAGCGGGTCCAGTTCGACTGCTTTGGCGATTGCTCGCCGGGCATCATCAAAGTGGCCAACCCGAGCGGAAAACAGCCCGTAGCGGCTAACGATATCGCCATCACCAGCGCCCAACGCATAGGATTTGTCATACGGCGCTTGCGCGGCCCTTGCGTCGATTGTGCCGTTGAACAGGGCAAAGCCAAGCGCTGACTGTGTTCGGGCATTATCCGGTGCCAATTCGACGGCGCGCTGAGCCGCTGTGATGGCCGAACGATATCGTGCGCGCCGTGCTTGCCCCTGGTCGTACTGATTGCCCATCACGGTCAGCGACCGCGCGCGCGCCGCATGAGCGATGGCAAAATCAGGATCTGCGGCAACCGCTGCATCAAAATTATCAAGCGCTGCCTGGTCGTCGACTTGATTTACCGCGCTATCAAATTGCTCCTGGCCCCTAAGATAGGCATCATAAGCGGCCAGATTCGCGGTCCCGCCTACTTCCTGACTATGGCCTTCGACCATTTGCTTGGTCAGTTCTGCCGCGACCGCGGAGGCGATTTCTTCCTGAACCGCAAAGACGTTTGCTGTTGGCCGGTCATAAGCCTTGCTCCATTCGCTAAAGCCAGTTTCGCCATTGATCAATTCCAGCGAAATTCGCAAAGTATCAGCAACAAGTTGCACCGTGCCTTCCAGCAGATAATTGACCCGCAAGGCCCGTGAAATATGGCGGGCATCCTCATCGCTCTTGCGGAACGCATTCGACGATGTTTGCGCGGCTACCTTGAGCAGTGGATTGCGCGAAAGCTGGGTTCGCAATTCAGCAGTCAACCCGTCGGTGAAATAGGTTTTGGAAGGGTCATTGCTGATATTGTCAAATGGCATGATCGCCAGACTGTTTGCCTCAGCTGCTGGTGTACCGATCACACCGCTCCACCATGCGCCAAGTGCGCCCGCTCCAGCGGCAAGTGCCGTGCCCCCGAGCATAGTTCGGCGCGAGATCTTGAACGCCTCTTTCTCGGTATGCGGCGCGATTGCGTCAGCAGACGCGCCACTCGGTACCGGATGGAGCGCTGCAACCGCCCGGATCAATGCGGCAATAGCCGGGTCCTCTCTCTTGCCCGAATGCACTTCCAGCGTGATCGTCTGAAACTGGCGAAATCCCAGCGGCGGCATGACCCCGTCCATCACCAGCGGCACCAGGCAGTGGCGATCGCGGCCCCGCGTTGCCTCATCATGGACCCAGTGCGAATCGATCGAATTCTTGGTCCACAAAACCACCACCGCGCGGGCGTTTTCCAAGGCTGCTTCGGTGGTCTCGAGAAACCTTTGCCCGCCTTCGAGCAGCCCGTCCCACCAGACCGTAAAGCCTGCCTTCTCTAGGGCCGAGACAATGGGCAAAGCCCTCTTCTGGTCTGTTCGCGAATAACTGAAAAAAATCGTCGGGCTTGAACCAGATGTCTGATCCGCCCCGCCAATCTCATCCAAACCAGTAATGGCCATATTCGTAACACCCCCAGCGTGATGACGCGCAGGAAACAACTGCAACAAGCATGACCCTTGTTGTACCCTATGGTCAGTTAAAGCGCGCGACAAGCGCTTTACATATTTCTCTGCTGTTGCCTTTCTCTTGGCGGTCAAAGCTGAACTGCTGGGTTTGTGAGTAAGCGGCAAAGTCTCTAGCCATTCCTGAATTGCTGCACAGGATACAATACAAGAAAAGTTATTGGCGGTGAGCCGCAGCTCAGGCTGCGTCTGGAATGCCCCGAGCAACCTGTTCATAATCGTCGAACAAGTCGCGAAAATGATCCGTCGTGGTACGCACAGTGCCGCTCGTACCGTGTTTCGCCGCAGTGATACATTCCAGCACCGCGCGAGCAGCATCAGCCGCATCGGCCGACTTGTAGACAAAGCCGCCATCAGCTCCGTGGTCTGCTGCCCCGCCCCGGTCCGGCACGATCAGTGGCAGGCCGCTGGCGTACGCTTCGGCAGCGACCATGCAGAAAGTTTCCGCCTCGCAGCCATGGATCAGCGCATCAGCGCTGGCGACCAGCCTCGCAAAGGTTTCGCGGTTCCTCTCGGGTTCAAACAATCTGATATGCGGGTTACCGCCGATAGCGCGCAGCACGGCCTGCTTTTCGCGCCCTTCGCCAAACATGACCAGCCCGATGGGTGCTTTCTCGCTAGCAGCGGTGACAGCTTCCACTACCATCGGCCAGCGCTTTTCTGGTGCCAGCCGCCCCATCGCCAGCAGCAAATGCGCCTCTGGCCCGAGACCGCAGGATTGCAGCAGGCTGATGCGCATCTGTTCATCGCGCTTGGCGGGCGAAAAGACATCGGCCTCAATGCCCATCTTATGGGTCACGACATTGGCCACCCCGCCTGCTGCCATGCGCTTGCTGAGATCACTGCTGGCGCATACCACCCGGTCAAAGCTGCTACCCAGATTACGCAAATGGCCCCAATAACGGCGCATCCGCCGGTCAACCTGTTCAGGCGAGAAAATCGGCTTTAACCAGCGGTAAGCATAGGCTGACAAGGGATCGGCATGCATTACCAGCGAGAGCGGCGCTTCGCCCTTCCAACGCGCCACCATCAGCGGGCTACGCCAAGGCGAGGAGACTTCGACCAGATCAGGTTCCAGCCGGTCCAATTCGGCATGCAGCGCAGGCTCGTCGTCAAAATACCAGTATTTGCTGTCGAGCGGGAAACGCGGCGAAGGCATAGTAATAATCTGCGCATCTGGGCCGCGCTCGACAATGGTATACGCATCGCCGGGCGCCAGAACGGTAATTTTATGGCCCAGCTGCGGGCCGATCGCCAGCTTCTGCTCGATATAGGTACGCACACCGCCCCCGCTGGGGGAATAGAACGCACATACGTCAACCAGATGCATCGCAGCTTACTTCTTCTTGTTGGGCCGGAAGCCAAAACCATGAAGATATTGCAGCGTAATCGGCACCCGCGTCAATCCCGCCCCGGCCACAGCGTCAGCCTTATCGGCCTTGGGCTTGCTCCAGCCAAGCTTCGGATCACCGGGAAAGCCAATACCATCGCCACGCCAGCCAAACTTGTGGTTGCCGTCACGGTCATGCATCAATGAAAGGCTGTAAGTACCCGGACCAGGCACGCGGATGCACAGATCGACCGGCCCCAATGCGGGTACGGGCACTTCCACCCGGCGGAAAGTCTTGCCTTCATTGATCAGGATATTGTCATCCTGCAGGAAGTCATCATTATTGTCGGGATAGACTTCGAGCTTGAGCAGCCCTTTGCGGTCCTTGAGCCCTTGTACAGAAACCATAAAGGCCGGTCCCTTTTCACCGGGCCGGCATTGTCCTTCGGCTTTACCCAAATCAGGGGATGAGGGGATACCTGCCGCCAAAATCAGGAGTGATGCAGGCGCAATAAGCCAGCGTGTCATGCCAATTCCTCTTTTTTTACCAGATCGTGGAGGGCAAAACTTGTGCCAACCAGTAGGTGCGTGACCAGAATCAGGCCTGCCAGCATGGTCAGCAAGGATGCAATTTCCACTTCATGTCCAAGGGTGAAAACTGCCAAGCCCGCAAAAACCACATCCTTGTTGGGGACAAACGGCAAGCGCGAAATCAGCAGACGAATGGTGGCGAGCAAAACCCACCACAAGATGGGAACATCAGGCAGAACCAGATGCCACATCAAAGCAGACAGCAGCGTGGTAACCGCGATCCGCCCAAAATGCATCGCCAGAACGAAGCGAAGTTCGTTGCGCGGAAGTGAAAACAGCCGCTTGCGAAAAAACATTGCCGCCAACGAAGTCAGCAGTACCACCGCCAGCGACCAAATGATCGGGCGGCTTTCCATCCCTAACTGGGTGGTCCCCATCAGCGGCCAGATCAGGGCCAAAAGCGCGACAGTCACCACATTACCGGCAATAGCCGAAAGGATCGCCACATCCTTCACCGCGCCGAAGGGGGCAGCATCGGTCTGCATGTGCTTGCGAGCCCATTTGTAGAAAAAAACTTCGCCCAGATAGCCAAGGATCAATTCGTTATAGACCAGCTTGCGCAGCAGCGCGGCGAACCCGCCGGGCGGTAATTGCCACAAGCGGCGGAAGATCACCCATTCGCTGGCTGGCCCGGCCAGATAGCTTGCCGCAAACACAAGCCAGAAAAATGGCGAAGTCGGCACCATTTCGAGCAGCTTCTTGGGGTCAACTCCGCGAATGGCATAGATCACTGCGCCGATCACCAGCAGCGACAGGATTGATGACAGCAGGCCCGCGCGCTTGTTGCCCGGTTCTTCATCTTGTGGACGAAACGGGATTGGCTGCACAGGCTCTTCCAGGGTGGCAGATGGGGGTGCCATCACGCGGCCTTGGCTTGTTGAAGATGGCAGTCATACGTCATGACGTAGGAAGTTCCCGGTAACCTGCGCCGCAGCATCTTTCGCAGGGGTTTCAGCGCCAGCGGATCTGGCATCAACGAGTTGCTGCATTGCATCGAGGTATGTTTTTGAAGCGCACTCCAACGTAAACCGGTGAACCGAATTGCGCGCATCAGGAGCGGAATATGGCTGCTCCAATATATTGTTAAGCGCCCTGCCAAATTGGTCTGCATCGCCTGTCGGAGTGATGACGCCAAAGCGGCCACTGCCCAACAGGCTGGCCATCGACGCGCAACAGTCTGTTGCCACAATCGGCACGCCGGCTGCCAGGGCTTCAATGATAACTGCAGGCACTCCCTCATAGTCGGATGACAAGGCAAATATATCGGCATTGGCCAGAAATTGCGAGACACTATCGATATGACCGGGCAAAGCCACCCGGTTTGCAACTCCCAACTTTTGCGCCAACCGCTCCAACTTTACCCGTTCAGAGCCGTCTCCAGCGATGGTCAATCGAGCATCAGAGGGGCAATGTTTGGCAAATGCAGCGATCAACAAGCTGTAATTCTTTTGCGCTGCCAGCCTGCCGATTGACAGGATATGAACACCGGATCGGAGCATCCGGGGGCGTTCAATGGCTGACAGTCTCACCAGCTCTGCCTGCGACAAGGCAGGGTCGTCGATAATATCCACCCGACTGGGCGCGACTGCCATTATTTGTATGATTTCTGCCCGCATCGGTTCCGCCAGCCCAACCATATGGTCGATCAGCCTGCCCTGCAGGCGCAGCCACAGATGATAGCAGAACCGCACCGGTGCAGGAAAATCACGCCGCGCCAGATCGTTGCTGATCTTGGCGATAATCGGCGGGCAGCGCTGCCTTAGCAGCAGCCGCATAACCACGCAGACGATGGTGTAGGTATTGCCCGAGCAAAAGATCACATCGGCCGGTTCACGGCGCAGGTACCGGTACAGGCAAACCATCATCCAGATCGTTTCGTACCACGCGGTTGTAAAGCGGGTCGGGATAACCCGGTACTTCAATTGCGGGGCCTTGCTGCGGCGCGCATCATCGCGGCCCAGCACGACCGTCACATCATGCCCGGCGGCCTGCCACCGCTCTGCCAGCCGAAGAGCAACCCGTTCGACACCGCCAGGTTCGAAACTATGGATCGGGACAGCAATGCGCACGATTATGCCGCGCCGCCAATGCAGAACATCTGCTCCGCTACCATGCGGCGGAACGGATTATGCAGCAGCATGGACAAGATCACGGTAGCGTGCCGGCTCGCGCCCTTTAAGAAAGCTGCGGATCGTGCGGTCGATACTGCTCAGGATACTGTCCTTGGTCGTATCGCCTGGATGCACAGCTATCCGAACATTGCGCAGCGGCTGGAGTGCGGTGCGCGCAAGGCTGGCAAAGGCCAGTGACGAAGCCGTCCGCGCGGGGCTGCGGCTGGCCCAGGTGATGACTGGCCCGCGCGCCACGATCGCACCGGTTGAGGGCTGCCAAACGCGCATGTGATCTTCTGCCAAGGCAAAACCGCTACGAGCCAAGGCATCGCGTGCGCCCGGCCCATAGAGCCAGGCAGGGGCAATGAACCCAGCAGCCGGCCGGCCGATTGCATCCTCCACCAGCGCACGACCATCGGCCATCCGCTGCGCTGCCACTTCGGCGGAAAGGCCCAGAAATTCTCCTTCGCTGGCAGTCATATATTTCGCCCGCAAATACGCGGTTCCTGTGTGGTCCGCGTAATCGCGGTGGAACCAGCCATGAACGAACATTTCCACACCGCTTTCAGCGTAAGAACGCAGCCGCGCCTGAAACGCCCGATTGCCAGCAAGCGGGGCCTCCCCCCAATGGTCAGGGACCACCAGCATCGCGTATTTCCCCGCGCCAATCCGGTTCTCAAGCCGCTGCGCCAACTGGTCAACTTCACGCTCAAAACGTGGACCGACATCGTGGATCGAAACCAGCAGGCGCTTGGGATCAGAATTGGGCATTGATTTCAATCCTGATTGGGTTGAGCCTGACTGTGTCAGACCTGATTGGCAGGGGCATTAGCGAAAAGCGGGTTTGTGCGAAACGGGCCGCATACGAACTGGCAAAGGAGGCACACTCCGGGTTTCTTCCTCCGTCAATTCATGCGCGGCTTACGTAAGAGTGGTTTGGCAAAAATCCACCTGCCCACCTGCGCAAATATCCAAATATCACGTTTGTGGCAAGGAAAGCGGTCAGTTTTGCGCCGCTTTGCCCTAGCGCCGCTGGTCAAACCGCCTGCCAACCATAGCGCTGGCGATGTTGGTCTTCTGAATGTCAATCGCACCGCCGGCGATACCCCAGCCCCAGGAATCCCGCAGGCGCCGCTCCATCGGGAATTGCTTGCTATAACCATAAGCTCCCATCAACTGCAGCGCATTGCCGGTTACTTCGCGCGAAATGCCGTTGGCAAAACATTTGGCAACCGAGGAATCGAGGATTGACGGCAACCCTTTTTCCGCATTCGAGGCAGCCCGCCAGATCAGCAGCCGCGCCGCATCAACGCTCATCTGCATTTCGGCCAGTTTGAGCTGCACTGCTTGAAAATCTGCGATTGGCTTACCGAATTGCTTGCGCACCTGAACATAGGCCAACGCATCCTCAAGCGCGCCTGAGGCCTGCCCCATCGACATGGTTGCATTGCCGCAGCGTTCGAGGTCGAATGCTTCCATGAGCTTGCGGAATCCGCCCGCTGGAACCACAATATTGTCAATCGGTACTTCGCATTCGTCGAAATAGATGTCCGCCGACGGAATGCCGCGAAAGCCCATCAGCTGCTCATTCGGGCCAAAGCTCAGACCTGGTGTTCCCTTT
>JAHEAW010000125.1 GCA_024642545.1 Erythrobacteraceae bacterium
CAATATCCGCGGCGGCGGGGAATATGGCAAGGGGTGGCACGATGGCGGTCGGCTGGCCAACAAGCAGAACGTGTTTGACGATTTCGCCGCAGCCGGGGAATATCTGAAGGGGGAGGGGTATACGACACAGCACGGCCTGGCCATCCAGGGCGGCTCTAACGGCGGGCTGCTGATCGGTGCCAGCCTCAACCAGCATCCCTATCTGTTCGATGCCGCCAATGCCGCTGTGGGAGTTATGGACATGCTGCGCTTCGACAAATTTACGGCCGGGCGGTACTGGGTCGATGATTATGGCTACCCTGAAAAGGAAGCCGACTGGACGGTGCTGCGCGCCTATTCCCCCTATCACAATCTCGAAGCCGGGGTGGACTATCCGCCCGTGATTGTGACCACGGCGGATACGGATGACCGCGTGGTTCCCGGGCACAGCTTCAAATATACTGCCAGGTTGCAGCATCTTGATCCCGATGGGGCGCCGCATTTGATCCGGATCGAGACCCGCGCGGGCCATGGCAGCGGCAAGCCGACAGACAAGATCATTCAGGAAGGGGCGGATATTCTCGGTTTTCTGGCCCACAACACGGGTCTGGAGGTACCACCAAAGAATTAGCATTGTTCATGTTAAAGTCGATTTACATGAACAATCGCTGTCAGAGTAATTCAGCAATTCAACATCGCGAATCGCCTAAACCACGTTTGAGACCGGCGCACTCCCGCATCGGTATCAAGCGAGGAAACCCTCATGAAGACCATGACCAAAGCCCTTATCGGAACCGTCGCCGCTGGTGCGATGGCCCTGACTTCAGCCGCTCCGGCCTTTGCCCGCGACCGCGAACGTCACGGCGACGGCATCAGTGCTGGCGAGGTGATTGCCGGTGCATTGATCATCGGTGGGATTGCCGCTGTTGCGTCGGCAGCCAGCAAGAACCAGAACAATGATTACCGCTATAATGGACCGTATGATAACCGGTATAACAATCAGTACAACAACGGCTATTACCAGCAGAATTATCGCGGCGACTATCGCGGCAATGCGTATGGCTACGGCAATCAGCGCGGCGCGGTAGCACAATGTGTCCGTGCAGCCGAAGGCGATGCGCGCCGGTCCGGCTATCGGTTCGCCAATGTGACGCAGATCCGGGGTGTCGATAACCGGCGTGACGGGTTCCGGGTGCAAGGCATCATTCAGGTCAATGGCCAGCGCGGTTATGGCCGGAACGGCTATTCCGATAGCGGCCGCTTTACTTGCGATGTGTCACGCGGCCACATCGTTGGCCTCGATTTCAGAGGCGTGCGCGGCCTTCGCTAAGCGATGAATCCAGCGGCTAGGCGGTTCAGGCTCAGGAAAGCCTGGGCCGCTTAGTCAAATCGGCAATAAAGCGGTATGATGCCGCGATTCTTTTCGGGACTTGAAAGATGACACAATTTTCCCGTTTCCCTTCTGCTGCAGCGATCGCTGCGGCTTTGTCGATGGCAGCCACCCCCGCGATGGCGGCCGAGTTCACGCGGGCTGCCCCGTACCCGGCGGCATCCGAACCTGGTCCGGCATTTGGGACATGGAACTCAGATTCAGTCAACACCGGGGATTACCGGCGCCATTGGCGCCATGATGACGGCATTGATGCCGGTGATGTGATTGCCGGCGTATTGGTGCTGGGCACCATTGCCGCCATTGCCAGCGCGGCATCCAAGCCCAAGGCCCCGCGCACTTATCCAGCAGATTACCCCGATACACGCGCTCCATACCAGTCTGGCAGGGATGGCGATTATCGCGGATCTTCCTCTGACAATGGCAGCCAGGGTCTGAACCGTGCCGCCGATATGTGCGTGAACACGATCGAGCGCGATGTGCGGGTCGACGGGGTCGATGCGGTCCAGCGTTCGGGTGATGGCTGGCAAGTGACCGGCTCTCTTTATAATGGTGATCCGTTCAGCTGCGAGATCGGCAATGACGGCCAGATCAAGGACATTTCCTATGGCCGCGGCCGTTCTGCGCCGATGAGCGCGAATGATCGGCAGTGGAGTGACCAACGTTACGCGCAGGCGCGCAATTCGGTCTCTGGCGCTGAGCCTGTGCCGACTGTACCCGGTACGCAGGCCGCCCCGGCTTACCCCGGCGGCCCGGTCGCAGGCGAGCCCGGCTATCTGGCACCTGATGATGGGCGTTACAATACGTCAAAATCGCCAGACTTCACTGGCTAGAGATGTGGCTGATCGCCTTGTCCGTCATGATAGGCGGGCAGGGCCAGCTTCCATCTGACGGCGGCGCCCCGCAGGGCAAAGCCGGCGGCCCATGCCGCTGACCACACCAGTGCATCGCCCAGACCCAGCAACCCGCCGCCCATCGTCACCAGCGCGGACAAGGCCGCAGCTGTGACATAAAGTTCGGGCCGCATCAGGATTGATGGTTCGCCCGCGATCACATCGCGCACCACACCTCCTGCGCATCCGGTCACAACCCCCAGCACCATGGCCGGGACCGGCGCGACCCCGAAGGCCAGCGCCTTGGCGGTGCCAAGTACAGCAAAAGCGGCCAGACCGGCAGCATCGGCCCATTCCAGCAATTCACCTTCCCACCAGCGGCGCGGGGTGACCCAGGCGAGCACCGCAGTGCTGAAAATCACTGGTGCGACCCACGGATCCCGCAGCCAGAAGGCAGGCGTACCGATCAGCATATCGCGCAAGGATCCGCCACCGACGCCGGTGACCAGCGCGAAAAAGGCCATGGTGACGAAAGTCTGCCGCAGCCGCGCAGCCAGCAGTGCGCCAGTCAATGCAAAGACTGCCGTCCCTATCAGATCAAGCGCGGGCGGCAGAACTTGCGGAGTCACTGCGTCACCCGCGCCTTGCGGCGGCGAAACATCAGGACCGCGCCGAGCAGCGTCCCAATGACCGATAGTGCGCTGAACAGGATCAGGATCGGATGCGATGTGTCTTCCCGGTCCTGCAAATCCATGATGTGGAGCCCCCACATGAAGTCGAATGCCCTCCACCACCTTGTGCGGATTGCCTCGATCGCGCCAGTATCGCGCGCGACATAAACATGCGTTCCATCGTTCAGTGATACCTGCCAGACACCAAGCGATCGCCGGAAATCCTGCGGGACGTTGTTGGCTGCGAAATATCTGATGGCAGAAACCTGACCACCGCCGACGATCTTGCGGGCCACAATCTCACGCGCGGCCGCTGCATCGATGCTGGGTAATAGTGTGCCATCTGGCGCAAATCGCTGCACCGAACCATCAGTGTAAGTGATGGATGTAACCGGTGCGCTGCCATCCATTGCAGTGGCAACAGACAATACCGGCTTGGTTGGACTGGCTGGCAGAGTGACGCCTATTTTCATGTCGGGCGGCAAGGCTTTGGTAGGCTGCTCAACCATCAGATCATTACCGCGAACCTGCTCGATCGGGCGGCTGACCATGAACAGGCCGGTCACGGTCCACATAACGACAGGCACACCGACCACCCAGCCCAGCCAGATGTGCCAGCGCGCGAATTTCTGCATCCACCGTGTCTTCGCCATGCTCCCCCCTGGCTGAGCGCTGACCCTATTTTTGGCCGGGGCCAGCCCGATTACATATGGATGGGTTTGCCTTGCACCGCCATCGCTGCTTCCTTCATCGCTTCGGAATGCGTCGGATGGGCATGGCAGGTATAAGCGATATCTTCGCTGGTTGCGCCGAATTCCATCGCCAGTGCTGCTTCGGCGATCATCGTCCCGGCAGGCACGGCAATGCACCATACGCCCAGCACGCGGTCGCTGTCTGCTTCGGAAATGATCTTCACAAACCCGTCCGGCTCGTGATTGGTCTTCGCGCGGCTGTTGGCCATCATCGGGAATTTGCCAACCTTGACGGCGCCGCTGGTTTTGGTTTTGGCTTCATCCTCGGTCAAGCCAACCCCGGCGATTTCGGGCCAGGTATAAACCACACCCGGGATCACATCGTGATTTACAATTCCGGTGTGCCCGGCGATATTTTCCGCACAGGCAATGCCTTCATCTTCGGCCTTATGCGCCAGCATCGGGCCGGGTATGACATCGCCCACGGCCCATACGCCTTCCACCTTGGTGCGGAAATCATGGTCTGTTTCGATCTGTCCGCGCTGGTTGAGTTCCAGCCCGATGTTCTCAAGCCCCAGCCCATCAGTGTTGGGGCGCCGACCAATCGACACCAGCACGCAGTCAGCCTGCATGGTCTCCGCCTCGCCGCCCGCCGCCGGTTCGACCGTTAGAGTGGCCTTTTTGCCTTTCACCGTGCAGCCAGTGACTTTGGTGGACAGCTTGAGTTCCATGCCCTGCTTTTTGAAAATCTTGGCCGCTTCTTTGCGGATTTCCATATCCATGCCGGGCAGCAGCTGGTCGAGAAATTCAACCACGGTCACTTCTGCGCCGAGCCTCCGCCAGACCGACCCCAGCTCCAGCCCGATCACGCCGCCGCCGATCACGACCATCGTCCTGGGCACTTTGGCAAGTTCGAGCGCGCCGGTGGAATCGACCACCACCTGCTGGTCATTGTCAACCTCGACCCCGGGCAGCGGGGTTACGCTGGACCCTGTAGCAATGATCACATTCCTGGCGGTGACCGTTTCATCGCCAACCTTCAGGGTATGCGCATCGACAAAGGAGGCGCGCCCCTTCTTCCAGTCGACCTTGTTCTTCTTGAACAGGAATTCGATGCCCTTGGTCAGCCCGCCGACTGCATCCAGCCGCTGCTCGTGCATCTTGGGCAGGTTGAGTTTGGGGGTAACGTCAATGCCCATTGACGCCATCGTGCCATTGGCCGCCGCATCGAAATATTCGGACGCATGCAACATGGCCTTGGATGGAATGCAGCCAACATTAAGGCAAGTGCCGCCCAAAGTTTCCCGGCTTTCCGCGCAGGCTGTCTTGAGTCCCAGCTGCGCCGCGCGGATTGCGGCAACATAGCCGCCGGGGCCAGCGCCGATGACAAGAACGTCATAATCGTAAGTTTGGTCAGCCATTATCTGTTCCTCAAAGGTCAATCAGCATCCGCGTGGGATCTTCGATTGCTTCCTTGATGGTCTTGAGTGCGGTCACTGCTTCGCGGCCATCGATCAGGCGGTGGTCGTAACTGAGCGCAATATACATCATCGGACGGATCACAATCTCACCGTTCACCACCACAGGGCGGTCTTCAATCCGGTGGAGGCCCAGCACTGCGCTTTGCGGCGGGTTAATGATCGGGGTCGACATCAGGCCACCAAACACGCCGCCGTTGGAAATGGTGAAGGTGCCGCCCTTCATATCTTCCATCGTCAGCGACCCGTCGCGGGCACGCTTGCCAAGATCAGCGATGGCCTTCTCGATTTCGGCAAAGCCCTTTTTGTCGGCATCGCGCACCACCGGCACCACGAGGCCATTGGGCGCGCTGACTGCGACCGAAATATCGACATAGTCGAAATAGACGATTTCATCGCCATCGATCTGCGCGTTGACCGAAGGGATGTCCTTCAGTGCAAGGCAAGCCGCTTTGGCGAAGAAGCTCATGAAGCCCAATTTGATGTCGTGCTTCTTGGCGAACAGGTCCTTGTACTTTTCGCGCGCTTCGATGACTGCGCTCATGTCGACATCGTTGAACGTCGTCAGCAGCGCGGCAGTATCCTGCGCGTTTTTGAGCCGCTTGGCGATGGTCTGGCGCATCCGGGTCATCTTGACCCGCTCGGTATTGCGTCCGCTCAGCAATGCGGCCGTGACAGGGACACGCGCCTGATCGGGTGCCGCATCTTCAATTGTGCCGCTGTCACCCTTGGACCTGGCGGCGGCGAGCACATCTTCCTTGGTCAGGCGGCCATCCTTGCCAGTGCCTTTGACCGCCGAAGGATCTATCCCATGTTCCAGCACTGCGCGTCGAACCGCAGGGGAAAGCGTCTGCGAGGCGTCGCTGGCGGCGGTTGCAGCAGCAGGGGCCGGAGCAGGGGCCGGAGCAGGGGCCGGAGCAGGGGCCGAGGCGGGTGCAGGGGCAGCGCTGGCCGACGGCGAAGCGGCAGACGCGCCTTCTTCCACTGTGGCGATCACTGCGCCGACTTCGACTGTGTCGCCCACGGCTGCCTTCAATTCGCCAATTAC
>JAHEAW010000032.1 GCA_024642545.1 Erythrobacteraceae bacterium
GGTGGTCGCATTGAGCATTTTGGTGTTACCGGTCGCGCGGGTCAGGCCCTGGCCGCGTAGTGCCACCAGGCTGGCAGTGAAGAACTGGCCCGTGCCCGGACCAAAGAACCCGTCATACAGACCAATCGCGCCCGATACAGGCGCATAGGCGTTGGGTGAAAGCCGCTCATGCGCATCATCATCAGTCATCCGCGGGGAGAAAATCACATAAGCGGCCAAACCCAGCAAGAAGACCGGCACAATGTATGTTAGTACGCTCGCCGATACGCGTTGGACCAGCACAGCACCCGCCAAAGCCCCGCCAAAGGCAAGCGCAGCCAGCGGCAGATTGTGCCGCACATCGACCAGCCCGCCTTTCCAGTAGTTACGGCAAGCCATGCTGGTGCCGAAGACCGATTGGATCTTGTTGGTGCCGATCGCCAGATGCGGCGGCATGCCCGCAGCCAGCAGCGCAGGCATCATCACCAGGCCGCCGCCGCCAGCAATCGAATCGATAAAGCCGGTGAAAACGGCCACGGCAAACATTGCCGGATAAAGCCAGGTTTCGGGAATAAATGCTTCGACCATTTGCCCGCTCTGACGCCTGACGCTAAGGGCCGCAAGCCCATGACCGAAAAGACCCGAAATCGATTTGCCTTCACGGTTGCCGCAACCGACGGAAAGGCGCGCACCGGACGCATTGAAATGCGCCGCGGGCACATTCGCACGCCCGCCTTCATGCCTGTCGGTACAGCCGCCACAGTCAAGGCGATGAAGCCTGAAACGGTAAGAGCGACCGGAGCCGACATTATCCTCGGCAATACTTATCATCTGATGCTACGCCCTGGGGCAGAGCGGGTTGCGAGGCTGGGCGGCCTGCACACATTCATGAATTGGGACCGCCCGATCCTGACAGATAGCGGCGGTTATCAGGTGATGAGCCTGTCTGACCTGCGCAAACTGACCGAAGAAGGGGTGGAGTTTCGCAGCCATCTCGATGGTTCGAAGCATATGATCACGCCTGAAAGATCGATGGAAATCCAGCGCCTGCTCGGCTCAGACATTGTGATGGCGTTTGATGAATGCCCGCGTGCCGATCAGCCGCGCGATGCAATTGCCGCAAGTATGGAAATGTCGATGCGCTGGGCGAGGAGAAGCCGCGATGCGTTTGATGCAGGCGGCGAGCATGCCGCAGGCGCTGCACTATTCGGGATCCAACAAGGGGCGCTCGACCAGCAACTGCGCCAGCACAGTGCAGATGCGCTGACCGCAATCGGTTTTGATGGGTATGCGATCGGCGGCCTTGCGGTGGGAGAAGGTCAGGTGGCAATGTTTGCTACGCTCGACTTTGCGCCTGATCAACTCCCGGCAGATCGCCCGCGCTATTTGATGGGAGTCGGCAAGCCTGATGATCTGGTCGGCGCGGTCGAACGCGGCGTCGACATGTTCGACTGCGTGCTGCCAAGCCGGTCGGGGCGTAACGGGCAGGCGTTTACCTGGAGCGGACCGATCAACCTGCGCAATGCGCGTTTTGCTGAAGATACCGACCCGCTCGATTCGCGCTGTGGCTGCGCCGCTTGCGCGACCTATAGCCGCGCTTACCTGCATCATTTGGTGAAGTCTGGGGAAATCCTCGGGGCGATGCTGATGACAGAACACAATATCGCTTTCTACCAGCAGCTGATGCAAGAGATGCGGGACGCAATTGCACAGCGACGTTTTGCTGCATTCGCGAGCGATTTCCGCGGCAGTTATTTGAAGAAGGGTGATTGATGGCCAAGCGAGCTGAACACTGCGAAGCCATGCTGGAAGTGCGCCAAGGCGTCGATGCTATCGACCGTCAACTGGTGGAGCTGCTTGCACGCCGCTTTGGCTACATGCGCGCTGCTGCACGGATCAAGCAGAACCGTAGCGCGGTACGCGATGAAGCGCGCAAGACCTCGGTAATTGCAGCGGCCACTGCCAAAGCCAAAGAACTTGGGCTTCCCGAAGATGTTATCGCCAATATCTGGGAAATACTGGTCGAAGGGTCGATTGCCTATGAGTTTGAAGTGTGGGATGATTTACGGATTGAGAAGTAGCCCACTGGACTTAGTTCCAAATTAATGCGACCCACGAACGCTGATAAAGTTCTGGTATATTGGAGGTTTTGTGAAAAAGACGGGTTTTGCCGCGCGCGCGGGGTTCACGGCTCTGTCAATCGGGCTTTTGGCTTGCGGTCCGGCGCACGCCGAGACGGTCCAGGAAGCCGCAGCTGCATTTGGAGCTCGGCAGAGTATTCTGAATATCTCGCTGTCCCCGTCTGGCAACAAGATTGCCTATATCTCGCCCAATGGTGCGGCAGGTGAAGCCGTTTTCGTGGTCAACCTGTCGGGAGAAGCAGTGGCGAAGCCGATTTTGACCAATTCAGATATCAATTCTGACATCGATTATTGCGCGTGGTTAAGTGATAGCCGCCTTGTTTGCAATTTGTCGATTGTCGATAATAGTTCTGGAGAAATAATCGGTTTCAGCCGGTTAATAGTGGTGAATTCTGATGGCAGCAAATTGCAAATGCTGACCCGGCATCGCAGCTACCGGGCTTTGGGACTTAATCAATTCGGGGGCGAGATCATTGCGCTAGAGGTGGATGGTGATCCCGACAAAATCCTGATGACAAGGCAATATCTACCCGAAGTAACAATCGGTACCAGAACTGCGAGCAAGGCGCAGGGGTTGGGGGTTGATCTTGTCGACATAAAGAGCCTCAAGACAAGAAAGCAGGAGCCTCCTGAACGCGATGCCGGTGAATATATCGCAGATGATACTGGCAAGGTCCGGATCATGATGCGGCAACCAACGGATAGCCAGGGTCGGCTGAGCGATCATCAGTATTTCACTTATCGCAAACCCGGCTCCACTAAGTGGGAGGACTTGGCTCAGGACATCGTCGATGGCCAGACAAGTTCCGGCTTCCGGCCTGTGGCGGTCGATGCACGTTCGAATCTGGCTTATGGATTTGATCAGGTTGACGGCAATGAGGCGCTTGTCTCGATAGCGCTGGATGGCTCGATGAAACAAGAGACGGTTTTGGCGCGCAAAGATGTAGATGTGGACCAGCTTATCCGCATTGGACGGCGCAATCGGGTGGTCGGTGCCAGTTATGCTACTGAAAAGCGGCAGATCCAATATATAGACCCACAACTGAGGGACCTGTCCAACGCGCTGGGTGCGGCTTTACCGGGCAAGCCGTTAGTCGATATCATCGATGCAAATGAAGGTGAAGGCTCGCTGCTGATCGTCGCATCCAGCGATACCGATCCAGGAATGACATATCTCTATAACAAGGCGACCAGGCAGCTCAACGAACTGCTACCCTTGCGGCGCCAACTTGTCGGTCACCCGATGGGTCAAATGCGGCCGATCAGTTACAAGGCTGCAGATGGCACGGAGATACCCGGTTATCTGACCCTCCCTCCAGGGGTGAGTGATGCGAAGGGGTTGCCAGGAATTGTCATGCCCCATGGCGGCCCCAGCGCGCGTGACGAATGGGGTTTTGACTGGCTCGTACAATTTTTTGCCGATCGTGGTTACGCAGTACTCCAGCCTAATTTTCGCGGGTCCAGCGGCTACGGTTCAGCCTGGTTCGGCCATAATGGCTTCCAGTCGTGGAAGACCGCTGTCGGCGACGTTAATGATGCGGGCCGGTGGCTGGTTTCTCAGGGCATCGCCAACCCCAAGAAACTGGCTATCGTTGGTTGGTCATACGGCGGCTATGCGGCTCTGCAATCGCAAGTGCTAGACCCTGAATTGTACAAGGCAGTGGTGGCCATTGCACCAGTGACTGATCTCGACAAACTCCGCGAGGAAAGCCGCAACTTCACCAATTATTCGTTAGTCGACAAATTCATCGGTCATGGTGATCATGTTGAGGCAGGTAGCCCAGACAAGAATATCGATCGCTTTATTGCGCCGGTCCTGCTGGTGCATGGAACGATGGACCAGAATGTGGGTGTGGAACAATCACGGTTGATGGATGAGAAGTTGAAGGACGCAGGCAAGAGGGTTGAATATATCGAATTCGACGGTTTGCGCCATAGCCTGGCCGATAGCAACGCCAGAGCCAGGATGCTGGTTGCAATTGACGGCTTCCTGTCGCAGAATCTTGGCCGCTGATACAAAAAAGGCGGCCCCGCAAGGCCGCCTGTCTGTGTCTGCTTTGAAAACCGATCAGCGCGAATAAAATTCGACCACCAGGTTCGGTTCCATCGTAACCGGATAAGGGACTTCGTCCAGCTTTGGTACGCGGGCGAAGGTTACCTTGTCATTGCCATCAACCGCAACATAGTCAGGAATGTCGCGTTCCGGCAGGCTTTGCGCTTCGATCACCAGTGCCATTTCCTTGGCCTTATCGCCCAGGCTGATAATATCACCGACATCAATCCTGCGGCTGGCGATGTTGCACTTCACGCCGTTCACGCGGATATGGCCGTGTGATACAATCTGACGCGCAGCAAAAATGGTCGGCGCGAACTTGGCGCGGTAAACCACCATGTCCAGACGGCGCTCAAGCAGGCCGATCAGGTTCTGGCTGGTATCACCCTTGATCCGTGCTGCTTCCTTATAGGTACTGCGGAACTGCTTTTCGGTCACATCGCCGTAATAGCCTTTCAGCTTCTGCTTGGCGCGCAGCTGCAGGCCGAAGTCAGACAACTTGCTCTTACGGCGCTGGCCATGCTGACCGGGGCCATATGACCGCTTGTTAACCGGGGAATTGGGACGGCCCCAGATGTTTTCACCCATCCGGCGGTCGAGTTTATACTTGGCGCTTTTGCGCTTCGACATGAGTCGTATCCTTCAATTTGCTATCGCTACCCCTGTGGCAGCGCTTTAACCCGGGTTCGCTCGACTGGACCATCTGCCCAATCCGGCTGCCGCTTCACCGGGGTGCGGAGCCAATTGCGAAGGCGCGCCATTAGCAGGAATGGGCCCAAGGTCAAGGGGGTGGCGGTGCTCTTTTGAAAACAGCGGTTTGACCGCGCGCGGGATCGAATATCGGGACAAGGCTGGACATTTGCAGCAAGTGACCGCCGCAAAGGAAATTATTCTGAGCGCAGGCGCGGTCGGCTCGCCGCATTTGCTGATGCTGTCCGGCATTGGTCCGCGCCGCGAATTGGAAACCGCTGGTATCCGCTGTAAATTGGATTCGCCCCATGTCGGCAAGCATCTGAAGGACCACGCAGAAGTGGGGATGGTCTATTCTGCACCAGGTATAGGCACCCCGCTGATGGAGCTTGGCCTGTCAGCCGGACCGGATAACTTGCGCGGTCCCCATGGTCCTTTTCCGCAAGACCCGGCTGACGATGTCAACTTGCCGCCGGAATTACGGGAACTGAAAACCGAAGCAGAACGGCGGTTGATGGATTGGGCGGAAACTGGATCCGGGCTGGCGTCTTCATCCATATATGACGGGATCGCGTTCTTTTCGACCGGACTTGGGGACACGCACACCCATGACGGCCAGATTGGTTTCATACCGACCTGCTTTGGCGCCGATTTACTGCAAGATCGCATCTTTTATGATCTCGATCAATATTTTGACGATCCCCAAAAGCGCTTGGCCCCAGACGCAGAAAATGTGCTGTTTCTGGCGAGCAACTGCGTGCCGCGCAGTGAAGGTGAAATCAATATCCTCAGCGCTGACCCAGCGTGCGCGCCGGAAATCAATTTCAACTATTTCAGTGATCCGCATGATCTCAAAGTTATGGTCGCCATCATGCGCCGCGTTCTTGCAATTGCCGCGCATTGGCCTGGCGGTTTGGGGGAATGGCTGGTTCCGCCCAAACTTGCCGAAATTCACGGATACATACCCGGGGAAGATCCCAGCGACGCCCTGCTGGAAAGCTGCGCGCTGTATTTCGCTGCAACAGTGTATCACCTTAGCTGCACCTGCCGGATCGGCGATGTGGTGGATGCGCGACTGAAAGTGAAAGGCGTCGCCAATTTGCGCGTGGCTGATGCCAGCGTGATGCCCGACATTCCCAGCGGCAATATCAACGCCCCGTCGATGATGATTGGGGAACGCGCGTCTGATCTGATCTGGGCCGACCATGCGCTCAGCCGGACACCTGCGATGGCGTGACTATTCGCTTAGCGCACCGCGCTCAATTCCGGAGCCTACGCCCGAGCGTGGTCAGCACTCCGCGCAGCGTCCGCACCTCGAGTGCGTTCCAGCCTGGCCGGGTCAGCACGTTGCGCAAAGTCCGGCGAGTTGCATCGGCGCGGTCTTCGGGGAAGAAATATCCCTTGGGCTCAAGCATGACTTCTAAATGGTCGATCAGCCCATCCAGATCAGCCTGAGGGGCAGAGGGTAATTGATCGGTGAGCGGGGGCTGGACGAGCATTTCGGCCTTTGACCATTCATAAGCGCACAGGATCACCGCTTGGGCCAGATTGAGCGAGCCGAATGCCGGATTGATCGGGACCGTCAGGATTGTCCGCGCGAGCGATACATCCTGAATGTCGAGGCCTGATCGTTCCGGGCCGAACAGCAACGCGCTGCGGCCACTTACACTATGGATTGCCGTTGCCGCCGCTTCTGGCGTGAGGACCGGCTTGGTGTCACCGCGTTTGCGCACGGTTGTGGCATAGACATGCGCGCAATCGGCCACAGCCTCTGCCGTTGTGGCATAGACCTTGGCCTGTTCCAGAACGATGTCTGCGCCTGCTGCTGCCGGGCCTGCACTGGGATTGGGCCAACCATCGCGCGGTGCGACCAGCCGCATCTCCGTCAGCCCGAAGTTGAGCATCGCGCGCGCTGCCTTGCCGATATTTTCACCCAATTGCGGGCGAACCAGAACGACGACCGGCGGTAACGGCTTTTCCGTATCAGGACCCTGGGGCATCGCTGCCACCTGCTTCCTGCACGCTGCTGGCAAATTCCTCGAAATCGCGGGCTTCGTTAAAATCGCGGTAGACACTGGCGAATCGGATATAGGCCACGCTGTCGATCTGGCGCAGCCCGTCCATGACCAGTTCGCCAATGCGGGAAGAGGCCACTTCACTGTCCCCGGCGGTTTCTACCTGCCGCTGAATGCCCGACACCAGCTGATCAATCCGGTCCTGATCTACCCCGCGCTTCCGGCAGGCGAGGATAACTGATTGTTCCAGTTTGCCGCGGTTGAATGGCTGACGGCGGTCACCGCTTTTGACCACGGTTACTTCGCGCAATTGTACGCGTTCAAATGTGGTAAAACGCGCGCCACAACTGGAACATTGCCGCCGCCGCCTGATTGAGGCGTTGTCCTCTGTCGGCCTGCTGTCTTTTACCTGACTGTCATCATGCGCACAAAAGGGACAGCGCATTCAAGGGCGCAATCGCTTGTAGAACATCCATCCAGCGCCAATCGCGAGCCCCACTGGCCATGTAACCACAGGCAGAACCGCACCTGCAATCGCGCCCACGGCGGCGCCAGTGAGCACCGGCTTGGTGCCAGGATGGTGCATCCCTTCCTTGGCCATTCCGGTAAGTTCTTCCTTTGCCTGTTCGACAAAATCGTTCTTGTTGTCTGCCATGATTATTTCCCCGGGTAGACAGGAAAGGCGGCGCAAAGCTCGCTGACGCGCCTGCGAACGCTTTCCTCGGTTTGAGCATCACCTTCCGGCCCGTTTTTGGCAAGCCCATCGACGACTTCGACAATCAATTTGCCGATCATGCGAAATTCGTCTGTCCCAAAGCCGCGCGTCGTGCCTGCCGGTGTGCCGAGGCGGATACCACTGGTCACAAATGGGCTGCGGGTGTCATAGGGGATGCCGTTCTTGTTGCAGGTCAGCCACGCCCGATCGAGCCCATGTTCGGCTGCTTTGCCGGTTACATCCATAGGGGTAAGGTCGACGAGCATCGAATGATTATCCGTGCCGCCGGAAACGATCCGCAAGCCATTTTCCTCGATACTTGTGGCCAGCGCGCGTGCATTATCAATCACTTGCTGCGCATAAATTTTGAAGTCGGGCCGAAGAGCTTCGCGGAAGGCCACTGCCTTTGCCGCAACGATATGCATCAGCGGACCGCCTTGCAGGCCGGGGAAGACCGCCATGTTGAGCGGCTTGGTTAGTTCTTCGTCATTCCACAGGATCACGCCGGAACGCGGGCCGCGCAGGCTCTTGTGCGTTGTCGTGGTCACGACATGCGCATGCGGGAAGGGGGTTGGATGCGCGCCGCCTGCCACAAGGCCGGAAATATGGCTCATATCACACAGCAGATAAGCGCCCACCTCGTCGGCAATTTCACGAAACCGGGGGAAGTCCCATGTCCGCGAATAAGCCGTGCCGCCGCAAATGATCAGCTTGGGCTTACGCTCGCGGGCAATATCCGCAACCACGTCCATGTCGATCCGTTCGTCATCCTTGCGCACGCCGTAAGCGACGGGGTTGAACCACTTGCCCGACATGTTGACCGGTGATCCGTGGGTGAGGTGCCCGCCCGAATTGAGATCAAGCCCCATGAAAGTGTCGCCCGGATTGAGCAGGGCAAGGAACACCGCTTGGTTCATCTGGCTGCCGGAATTGGGCTGCACATTGGCAAAATTGCAACCAAACAGCTGCTTTGCGCGTTCGATGGCCAGCGTTTCGACCACGTCGGCATAATCGCAGCCGCCGTAATAGCGCTTGCCGGGATAGCCTTCGGCATATTTGTTGGTGAACACCGAACCAGCCGCTTCCAGCACAGCGGTGCTGGCGATGTTTTCTGACGCAATCAGTTCGATTTTGTCCTGCTGTCGCTTCAACTCGCTGGAGACCGCATCGGCAATTTCCGGGTCGGCATCAGCCAAGCTATCATGCCAGAAGCGGTCCATCGGATTTTTGGCCATGATCAGGGTCTCTTGGTTCATCTGGTTCATCGGAAATTTCCAGCTCCGTAATGGGACAATTTATCGACGCGGCGCTGATGGCGGCCGCCAGCAAAATCAGTTTCGAGAAAAGCGGTAACGCAGGCCTTGGCCATATCGATCCCCGTGAGCCGTGCGCCCATGGCGATGCAGTTTGCATCATTATGCTCACGCGCGAGCGCGGCAGAGAGCGGTTCGGACACCAGCGCACAGCGCACCAGTGGATGGCGGTTGACGCTAATCGAAATCCCGATCCCGCTACCACAAAGAGCTATCCCGCGTTCTGCCGTACCGTCGGCAACTACATTCGCCAGCTTATAGCCGTAGTCAGGGTAATCGACACTATCGGTCGAATTCGGCCCAAGGTCTGCAACCTCGTGCCCAAGCTCCATGAGCCATTCGGCGAGCTTGGATTTGAGCTCGGTGGCGGCGTGGTCAGATGCAATCGCGATACGCATGGGGTTCACATAGTGAGAAGGCCCGAAGATTGCCAGCAAGCCTGCCCGAAAATCACCAAGCTTATGGCAAGAATTACTGATCGAGGAACGAGCGCATCTTGCGGCTGCGGCTTGGGTGTTTGAGCTTGCGCAGCGCCTTGGCTTCAATCTGACGGATACGTTCACGTGTCACGCTGAACTGCTGGCCAACTTCTTCCAGTGTATGGTCAGTGTTCATGCCGATGCCGAAGCGCATGCGCAGCACGCGTTCTTCACGCGGAGTGAGCGAAGCCAGCACGCGGGTGACGGTTTCCTTCAAATTGGCCTGAATTGCCGCATCGACCGGGATGATCGCGTTTTTGTCTTCGATGAAGTCACCCAGGTGGGAATCTTCCTCATCACCAATGGGCGTTTCGAGGCTGATCGGTTCCTTGGCGATTTTCATCACCTTGCGGACCTTTTCGAGCGGCATCGACAAACGTTCCGCCATTTCTTCTGGAGTCGGTTCGCGGCCCTGTTCGTGCAGGAACTGACGGCTTGTTCGCACCAGCTTGTTGATCGTCTCTATCATATGCACCGGGATACGGATCGTGCGCGCCTGATCGGCAATCGAGCGCGTGATAGCCTGGCGGATCCACCAAGTTGCATATGTGCTGAACTTGTAACCGCGGCGATATTCGAACTTGTCGACCGCCTTCATCAGACCGATGTTTCCTTCCTGAATAAGATCAAGGAATTGCAGGCCGCGGTTGGTATATTTCTTGGCGATGGAAATCACCAGTCGCAGGTTCGCCTCGACCATTTCCTTTTTGGCGATCCGGGCTTCTCGCTCGCCTTTTTGCACCATATTGACGATGCGGCGGAACTCTTCGAGGCTCATGCCGGTGTTGGAGGCAATGTCGGCGATTTCGGCGCGGATGCGTTCAACCGCATCGGCTTCCTTTTCCGCAAAAGCGGCCCACTTCTTGTCCTTCTTGGCGTTATCCCTGAGCCAGGTATCATCCAGCTCATTGCCGATATAGGCCTTGAGGAAATCGGTCCGCTTGACCTTGTGCCGTTCAGCCAGGCGCAGCATCTGGCCGCCCAGCGCAGTTAGCCGACGGTTGAAGGCATACAGATTATCGACCAGAAACTCGATCTTGGTTGCGTGGAACTGGACGCTTTCGACTTCCGCCGTCAGCTGTTCACGCATGGCTTCGTATTTCTTTTCCTTGGAAACGGGGTAATCTTCCCCTGAGCCAAGGATTTCAACACGTTCGGCCTGAATCTTCTCGAACTTTTTGAACAGGCTGGTGATGCGGGCAAAGGTTTCCAGCGCTTCTGGCTTCAACGCCGCTTCCATCTGCGCAAGGCTGAGGGTGTTGTCTTCTTCCTCGTCATCATCACGGGATTTCTTGGCGCGGCCTTCGCCGTCCTCATCGTCATCGTCGCCGTCGATGTCTTCTTCGTCATCGTCGTCATCGTCGTCTTCGCGGATGGTCGGGCCAGCGGTTTCTTCGCTGATTTCGCCGCTGTCGTCTTCGTTTTCTTCCTCCATCTTGTCGACCGGAGGTTCTTTCGACAGCATCGCATCAAGATCGAGAATCTCGCGCAGTTGCATATCTTCATTATTGAGCGCTTCGGACCAATGAATGATCGCGTGGAACGTGATCGGGCTTTCGCACAGGCCGATGATCATCGTGTCGCGGCCCGCTTCGATCCGTTTGGCGATGGCGATTTCGCCTTCGCGGCTGAGCAATTCCACCGCGCCCATTTCGCGCAGATACATCCGTACCGGGTCATCGGTGCGCTCAACCGTTTCCTTTTTCTTGGCTGCGGCAGTTGGTTTGGACGGCTTGTCATCGTCGCCATCGATTTCCTCGACATCGCTTTCAGGCTCGGATTCGCCTTCGCCATCTTCGTCATTTTCGACGATATTGATGCCCATTTCAGAGATAGCCGACATCACATCTTCGATCTGATCGTTCGACATCTGATCTTGCGGCAGCGCCTCATTCAGCTCGTCAATCGTGACATAGCCGCGCTTTTTTGCCTTGGTAATCAGCTTTTTGATGGTCGATTCATTGAGATCGATCAGCGGTGCATCATCGGTTTCGGTGGTCTTCGCTTCGGAGGCCATAAGTGCTGTTTAGTCCGTTTCCTGTTCGCCCGGTTCCGCCAATGCGGTATCCAGACGCGCTGAATCAAGTTTCGCCGCTCGCGCAGCCCGTTTCGTCGCCATTTGCCCTAACCGCGACTCGAATTCCAGCTTTCGTTTGAGCAGGCGCTGCTGCTCGGCGAAAGCGCCTTCGGGATCGGTCTCGAACCGCGCGGTGGCAGCGGCCAGGGCAGCTTCCAGCGCAGGCCGTTCGACCAGCAGGGAGACAGCTTCAGACAGATCATCGCGGGCCGCAGTCGGATCGATACCTCCTCCGAGGAAGGCGAAACGGGTGTTATCCGGCGGGGCAATGATGCCGTGTGGAACAGATATGGGCGATTTATCGCCGGGTTCAAGCATTTCCGCTGCTTCGATGAGAGAATCAATTGCAGGCGCGATCTGAGGTTCATGCGCGGCCAGCCGTGTCAAAGCATCTGCATGGCGCAATATTTGGTCCGGATAGCGGGTCAGGCCGGTTAAGACTGCTGCTGTAAGTTCGTCGCGCGCGCCGCCGCTGCTGCTGCGGCGCAGGCGGCCCGATGCTTCAGGTGTGATAACGGGATTGGCAGGCTTGCCCTGAAACCCGCGCTTCCATTCGCCTTGCTGGCGCGCGGGGCGGGGCGAACGCGGGGGAAAGGCAAAGGCGGAAAACCTTTCCAGCAGTTCACGCTTGTACAGCGCCCTGATGTCAGGGTTGTGGATCGTTGTGACATGATCGAGCAGCCGTGCCTTTAGCCCCGCCTTGTCTTCCGGTGAATTAAGCGGCTGCGCATCGCGTTCGAACGCCCACAATGTATCCAGCAGGCTTGCTGCATTCTCCAGCAGCGCATCCATTGCGCTTCGACCTTGCTGTTTCAGTAAATCGTCAGGGTCAAGCCCGGCAGGCAGAGTGACGATGCTTAGCGAATGGGCAGGCCGGAGCAGCGGCAGCGCCCGCGTCACAGCGCGCATCGCCGCGCGCTGTCCGGCGGCATCACCATCGAAGCACAGGATCGGGCGTTCCACCAGTCGCCACAGCAATTCGATCTGCGTTTCGGTCAGCGCGGTGCCAAGCGGGGCCACCGCATCCTCGATCCCCGCTGCTGCCAGCGCGATCACATCCATATAGCCTTCGACCACGATAATACGGCCGCTCTGGCGCGATGCGGGGCCAGCCCGGTGGAGATTATAAAGAGTGCGTCCCTTGTCGAACAAAGGCGTTTCGGGGGAATTGAGGTATTTCGGCGCGTTGCTATCTGCTTCCAGAATGCGCCCGCCAAAGGCGATCACGCGCCCGCGCGCATCGTGAATGGGCAACATCAGCCGGGCGCGGAACCGGTCATACGGTTCCTTGTCATCGACCGCGATCCTGAGACCACCTTCGATTAGTAGCGGTTCTTCAAAATGCGGCAGCGATGCCTTCATCGCCTGGCGTTCAGCGGGCGCAAAGCCGAAGCCAAACCGCTGCACGGTATGCGCATCAAACCCGCGCGATTTGAGATAATCGCGCGCGCCTGCCCCGCCATTTGCCTGCAAATTGGCCGCGAACCAGTCCTGCGCGGCCTGCATCACATCATGTAGCCCGGCGCGTTGTTCGGCTCGTTCTGCTGCGCGCGGATCGGGCGCAGGCACTTCCATCCCTGCCTCAGCGGCCAGTTCCTTCACCGCATCCATGAACTCCAGACCGCGCTGGTCAGTCATCCAGCGGATCGCATCGCCATGCGCGCCGCAGCCAAAGCAGTGGTAAAAACCCTTCTGGTCGCTGACCGTGAAGCTGGGCGATTTTTCGTTATGGAACGGACAACACGCTTTCCATTCATGCCCAGCCTTCTGCAGTTTGACCGAACGCATGATCAGCGCAGACAACGTCGTCCGCGCGCGCAATTCGTCAAGCCATTGAGGGGTAAGGGCCATCTTTTGCGCGCCTCAGACCAATGCCGCTTTCACCAGCCCGCTGGCTTTGGACATGTCCAGCTCGGTCCCGTGGCGAGCTTTGAGCTCAGCCATTACCTTGCCCATATCCTTCAAGGAACTTGCGCCAAGTTCTGCCTTGATTGCCTCGATCGCGGTCAATGTTTCTGCATCACCCAACTGCTGCGGCAGGAATTCGTCGATCACGGCCAGCTCGGCCTGTTCCAGCGCGGCCAGTTCATCGCGTCCGCCATCCTCATACATGGTGATCGATTCGCGCCGCTGCTTGGCCATTTTCTGAAGCACTTCGATCACCATTGCATCGTCATCATCCACCGGCTTGCCGGTGCGTAGTTCAATGTCGCGGTCCTTGATCTTGGCGGCGATCAGCCGCAGCGCGGCGGTGCGGTCCTTATTGCCCGCCTTCATGGCGGAGATGGTTTCCTGCTTGATACTATCGCGGAGCATGCAAATATTTCCTGTGGATGGATTGGCGCAGTTGCGCCGATTAAGGCCATCTAACGCAACATTGCCGTTCACACTAGGTTGACGGAGGCGCAAGTCCACCATATCGGACAGGACTTAGCGACATCGCCGGAAACCCTTTAATCGGAGCGCCCCTCATGGCCGACCCCGCCTCTACGTTTGCGCAGCCTAAAGACGCGACGGGAGTCCTCGTTCTGGCGGATGGAACTGTGGTCTGGGGCAAAGGCTTTGGCGCTACGGGGGACGCAGTGGGCGAAGTGTGCTTCAACACCGCAATGACCGGCTATCAGGAAGTGATGACCGATCCCAGCTACGCCGCGCAGATTGTTACCTTTACCTTCCCCCATATCGGCAATGTCGGCACCAATGAAGATGATGTCGAAAGCGCAGTTACCACGGGCGTGGAAAGCGCCGTGGGCTGCGTGGTGCGCGAAGGAATCACTCCCAGCAGCAATTTTCGCAGTGTGCAGGAATTTACCGGCTGGATGGCGGCCAACGGCAAGATCGGATTGTCGGGCGTGGATACCCGCGCGTTGACCCGCCGTATCCGCTTGTCGGGTGCCCCCAATGCGGTGATTTCGCATTCCCCTGATGGCAAATTCGATATCCCCGCGCAGGTGAAACGGGCGAAGGAATGGGCCGGGCTGGAGGGAATGGACCTAGCCCAGCGCGTCACTCGCGAGAAGTCCGAGCAATGGGGCGGCGGGGCGTGGGCGCTGGGTAAGGGCTATGCCCGCGCTGCGTGGGACGGCAAGCCGCATGTCGTGGCTGTCGATTACGGCGCGAAAGACAATATCTTCCGCAATCTCGTGAAAGCCGGCGCGCGGGTCAGCATAGTGCCCGCCAAGGCTTCGCTGGACGAAATCATGGCGCTGAAGCCTGACGGGGTGTTTTTGTCCAACGGGCCGGGCGATCCGGCGGCGACGGGCCTTTATGCCGCGCCGGTTATTTCCGGATTGCTGGAACGCGATATGCCGATCTTTGGCATTTGTCTGGGCCACCAGATGCTGGCGCTGGCGGCAGGCGCGAAAACGGTGAAGATGCACCAGGGACATCGCGGGGCGAACCACCCGGTCAAACGGCTCGATAGCGGGGTGGTGGAGATTACCAGCATGAACCACGGCTTCGCGGTGGATGGCGACACTCTGCCGGACGGGCTGGAAGAAACGCACGTTTCCCTGTTCGACGGTTCAAACTGCGGGATCGCGGTGAAGGGCAAGAAGGCCTTCGGGGTGCAGTATCATCCGGAGGCTAGCCCGGGTCCGCAGGATAGTTTCTATCTGTTCGAGCAGTTTGTGGGGATGTTAAAATGACGATGGGCGACTGGGTAATGATCGCCGCTGTTATAACTGGTCCGATGGCCGCTGTCGGCATCACCTTATGGTATCAAACCCGCCGTCAAGAGCGCGAACAAAAGATGATGCTTCTTCGTCATATGATTGCATTTCGACAATTACCCGCCGACGCAAATTTCTCTCATGCAGTAAATATGGTTCCTCTTGAATTTGCTAGCCACCGTGCAGTCTTAGATGCCCATCGCGCATTTATTGCTTCAGCGTATAAGAAAGATGCCGAAGAAGGCTCTAACGATCAATCGCAGGACACTGCAATTAAGCAAACGCGCTTGATTTATGAGATGGCGCATGCACTCGGGTTTAAGATCCGCGAAACCGATTTGCAGACCGAAGGTTACACGGCGACGGGATTCGTCGAGCGAGATAAAATCTTCCTCGATGCTCATCGTGCTTGGAGAGACATCGCGAACTTGCTTTTCATTCAAGCTAGACAGTCTGAGGGCGCAGCGCTGAACGAAGGCGAGCAAAAATTTCTCGGAATCGGTCCTGAAGAAGAAGGTGAATAATGCCCAAACGCGCTGACCAATTCCCAACACTCCAAAACCCCCTTCCCTCAGGGGAAGGGTTGGGGATGGGGGTTCGGCGGTGATGGGGCGGGCTGGCCAATCGGGAGTCGTAAACCCACCCCCAACCCCCTCCCTTGAGGGAGGGGGCTTTTATGGTGTGACTTCCCTTGAGGGAGGGGGCTCCTTAGCGTTGGTTTCTGGCCAACGCGATTTCTTCAGCGATCGCCGTGAGGACACCATCGGTGTTGTTCATCACATCATTGTTCCAGAAGCGGATCACGCGGTAGCCGTGGGCTTCGATCATTTGCGTTCTGGCCCCATCAGTCGCGCTGTCAGAATGTTGCCCGCCGTCCAGTTCAACCGCAAGGCCGAGGCTGCGGCAGGCAAAATCAACCACAAAGCCCCGAATCGGGAACTGCCGCGTAAACTTCGCGCCTTCAAGCTGGCGGCTGCGGAGATGCGCCCACAAGCGGCGTTCCGCGCCGGTCATGTCGCGGCGCAGTTTGCGGGCGGCTGCGGTCAGGCGCTTTTCCGTCATATGTCGTACACCCATCCCCAACCCCTTCCCCCAAGGGAAGGGGCTTTCATTAGCGAATTAGAGCAAAATGCCCAAAAGAACTGACATATCCTCCATCCTCGTCATTGGCGCTGGCCCCATTATCATCGGGCAGGCGTGCGAGTTCGATTATTCGGGCACGCAGGCGATCAAGGCTTTGAAGGAGGAGGGCTACCGCGTGGTCCTCGTCAATTCCAACCCGGCCACGATCATGACCGATCCCGACATGGCGGACGCTACCTATGTCGAGCCGATCACGCCTGAGGTCGTCGCCAAGATCATCGCCAAGGAGCGGCCCGACGCGGTGCTGCCCACAATGGGCGGGCAAACGGCGCTCAATTGCGCGCTCAGCCTGGAGCGGATGGGGGTGCTCAAGCAGTACGGTGTCGCGATGATCGGCGCCGATGCCGAGGCAATCGACAAGGCCGAGGACCGGCAGAAATTCCGGCTGGCGATGGACAAGATCGGCCTTGAAAGCGCGCGCAGCGGCATTGCTCATACGCTCGACGATGCATTCCGGGTGCTGGAGACTACCGGCCTGCCCGCGATCATCCGCCCCAGCTTCACACTTGGCGGCACCGGCGGCGGGATTGCCTATAACAAGGCCGAGTTTGAACGGATCGTGCGCGAAGGGCTTGACGCATCGCCCACCACCGAAGTGCTGATCGAGGAATCGCTGCTGGGGTGGAAAGAATATGAAATGGAGGTCGTGCGCGACCGCAATGACAATTGCATCATCATCTGCAGTATCGAAAATGTCGATCCGATGGGCGTGCATACAGGGGACAGCATTACCGTGGCCCCGGCGCTGACGCTGACCGACAAGGAATATCAGATCATGCGGTCGGCCAGCATTGCAGTGCTGCGCGAAATCGGTGTGGAAACCGGCGGCTCCAATGTGCAATTTGCAGTCAATCCCGCCGATGGCCGCCTGATCGTGATCGAGATGAACCCGCGCGTGTCGCGGTCTTCTGCGCTGGCGTCCAAAGCCACCGGATTTCCCATTGCGCGCGTCGCGGCGAAGCTGGCGGTTGGCTATACACTGGATGAGATCACCAATGAAATCACCGGCGCGACCCCGGCCAGTTTTGAGCCGACCATCGATTATGTCGTGACCAAGATCCCGCGTTTCGCATTTGAAAAGTTCAAAGGTGCCGAACGAAACCTGTCGACCGCGATGAAATCGGTCGGCGAAGTGATGGCGATCGGACGGTCCTTTGCCGAATCTATGCAAAAGGCGCTGCGCGGGCTGGAAACCGGGCTTGACGGCTTCAACCGCGTGGTTGAGCTGGAAGGAGTCAACCGCGATGTCCTGACAGCGGCCCTGTCACGCCGCACGCCCGAGCGCATTCTGCAGATCGGGC
This sequence comes from Erythrobacteraceae bacterium, assembly GCA_024642545.1. Classification (GTDB taxonomy): domain Bacteria; phylum Pseudomonadota; class Alphaproteobacteria; order Sphingomonadales; family Sphingomonadaceae; genus Allopontixanthobacter. Next base: position 17,578 of record JAHEAW010000032.1, read on the forward strand.
AAGCCTTCCGCGAAGGGCTGAGCGTGGATGAGACCAACGCACTTACTGGCTATGACAAATGGTTCCTGCGCCAGATCGAGGCGATCATTAATGCCGAAAAGCAGATTTCTGCTGATGGCCTGCCGCTTGATGCAGCCGGGCTACGCAAGCTGAAAGCGATGGGCTTTTCCGACAAGCGGCTTGCCACGCTGGCGGTCCGCTCGGTCGGTGTGGCTGGCGGTTTGGGCGAAACTCAGGCGCGCCGCTCGGGTCTGCTGCACGATGCCTTGCGCGCTATGGCCGGCGCGACATCGGAGGAAGAAGTGCGCGCACTGCGCCACAAGCTGGGCGTCCACCCGGTATTCAAACGGATCGACAGCTGCGCCGCCGAGTTCGAGGCGATCACGCCCTACATGTATTCGACTTATGAAGCCCCGATCTTCGGCGAGCCGGAAAACGAAGCCTGGCCGAGCGACCGGCGCAAGATCGTGATCCTGGGCGGCGGACCAAACCGGATCGGGCAGGGCATAGAGTTTGATTATTGCTGCTGCCACGCCTGTTTCGCGCTGGAAGAAGCCGGCTATGAAACCATCATGATTAATTGCAATCCGGAAACGGTCAGCACTGATTATGATACGTCTGATCGCCTCTATTTCGAACCTTTGACAGCCGAAGATGTGCTGGAAATTCTGCGCGTCGAAATGAGCAAAGGCGAACTGGTTGGCGTGATCGTTCAGTTTGGCGGCCAGACCCCGCTCAAACTCGCGCAGGCGCTGGAGGATGCGGGAATCCCGATCCTCGGCACGTCGCCCGACGCAATCGACCTTGCCGAAGACCGTGAACGCTTTGCCAAACTGGTCAACAAGCTGAAGCTGAAGCAGCCGCAAAACGGGATTGCTCGGAGCCGCGATGAAGCGGTAGCAGTGGCCAACACGATCGGTTATCCGGTTCTGCTGCGCCCCTCCTACGTACTGGGAGGCCGCGCTATGGAGATTGTCGACAGCGAAGCTCAGCTCGATAATTACATCAATACTGCGGTCAATGTATCGGGCGATTCGCCCGTGCTGATCGACCAATATCTGCGCGATGCAATTGAATGCGATGTTGATGCCCTGTGCGATGGCAGCCAGGTCGAAGTGGCCGGAGTGATGCAGCATATAGAGGAAGCCGGGGTCCATTCGGGCGACAGCGCTTGCACTCTGCCCCCCTATAGCCTGCCCGATGAAATTATCGCTGAAATGGAGCGCCAGGCCAAGGAACTGGCATTGGCGCTGGGCGTGGTCGGGCTGATGAACATTCAGTTCGCAGTAAAGGATGGCGAGGTCTATCTGATCGAAGTCAACCCGCGCGCCAGCCGCACGGTTCCTTTCGTGGCCAAAGCGATTGGCCAGCCAGTGGCCAAGATCGCAGCGCGGGTGATGGCGGGCGAAAAGTTGAGCACATTCCCTGCCTTTACCCGCCAACTTGATTATATGGCGGTCAAGGAAGCAGTCTTCCCGTTCACCAAATTTCCCGGTTCTGATCCGGTGCTGACGCCGGAAATGAAATCAACCGGTGAAGTGATGGGGATCGACCGTGATTTTGCCACAGCCTTCTACAAGTCGCAGCTGGGCGCAGGGGTGACCTTGCCCGAAAGCGGCGTACTGTTCGTCTCTGTGAAAGATAGTGACAAGCCGGTGATCGTGCCAGCTATCGCCGCGCTGATCGAACATGGCTTTACAGTGATCGCGACTGGCGGGACGCAAAGCTATCTGGCTGAGCAGGGACTGCCGGTTGAACGCGTGCGCAAGGTTGCCGAAGGGCAGCCGCATATCGTCGACCGGATGATCGATGGCGATGTCGCGCTGGTGTTCAACACGACCGAGGGTTGGCAAAGCCTGATCGACAGCAAATCGATTCGCGCATCGGCGCTCGCACGGCGGATTCCCTATTATACGACTGCCGCAGCATCGCTCGCTGCGGCACAGGCAATTGTGGCGGTAAAGGCGAGCCAGCTTGAAGTCCGCTCACTCCAAGACTATTATAACTGAAACAACCGCGTCCCTTTCCGACAATTCGCCGCCAAATCCAGCCGCCTTTTCAAGCAGCGGCACGGCGATGAATTGCCGGAACTCGGGCGCCTGAAGGACGAATGGGGAATATAATGGAAAAGGTTCCGATGCTGGCGGAAGGCTATGAAAAGCTGACCGCTGACCTCAAGCTGCTTCGCGCGGAACGGCCGAAAGTCGTTGATGCGATTGAAGAAGCGCGCGCGCATGGCGATCTTTCTGAAAATGCCGAATATCATGCGGCCAAGGAACGTCAGGGCCAGATCGAAGCGCAAATTGCCGAGATTGAGGACCGGGTGAGCCGCGCGCAGATTATCGATCCTGCCACGCTTTCAGGTGATCGGATCATCTTCGGTGCAACCGTGACCTTGCTCGATGAGAACGACAAGCCGGTGACTTATCAGATTGTCGGGCAGACCGAATCGGATGCCAAGCGTGGCCGGATTTCGTATAATTCGCCGCTCGCAAAGGCGCTGATTGGCAAGCATGTTGACGATGAGATAGAAGTATCGGTGCCTTCGGGCGACAAGTTCTACCTCGTCAAGAAAATTGAATTCATCTGATGTGCAGCCGCTCCGTGCGGTCCGGTTTTCTCACACGTCCGGTTCAAGCAGTTTGTGAAGATGCACGATGACATACTTCATCTCGGCATCATCGACGGTGCGCTGGGCCTGCGCGCGCCATGCTTCGGCAGCCTCGTCATAGCTGGGATAGACGCCCACCACATGGACTGAATAGGGGTCGATGAATTCAACTGTGCGCGGGTCCCTGACGCGTCCGCCCATTACCAGGTGGAGGAGCTGTTTCGATTTCAGTTCTGACATGTTCTGACCTTGTTGGGGAGGGGAGATGTTGCGGCGCACATAAACAAAACGGTGCAGCAGGCAAGTCCGCGCCGCTGGAGATCATAGATCTAGCGGCCGCCAACGTTCAATGTGTGCGTGAACGCAGATCACGCAAAGCACCACCGGCCTTTCTGGTCAGGCTTTTACGCAGGGTCTTTACCGCATCATTCGCGCCGCTGGCACGCTCTCCCGCAGTACGTCCAAGTGAGCGGGCATTGCTTGCCATCGTATCACCGAATTCTTCAATTCGGTTTTTGCCGCTACGCGCCGCAGACGCTCCGGCATCAAGCATGTTCAGCCCGTAATTCAATCCAATTTCTGCCGCGAGCGTACCGAGCACACCAATTTTGCGCCCCATTGACAGGCTGAACTTGCGCCCGCGTCTGGGCACGGCCAAGGCCAGAACTGCGCCAAGCGCCAACGCACCGGTTACTGCCGCGACCGGATGGCGTTTCACAAAGCTGACTGTTTCATCACGCGCGTTGCGGGCGTAGTCAGCGATGGAGCGCTCTGCATTGCGGGCCTCAGCCTCTTCGATCCGGCTGCGGAGTTCATCGCGTTTTTCATCAACGGTCATGGCAAAATTCCTGTATCTTCAAATTTCTGGGTCAGTTGGCCCAGCAGCATCGCTCGGCTCTGGTTCGTCTTCGGTAAACAGGTCCATGATCGGGTTACGCATGAACCATACGCCCACAGCGGCAATCAGCGTCGCAAGCGTACCGCGATTGTTTTCCGCCACACTAACAGCTTCTTCGAATACATCGATTGCGCCGTCGCTCATGCGCCCTACCAATCTGCTGCCCAGGCCCTTGCGCGCCAATTCAGACCGAACATGTGCCACATCAGCCTTGACCAGTTCCAGCGCTGCATTGCGCAGCGCGCGGTCTTCCTTGAGCCGCCGTTCGAGCGGGTCGCTCATCGCTCATCATCCGAAAATGCTTGGGCAAGGCGGGAAAAACGGCTCTTCGCGCGAAGCACCAGCAGGGCCCCGGTAATCAGCAAAATGCCGACCACAAGCGAAGTGGCGCCCCACGGACCAAGCACCGGTATCAGTGCAATGATTGATCCCATCACCAGGCCGAGCAGCGCCATATGCAAGATTGCAAACGCCGCAGCGGTATAGATCAAACCAGACTTTCCATATCTGACAGACACGGCGACCCGGCTTTTCTGGAAAGCCAGTTCTGCTTCGGCATATGTCCTGCCATCTTCAATCAGCGAGGCAATGTCATCACTCAGCGAGGATTGAGCATCCAACTCAGCATCGCTGCATTCGTCAGAGGTCTGATCGTCCCGGTCGGGCAGTTCATCATCGCGCATGCGTTGGCTTTACTGTTAACGCGCGCATCCCGTCAAACCGGGAAGGCCGCCGGGTAACAAGGGATGGGTGGTAAAACGCTGGCAGATCAGCTCTTGCCACCGCGAAACAGGCGGGAGATCAAAAAGCCGGCAACCGCAGCAATGCCAAGCGCAGTGCCCGGGTTCTTGCGCACCATTTCACGCGCATCATCGCCCAGCTCCTCAACGCTCTTGGCATCGAGTTTGGTCGCTGTTTCCTGCATCTTGCGCGAGGCAGTGCGGGCATAATCTCCATATTTGGCGCCCAGCTTGTCGTCGATCGTTTCGGCATTATCGGCCACAATCTTGCTCAATGATGCGATCGCTTCGCTCGCCTTGGCCTTGCCTTCAACCGCCAAATCGCCAGCCTTTATCTTGGCATCGGCGGCGAGATCGCTGCCTCTGACCTTGGCTTCAGCAGCCAGGTCGGCAGCCCTGGTTCGCGCTTCCTTGCTATAAGCCCGGGCATCTTCGACCAGATGGCTCGATGTGTCCTTGGCCTGCGTGCGGTACGCTGTCGCGCGATTGGCAGCTTCAGCCTTGAGTGCGGCGGCACCAGCCTTGGCTTCTTCAAGCGCGGCATTGAAGCGGGTTTTTGCTTCCACGGCGTTGCTTGCCGGTGCAACCTTGGCGGCAGCGGCCTTCTTGGCAGCGGGTTTGCGTTTGGTGGTTGCCGTTTTGGGTGTGCTTGCCTGTGCCATTTCTATTCCTTTGCCCTCAAAATACGTATTCTTCCAAATGCACTTCTGCATTCCGGCCCTACTTTTCGCAACGCAACTTGCGCCGCATTGTTCCGGAGCATACAGCGCCTGTGAGCCCAACATAGGGGTGTGTTAGCCAATTACAACAGTTCTGTCCGGAGCATAGCAGAAATGACCGCGATAATCGACATCCATGGCCGCGAAATTCTCGATAGCCGGGGCAACCCGACGGTGGAGGTTGATATTCTTCTGGAAGACGGCAGCTTTGGCCGCGCGGCCGTTCCATCGGGCGCTTCGACAGGAAAGTATGAAGCAGTTGAACTGCGCGACGGTGACAAAGCCCGCTATCTGGGCAAGGGGGTCACCAAGGCAGTTGATGCGGTCAACACTGAAATTGCAGACGCTTTGCTGGGCCTCGATGCGGAAGACCAGCGCGATCTTGACCTTGCAATGATTGAACTCGACGGGACGGACAACAAATGCCGCCTTGGCGCCAACGCCATTCTCGGCACCAGCATGGCAGTGGCCAAGGCCGCTGCTGCGGCGCGCGGTTTGCCGCTTTGGGCCTATGTCGGCGGCGTGTCTGCACATGTGCTCCCAGTGCCGATGATGAACATTATCAATGGCGGCGAACATGCAGATAATCCAATCGACATTCAGGAATTCATGATCATGCCGGTCGGCGCCAGCAGCATTGCAGAAGCAGTTCGCTGGGGTTCTGAAGTGTTCCACACGCTTAAGAAAAGTCTGTCGGACAAAGGGCTGGCGACTGCGGTGGGTGATGAAGGCGGCTTTGCGCCTGACCTTGCCAGCACCCGCGATGCGCTAGATTTCATTATGGCCTCAATAGAAAGGGCTGGTTTCAGACCCGGCAGTGAAATCGCGCTGGCACTCGATTGTGCTTCGTCCGAATTCTACAAGGACGGGAAATATGAAATTGCAGGCGAGGGCAAGTCGCTCTCTGGCGATGAAATGGCCGCTTATCTCGCCAAATTATGCGATGACTATCCGATACGCTCAATCGAAGACGGGATGGATGAAGATGATTTCGCGGGATGGAAAGCGCTGACCGACAAGATTGGCAGCAAGGTCCAGCTGGTGGGAGATGACCTGTTCGTCACCAATCCCAAGCGCCTTGCGATGGGGATCGAGATGGGTCTTGCCAATTCACTGCTGGTGAAGGTCAACCAGATCGGCACCCTCACTGAAAC
>JAHEAW010000033.1 GCA_024642545.1 Erythrobacteraceae bacterium
GGCCGAAAATTCACGGTCTGCGCAGTGCTGTTGCCGACGCGCTGGCAGTGCGCAAACAGGCGCTTGACGATGCCGCGCTGGAACAGCAACTCGCTGCCGAAGTGCTTGACCTGACGTTGCCTGCGCCGGAGGCACTGCGCGGTCGCGTCCACCCGGTCAGCCAGGTGATGGACGAGCTGGCGGAAATTTTTGCTGATCTCGGCTTTGCGGTAAAGACCGGACCGGAAATCGAGGATGACTGGCACAATTTCACCGCGCTCAATATGCCTGAAACGCATCCGGCGCGGGCGATGCATGATACCTTCTATTTCCCCGATCACGACGCGGAAGGCCACCGGATGTTGCTGCGTACGCATACATCCCCGGTCCAGATCCGCACGATGATGCAGGAAGGTGCGCCAGTGCGGATCATTGCACCGGGACGGGTCTATCGTTCCGATTCCGATGCCACACATACGCCAATGTTCCATCAGGTCGAAGGGCTGGTGATCGATCGGGGCATCCACCTTGGTCATTTGAAGTGGACGCTGGAAACCTTCCTCAAGGCCTTTTTCGAGTGTGACGATATCGTGCTGCGCCTACGCCCGTCCTATTTCCCCTTCACCGAACCCAGTGTTGAGGTCGATGTGGGTTTCGCAATCGAGAACGGACGCCGGGTGCTCGGCGGTAGCGGCGATGCGCCCGGCCATGCGTGGATGGAACTTCTTGGCAGTGGAATGGTCAACCGGCGGGTGCTGGAATTCGCAGGGCTCGATCCGGACGAATGGCAAGGCTTTGCGTTTGGGGTTGGCGTAGACCGGCTGGCGATGCTGAAATACGGAATGGATGATTTACGCGCCTTCTTCGATGGCGATATCCGCTGGCTGCAGCATTACGGGTTCAGCGCGTTTGATCAGCCCACCTTGTCCGCTGGTGTAGGAGCGAGCGCATGAAGTTCTCGCTTGCCTGGCTCAAGGACCATCTGGAAACGGGAGCATCGGTGGCAGAGATTGCTGCAGCGATGAACCGGATCGGGCTGGAAGTCGAAGGGTTGGAAGATCCGGCGGATCGGCTGGCGGGCTTCCGCGTCGCAAAAGTGCTTGCTGCCTCCCCGCATCCCGATGCCGACAAGCTGCAAGTGCTCACTGTGAGCACAGGTGAGGGCAATCCGCTGCAGGTAGTATGCGGTGCGCCCAATGCCCGCGCGGGGATGAAAGGCGTGCTCGGCCTGCCCGGCGCGGTGGTTCCGGCCAATGGCATGGAGTTACGCAAATCGGCCATTCGCGGGGTCGAATCAAACGGCATGATGTGCAGCGTGCGCGAGCTGGAACTGGGCGATGAGCATGACGGGATCATCGAATTGCCTGAAGATGCGCCGGTGGGCACCAGCTTCGCCGAATATCACGGTGCATCGCCGGTGTTCGATGTGGCGATCACCCCTAACCGGCCTGATTGCATGGGTGTCTACGGCATTGCCCGCGATCTGGCGGCGGCTGGGTTGGGCAGGCTGAAGCCTGTCGCCATGCCCGCCTTTGTCGCCAGCGGCGCGTGCCCGGTGGAAATTCGCACTGACGATGTGGAAGGCTGCCCCGCTTTCTATGGCCGGGTCATTACCGGCGTGACCAACGGGTCGTCTCCCGATTGGCTGCAACAGCGCCTGATCAGCGCGGGTCAGCGGCCTATCTCGCTATTGGTCGATCTGACCAATTACCTGATGCTGGCCTATGGCCGCCCGGCGCATGCCTATGATCTGGCCAAGCTGAACGGAGCGGTGTTTGCCCGCCGCGCGGCTGACGGCGAACAGCTGCTGGCGCTCAACGAGAAGACCTATACGCTCGATTCCAGCATGACCGTGATTGCTGACGATGCGGGCGTGCACGACATTGCCGGGATCATGGGCGGAGAACATTCAGGCTGCTCCGACAGCACCACCGACGTGTTGCTGGAAATCGCCTACTTCGATCCTGACCGGATCGGCGCGACCGGGCGCAAGCTAGGCCTGAGTTCCGATGCGCGCACGCGGTTCGAACGCGGGGTCGATCCGGCCTTCCTCGATGACGGGCTGGACCTGCTGACCGGGCTGATCGTGGAACTGGCAGGCGGCAGCGCGTCTGAGAAAGTGCACGCTGGCGCTCCGCCCAGCACACCGAAAACCGTTCCCTTCGATCCGGCACTGACCGAGCGTTCGGGCGGCGTCCATATCGATCTGCCGGAACAACAGCGAATTCTGGAAGCGCTCGATTTCACCGTGGACAGCGCCGTCACGCCGTGGCGCGTTGCCGCGCCGCTGCGCCGCCACGACATCGAAGGCCCGGCCGATCTGGTCGAGGAAGTCGTCCGCATCCACGGTCTCGACAAGGTCGAAAGCGTCGCTCTGCCGCGTGTCGAAGGCGTTGCGCGTCCAACTGCTACGCCCAAGCAACTGATGGAGCGCAAGCTGCGCCGCTCCGCTGCCGGACTGGGCCTGAATGAAGCGATTACCTGGAGCTTCATCTCGGAACGCGAAGCCGATCTTGTCGGCGGTGGCCGCTGGACGCTTGAAAACCCGATCAGCGAGGAATTGAAGGTCATGCGTCCTTCGCTGCTGCCCGGCCTGCTTTCGGCTGCTCGCCGCAACCTCGACCGAGGGGCGAACTCGCTCCGCCTGTTCGAGATCGGACGGCGTTACCTTGCCGATGGTGAGCATCCTTCGCTGGCCTTTGTCCTGGTGGGCAACAAGACCGAGCGCGGGTGGCAGCACGGCAAGGCACAAGCGTTCGATGCGTTTGATGCCAAGAGCGCGGTCCTCGCGCTGCTCGCAGCCGCAGGCGCGCCGGTCGATAGTCTGATGGTTATGGGCGACGCGGGCGAGGTGTATCATCCCGGCCAGTCGGCAACATTGCGGCTTGGGCCGAAGAACCGCATCGCAAGTTTCGGCGCGGTGCATCCATCGTTGCTGAAGGCGTTCGACATCGATGTGCCAGTGGTTGCGGGCGGGATTCATTTGGATGCGATCCCGGCCCGGAAGGGCGCGGCCGCTTTTGCGCGGACCGCCTACACCCCGCCCGCGCTGCAAAGCGTGACCCGCGATTTTGCTTTCCTCGTTCCAGCTTCTCTCGCCGCAAACGACCTAGTGCGCGCGGTGCGCGGGGCGGAAAAGCAGGCGATAGTCGATGTGCGCGTGTTTGACGTTTTCGCCGGCCAAGGCGTGCCTGAAGGGCGCAAGTCGGTCGCCATCGAAGTGACGCTGCAACCCGGCGGAAAAAGCTTCACCGATGCGGAGCTGAAGGCAGTCAGCGACAGGGTTGTTGGCGCTGCTGCCAAACTGGATGCGGAGTTACGCGGATGAAGACTGCATTTGTTACCGGTGCCACAGCCGGTATTGGCGAGGCCACTGTGCGGACATTGGTCGCCAGCGGTTGGCGCTGCGTTGCCACCGGGCGCCGTGCTGAGCGGCTGGATGCACTGGTCGCGGAACTGGGTGCAGACCGAGTCCATCCGGCGGTGTTCGACGTGCGTGACACCGCAGCGATGGACACCGCTATTGCCGCGCTACCGGGCGAATTTGCCGCGATTGACTTGCTGGTCAACAATGCCGGGCTGGCGCAGGGCCTCGCGCCCGCTCAGGCAGCCAACCTCGACGATTGGCACACCATGATCGACACCAATGTTACTGCGATGGCAGTGCTGACGCGAAAGTTGCTGCCCGGCCTGATCGCGCGCAAAGGGGCGATCATCGCGATTGGTTCTGTGGCGGGCAGCTATGTTTATCCCGGTGGCAATGTTTATGCTGGCAGCAAGGCTTTTGTGAACCACTTCACGCTGGCATTGCGCGCCGACCTGCACGGCACCGGGGTGCGTGTGACCAGCATCGAGCCAGGCATGGTGGAAACCGAATTCACGCTGGTGCGCACTGGCAGCCAAAAGGCATCGGACGATCTCTATGGCGGGGTCAACCCGATGACAGGCGAAGATATTGCCGAAATGATCAGATGGGTTGCCGAATTGCCGCCGCATCTCAACATCAATCGCCTCGAACCGATGCCGGTTAATCAGGATTTTGCCGGTTTCCGCGTGGCGCGCGACTGACCAAATGACCCCCAATTCCAAATCGAACCGGCGTACCTTCGCGATCATTTCGCACCCTGACGCCGGGAAAACCACGCTGACGGAAAAGCTGCTGCTACAAGGCGGCGCGATCCATCTTGCAGGCGAGGTCAAGGCGCGCGGCGCGGCGCGGCGCGCGCGGTCTGACTGGATGAAGATCGAGCAGCAGCGCGGGATCTCGGTTACCTCCAGTGTGATGACGTTCGAGCGGGAAGGAATCACTTTCAATCTGCTCGACACGCCAGGGCATGAGGATTTTTCGGAAGACACTTACCGGACGCTGACCGCTGTCGATTCCGCGATCATGGTTATCGATGCGGCAAAGGGGATTGAACCGCAGACGCGTAAGCTTTTCGAAGTGTGCCGTTTGCGCAGCGTGCCGATCATCACTTTCGTGAACAAGGTGGACCGTGAAGGGCGCAGCACTTTCGAACTGCTGGACGAAGTGGCCGATATGCTGGCGCTTGATGTAAGCCCGCAAGGCTGGCCCATCGGCATGGGCGGCGAATTTGAAGGCGTGCTCGATTTTGCGAGCAATTCGGTTGCGCGGCCCGAGGGCGGCAGCAAGGAATTTTTGGGCAAGCGCGATCTGGGCGCAGTGCTGCCCGCCCGTTTTGCCGAAGAGGTCGAACTGGCGCAGGTCGGTTATCCCGAATTTGACCTTGAGGCCTACCGTCACGGCGACTTGACCCCGGTCTATTTCGGATCGGCGCTGAAGAATTTCGGGGTCACCGAATTGATCAAGGCGATCGCTCAATATGCTCCGCCGCCGCGCCCGCAGCCCGCAGGTGAGGAACAAATCTCCCCCGACCGCGACGAGGTAACAGGTTTCATCTTCAAGGTGCAGGCCAATATGGACCCCAATCACCGCGACCGGATCGCCTTCATGCGCCAGGTATCGGGCACGTTCAAACGGGGCATGAAGCTGACACCGTCCGGCCTGGGCAAGCCGATAGCGATCCATTCGCCGATCCTGTTCTTCGCGCAAGACCGCGAACTGGCCGATACCGCCGAAGCGGGCGACATCATCGGCATCCCCAACCACGGGACGCTGCGTGTGGGCGACACGCTGAGCGAGAGCAATGCGCTGCGCTTTACCGGCCTGCCCAATTTCGCGCCGGAAATCCTGCGCCGGGTGGTGCTCAAGGACCCGACCAAGACCAAGCAATTGCGAAAAGCGCTGGATGACCTGTCCGAAGAGGGCGTGATCCAGGTGTTCTACCCCGAAATTGGCGGGCAATGGATTGTGGGTGTGGTTGGGCAATTGCAGCTCGAAGTGCTGATAAGCCGTTTGTCCGCGGAATATAAGGTTGAGGCCATGCTCGAGGCTGCGCCTTTCGCCACCGCGCGCTGGGTGATGGGCCCCGATGCCCCGCTGGACGAGTTCGAGAAATTCAACCGCGCCAATTTGGCAAAAGATCGCGACGGCGATCTGGTGTTCTTGGCCAAGAGCCCGTGGGATGTGGGCTATCAGGAAGAGAAGAATCCCGAGCTGAAATTCTCTTCTACCAAGGAACGGTGACAAGCGCCGCACCGGGCAGTAGGGTTGCGTCATGGCCGATTTTACCGATACGCTTACGTCCGATCACATTGCGATGATTGACCAGCAGCCTGTGTTTTTTGTGGCCACAGCCGCAGCGGATGCGCGGATCAACCTCAGCCCCAAGGGCTATGATGCCTTTCGCGTCCTGGCGCCGGGCCGGGTGGCTTATCTTGATCTGGGCGGATCGGGCAATGAAACCAATGCCCACTTGCAGGCAGATGGGCGGATTACGGTCATGTTCTGCAATTTCCAGCAGCCCGCCCTGATCCTGCGGATTTACGGCAACGGCACCCCGGTGCTGCCGATGGATCCGGAATGGGACGCGCTGGCCGCCCATTTTACTCTGCTGCCCGGTACGCGTCAGATATTCGACATTCAGGTGGACAGTGTCCAGACCAGCTGCGGCTGGGGCGTTCCGATGATGGGACTGGAGCGGGAGCGGCAGACATTGGTAAAATATCACGCGCAGTCCAATCCGGAGCAATGGGCTGCCAAAATGGTTACGCGCACCACCAGTATCGATGGGCTGTCTGCGCGGCCAACCGACCGCTATATTGCGGGCGATGCGTCCCCACTTGCTGATTAGGGCCGCCGCGATTGCACTTGAAGGTCGCCAGCTACAATATTCATAAGGGCGTCGGGTCAGATCGTCGGCGCGATCCGGACCGGATCATTGCAGTTCTGCGCGAACTGGATGCCGACATCATCGCCTTGCAGGAAGTGGATATGCGGCTGGGTGAGCGCGCCAGCGTCTTATCCCGCGCAGCCTTGGACGATACGCATTGGCGCGCCGCAGATGTCGCAATGCGCCCGCGCAGCCTTGGCTGGCACGGCAACGCCCTGCTGGTGCGGCGTGACTTTGACATATTGGATGCAAAGCCGGTTGATCTGCCCACGCTTGAGCCGCGCGGTGCCGCGCGCGCCGATGTGCTGGTTGCCGGGCGCAGGATCCGGGTGGTGGGCACGCATCTTGACCTATCTGGTTTGCGGCGGCGCGATCAGGTCAAGGCTATTCTTGCCGATATCACGCGCTGCATGCCGCCATGCCCAACCATCATTCTGGGTGATTTCAACCAATGGGGCACCCGCGGCGGAGCGATGCAGGAATTCGGGCCGGGCTGGGATGTGCGCGCGCCTGGCCTCAGTTTCCCCAGCCGCCAGCCGCTCGCGCGGCTCGACCGGATTGCGCTGTCGGCGCAATGGCAATGCCAAACGACGGGCGTACACCATAGCGCCTTATCCGCACAGGCATCTGACCATTTGCCTGTGTGGGCGGATTTGACATTGCCCAATATATGAGCAGTGCCTTTTTTTGAGGCATTGCGCCTCGGGTCTTTTGGGAGAGTCTTACCAAAACCTTAGCAATTACAGCCTTCCAGCAAACTGGCACGACTTTTGCTGCATATGCGAAGCCGGTGATTGATCCGGTAACCAGCAGGGGGGCTCGATGAAGTTCATCATCGCCATCATCAAACCGTTCAAGCTCGATGAAGTCCGTGAAGCGCTTAGTGCAGTCGGAGTTGCGGGCATGACAGTGTCCGAAGTCAAGGGCTTCGGACGCCAAAAAGGCCAGACCGAGATTTATCGCGGGGCCGAATATTCCACCAACATGTTGCCCAAGGTGAAACTGGAAATCGCCACCAGCGATGACATGGCTGCGCAAGTGGTCGAAACCATCCAGCAAACCGGCGGCACTGACAGCATCGGCGACGGCAAGATTTTTGTCCTCGACCTGGCGTCGGCAACTCGCATCCGCACGGGTGAAACCGGGGACACCGCGTTGTGAGCAGTTCCATCACCACATATGCAACCGCAATGAGGGATAATTCTATGATCCGCAGAATCGCTTGCGGCGCAGGGGTGCTTGGTGCCTCCTTTATCGCCGCCACCACCGCCTTCGCGCAGGAGGCCGTGCAAACGGTCACCGAAACAGTTGCGCCTGTTGTTGCCCCTGTGGCAGCCGCTGCCGCGCCCGTCGCCGATCCGGGCAATAATGCCTGGATGATGACATCCACGCTGCTCGTGCTGATGATGATCGTGCCCGGTCTGGCGCTGTTCTATGGCGGTCTCGCCCGCTCCAAGAACATGCTGTCGGTTATGACGCAGGTTGGTGCGGTTGCCGCGCTTACTATGCTCATCTGGGTGATGTGGGGTTACACAGAAGCCTTTGGTGATGGCGGGAATGGTTTCATTTCCGGCTTCGGCAAGGCGTTCCTGGCTGGTGTCACTCCTGACAGCACGGCTGCAACCTTCACCGATGGTGTGGTGATCAGCGAATATGTGTTCATCTGCTTCCAGATGACCTTTGCCGCGATTACGGTCGCGCTGGTCCTGGGTTCGGTGGTCGAGCGGATCAAATTCTCGGCAGTGATGGTGTTTGCCATTGTCTGGTTGACGATTGTCTACTTCCCTATCGCCCATATGGTGTGGGCCGGTAACGGGCACTTCTTTGCACTGGGCGCGCTCGATTTTGCTGGCGGTACGGTCGTTCACATCAACTCCGGCGTTTCGGCTCTGGTAGCCTGCATCATTCTGGGCAAGCGCAAGGGCTATCCGACTGAGCCGATGCCGCCGCACAGCCTGACAATGACTTCGATTGGTACCGGTTTGCTGTGGGTTGGCTGGTTCGGTTTCAACGCCGGGTCTGCGCTCGAAGCCAACGGTTCGGCCGGCCTTGCGATGATCAACACCTTTGTTGCCACTGCCGCAGCTGGGCTTGGCTGGATGCTGATGGAACGTCTGATGGGACACAAGGGTTCGGCGCTGGGCTTCTGCTCGGGCATCGTGGCCGGTCTTGTCGCGGTCACGCCAGCTGCTGGTAACTCCGGCCCGTTTGGCGCGATTGTCCTCGGCTTTGTGGTTGCCATCGTGTGCTACTTCGCTGTGGCGAAGATGAAGAGTGCGCTCGGCTATGACGATGCGCTCGACACTTTCGGAATTCACGGTGTTGGCGGGATGGTTGGCGCCATTGGTACCGCAGTTGTCTATTCGCCGTTGCTCGGCGGCCCAGGTGACGGTTCCGTTGGCATTGGGGCACAGCTGGGCATTCAGCTCCAGACAGTGGTCGCAACAATCGCCATCGCTGCCGTCGGCACGGCAATCGCGATCTATATCGCCAAGCTGGTCACCGGCCTGCGTGTTTCCCCCGAAGTCGAGCAGGAAGGTCTCGACATCGGCGAACACGGGGAACGCGCTTACAACTGACAAGGGAGCATCGCGCGAAAAGTGGGAACCGGTTTTCGCTTTTCGCGATGCGACCAGAAAGACGTTAACGAGATTGGTGGGCCGGGCACCCTCTCCCGCCCGGCTCGCCAAACCATGTTCCTCCTGCGAACATCACCTCAAAGGGCCGGAGCCAGCCGCTCCGGCCCCTTTTTTATGGCCAGAGCAGCCAGCCCGCGATTGCGGCAAGCGTGAGCCACACCAGCATGACAGGAAGCAGCGCTGTGATACTGCGCGAGCGGGGTTGTTGCAGCATCTGCGCCGCTGTCTCGCGGAATTCCTCGAACAACTCGGGCGGGATCAGCCGAATGGCCAGCCAGATTCCGGCAGGAACTAGCACCAGGTCGTCGAGCAGGCCCAGCACGGGAATGAAGTCAGGGATAAGATCAATCGGGCTCAGTGCATAAGCAACTGTTACCATAGCGACCGCTTTGGCCGCGACCGGGGTCCGCTCGTCATGCGCAGCGACCCACAAGGTTAATACGTCCCGCTTCAGCGCTGACGCCCATTGATTCAAGCCCCGTATGATAGGTTCGCCTTCACGAAATCGGCACAACGTTCGCCGATCATGATGCTCGGCGCGTTGGTGTTGCCGCTGACCAAACGCGGCATGATGCTGGCATCGGCAACCCACAGCTTGTCGATTCCGCGCAAGGCCAGCGTGGGATCCACCACATCACTGGCATCCGGCCCCATCCGGCAGGTGCCGACCGGGTGGTAGATCGTATCGGCGACGTCGCGGATACGCGCTTCCACTGCGCCGCGGTCGTTGTAATCGACCGGTACGCGCTCCTTCGCGCCCAGGTCTGCCATCGGAGACGTCCCGGCGATCCGGTGCATCAGCCGCGCGGCATCGATCATCAAGTCCATATCGCGCGGATCGGACAGGAAATTGGGGTTGATCGCGGGCGGTGCAGCGGGGTCGGCGCTGCGCAGCTTCACCCAGCCGCGGCTATGAGGGCGCAGCACGCAGACATGCAGCGAAAAACCGCTTTCCTTCAACTTGTCGCGCCCGTGGTTCTGGATGATCGCGCGGATGAAGTGGAACTGTATATCGGGCGCAGGAGCATCGGCGCGCAGTTTCACAAAGCCGCCGCTTTCGGCATAATTGGTGGTCAGCATACCCGTCCGGCGCAGGCGGTGCTCGATAAAGGCGCGCGCGACACGCAACGTAACCTTCAGCGAATTGCCGAACAGGCTGGGATCGTCCAACTCATAGCCTGCCACGAAGTCGCAGTGGTCCTGCAAGTCGGCACCGACTGCCGGTTTGTCACACAGCACATCGATCCCGTGGCGGCGCAATTCTTCGCCCGGGCCGATGCCGGACAGCATCAGCACCTGCGGTGAACCGAATGCGCCGCCAGACAGAACCACGCCGCCTGCCGCGCGCAGCGTCACCTGTCGGCCCCCCTGCCGGATGACGACTCCGGTGGCGCGGCCATGCTCCACCACGATCCGTTCCACCAGCGCATCGGTGCGCACGTCGAAATTGGATTTGCCTGCAAGGGGTTCGACAAAGGCGCGCGCGGCGGACCAGCGCTCGCCCTCATGTTGCGTTACATCATAGAGGCCAACACCGTCCTGGCGCGGACCGTTGAAATCGGGATTACGAGGGATTTGCAGCTGCTCGGCTGCCTCGACAAAGGCCTCCGCTACCGGGCTGGGAGAGATCTGACGGTTGACATGCAGGGGTCCGCCGGAGCCGTGCCAGTCATCACTACCGCGATAGCTGTCTTCCTGACGCTTGAACACCGGCAGCACTTCGTCCCACCCCCAGCCGGTGCAGCCTAGCGCGGCCCAATTGTCATAGTCCCACCGATTCCCGCGAATATAGACCATCCCGTTGGTCGCGCTGGAACCGCCCAGCCCCTTGCCGCGGGGCTGATAGCCCTGACGGCCGTTCAGCCCCGCCATCGGCTCAGTCTCGAACGCCCAGTTGCTCTTGTCGGGCATCATCGCGAGCAGGCCCGGCGTGCGGGTGAACATATGCGTGTTCTTGCCGCCCGCCTCGATCAGGCAGACGCGCCGTGTGCCGTCTTCGGCCAGCCTGGCCGCTGCCGCACTGCCCGCGCTGCCCGCCCCGATCACGATGATGTCGAACTGGTCCATGCTCTCTCCGCCTATCGTATTTTACGAGAGGTCTAAGCGGGCAAGTCCTCGCCTGCAATCAGGTTTTCCGCTGCAACCGGTTTTGCCGTGTCACCCCGCCTTTCCAGCCAGCGGGCGCGGATCATGTCAGAGGTATCGCGGCGGCCATCGTGGCTCCAGCCCGGCGGCCGCCAGAGGTAGGAGAATTTGTACCGCCACGGCGCACGCCACACATCTTGCGCAATCCCGATCCATTCGTGGAACACTGCCCACAGCAGATTGAAGCTGCCGAGCTGTTTGACAATGCCATAGCGGATGCGCTCGCTCGCCCGCTCTTCCTGAAAAGTGCCAAACAGCCGGTCCCATACGATAAAAGTCCCGGCGTAATTTCGGTCTAGATAGAGCGGATTGGTCGCATGATGCACCCGGTGGTGGCTGGGGGTGTTCATCACCGCCTCGAACCAGCGCGGCATGCGTCCGATTGCCTCGGTGTGAATCCAGAACTGGTAGATGAGGTTGAAGGCTCCAACAAACAGGATCATCGCGGGATGAAAGCCCAGCACCGCCAGAGGTATGCGGAAAATGAAGGTGAGCGCGATAAACCCGCTCCAGGTTTGCCGCAGCGCAGTCGACAGATTGTAATGCTGGCTGGAATGATGGTTCACATGGCTCGCCCAGAACCAGCGAATCCGGTGCGCGCAGCGATGGAACCAGTAATAGGCTAGGTCATCCAGCACAAAGCACAGCGGCCACAGCCACCAGATCGTCCACCAATCCGGGCCGAAATCAAACAGGCGGAACTGGTAAAGATACATCGACAGCGCAAACACGATCCCGCCGGTAAGTGCGCCAGCTGCCGTGCTGCCGAGCCCGAAAGCGAGCGAGGTCAGCGTGTCACGCGGCTCATAAGCGTCGGGCCGCCTGCGCCGCGCCCAGACCATTTCGAGCAGGACCAAAACCACAAAGCCGGGCACAGCATAATCGATTGGAGAGAAGTTGGGCACCGGCTCAGGCTCCGATCCGGCGCAGGCTGGCGGCCCAGTGCTGTGCTGCCTGGCCGAGGTCAAGCGTGACGCTACCAAAATGGCGGTCGCTGGTTGCCAGCGTGAGGCGCGACTGATCCAGTCGGCTATGGCTATGGCCATCAAGCAAGCGCCCGGCAAAATGAACGCCGTGGCGACGCAGCACCATCACGCGGCCTTGCCTGTCGCGCACAAGGGCGCCAATGCGCCCACGATCCAGCGCGACTTCGACAGCGTCAAATCCGCAAATTGCCTCATCAGCCAATTGCCGTGCGTGGCTTTCATCACGAATGCGCACATCGCCGCCAAGGTCAAGTTTTCGGGCAAGCCAGGCCAATGCCAGAATGGCCAGAAGCGAACCGCCGAATTGAAGTAATTCCTTCATTATCAGACCCCGGGCGCGAGTTGCTCCATCATGGTTCGCGCAGGGGAAACATCATAGCCCGCCTGCGCCGCCTGCGCGATAATCTGGTCATGATCACCGCCCCGCAGCGAAGACGCAAAAGACCACAGGAAAGTGGACCGCGTACCAGTGCGGCAATAAGCCAGGACCTTCCCGTCGGCACTTTCCAGCGCGTCGGCCATGGCTTCAACTGTGGAGCGATCTACATTGAGGTTTGAGATCGGGATTGCAGCAAAGGAAATTCCCTTGGCTGCCGCGGCCGCGCGAACCGATTCGCCGTTCAGTTGGCCCGGCTCCTCATTGTCAGGGCGATTGCAAATGATCAGCGTGACGCCTTCCGCAGCCGCTGAATTGATATCATCAAGCGTGATTTGCGGGCTGGCCATCACCGATTCGGACAGTGGACGAAATTGGCTCATCGGGCGCTCTTGCTCCTATATTCTGCGGGCCACTCCCTGCGCCTCGGCGGCCGATAGGGCAAGCCACAAGGCCTTGTGCTATGCGAAAATGTCACATTTTTCCGCCAGCGAGGCAGGAATTGTTAAAAAGTTCGCGCAGAGCCCTAATCTGCGCTATAAATATAGTTTGTTTGGCTGGAATGCGGAGATTACTGTGTCCAGTCGGTATTGCCCGATGCGCTTTCCGTCCGCGCTCTGGCAGCACAATAATAGGGCGGTGTGACGAAGGTACGAGTTTTATTATGGGTTACGACAAAGGGCGCCGGGGTCGGGGGCGCGACAAGCGCGATGGTTTCGGTGAAGACAGTTTCTCTCCATTCGGTGGTGAATCGCAAGGCGGTTTTGGTGGCGATAGCTATGGTGGCGGTGACCGTTTCGGCGGCGGAAGTGGCGGCGGTGGCCGGGGTTTCGGCGGTGGCGGCGGTGACCGTTTCGGTGGCGGCGCACCTCGCGGTGGCAGTGGCGGCGGCGGTGGTGGTTTCAACCGGATGCCAGCGCAGGTTGTGGGCACCGGCAAGGGCACTGTAAAGTTCTTCAATTCGCAAAAAGGCTTTGGCTTTATCCAGCAGGATGATGGCGGCGAAGATGCTTTTGTCCATATCAGTGCGGTTGAGCGTGCCGGGCTGGAAGGTTTGGCTGAAGGCCAGACGCTGGAATTCAATCTGGTTGATCGCGGTGGCAAGATATCCGCGCAGGATCTTCAGGTGGTTGGAGATATCATTCCGGTCACCGGCGGCGGTGGCGGCGGCGGAGCTGATCGCGGCGCTGATCGCGGTGATCGCGGCGGTGCCCCCCAGCGCGAACTGACCGGCGAGAAGGCAACTGGTACCGTCAAATTCTTCAACGCCATGAAAGGTTTTGGTTTCCTGGTGCGTGATGATGGGCAGCCCGACGCTTTTGTCCACATCAGCGCGGTTGAGCGTTCGGGCCTCCAAGGCATCAACGAAGGCGAACGGTTCGAATTTGATCTGGAGGTTGACCGACGAGGCAAGCACTCGGCAGTCAATCTTGTGCCCGTTCAAGAGTGATTTGCTGGCAGCTTGTCCGCCATCAGGCCGGATGAATGCCGCTTCATAAACGACGCAAATGGCGGCCCCACAAGGGTCGCCATTTGTCGTTAGGCAGTCTATCTGCTGTGCAGCTTTGAAACCTCACACTATCTACCAAGCTCAAGGAAATTCCCATGTCGATCACTCCCCTGATGCCTGTTTATCCGCGGTGCGGTGTCCGGCCCGTGCGCGGCGAACATTGTCATTTGATCGATGAAGATGGCACACGTTATCTTGATTTTGCCAGCGGCATTGCAGTAAATCTGCTGGGCCATTCGCATTCAGGATTGATCAGCGCGATCCAGCAGCAGGCGGCAACGCTGATGCATGTTTCGAACCTTTATGGCAGCCCACAGGGCGAAGCGCTGGCGCAGCGGCTGGTCGATCTGACTTTCGCTGATACAGTGTTCTTCACCAACTCTGGCGCTGAAGCGGTCGAATGCGCGATCAAGGCGGCGCGCGCGTATCACCAGTCGGTTGGCAATGATGAAAAATATGAGCTGATCACGTTCAACAACGCCTTCCATGGCCGAACCATGGCGACAATCAGCGCATCGAATCAGGAAAAGATGCACCATGGCTTCATGCCGCTCTTGCCTGGCTTCAAATATTGCGAATTTGACGATCTGGCAGCAGCCAAGGCCCTGATCGGCCCAAATACGGCGGGCTTTCTGGTCGAGCCGATTCAAGGTGAAGGCGGTATTCGTCCCGCCAGCGCTGCCTTTTTGCAGGGGCTACGCGCCTTGGCGGACGAACATGATTTGATGTTGGTACTCGATGAAGTCCAATGCGGTGTCGCCCGCACCGGTACCTTCTATGCCCATGAACAATATGGGATCGCGCCTGATATTCTTGCCACAGCAAAGGGCATTGGCGGGGGCTTTCCCTTCGGCGCTTGCCTGGCCACCGAAAAGGGCGCGCGCGGCATGACCTTTGGTACGCATGGTTCAACTTACGGGGGAAACCCGCTGGCCATAGCGGCTGGCATGGCGGTACTTGATGCGGTGGGGAATGAAGAATTTCTGGCCGAAGTGCGCGAAAAGGGTGATCGTATTCGCGCAAGGCTGGAACAGTTCATCGGCAATTATCCCGACCTGTTCGAACTGGTGCGCGGCAAAGGCCTGATGCTGGGTCTCAAGATGAAGGTCGAAAGCCGGCCCTTCTTTGTGCACTTGCGTGATAACCATCACCTGCTGACCGTCGCGGCGGGCGACAACACGCTGCGTATTTTGCCGCCCCTGGTAGTCGGCGATGCCGAGATCAATGAATTCTTCGACAAGCTGTCTGCAGGTGCGGCGGATTATCAGATTCCGGAAGCTGCATGACCAGCCGCGCTTCAGCCAAGCGCGATTTCCTCGACCTGTCGGATGCAGGCGGGGACACGATCGCCGCGATGCTGAGCGATGCACAGGACCGCAAGGCGTTGCGCTCTGGCTGGCCCAAAGGCCAAGCTGACGCAGATGCGCCGCTGGCCGGGCATGTGCTGGCGATGATCTTCGAGAAGAATTCGACCCGAACGCGGGTCAGCTTCGATATGGCGATGCGCCAATTGGGCGGCACTGCGCTCACGCTCGATTCGGGCACCAGCCAGCTGGGACGGGGCGAGTCGATTGCCGACACAGCTCGCGTGCTGAGCCGAATGGTTGATGCGATCATGATCCGCACAGACGATCACGCCAAGATCGAGGAAATGGCGCATTATGCTGACGTGCCGGTGATCAATGGGCTGACCGACCGGTCACACCCATGCCAGATCGTGGCCGACCTGCTGACCATTGTCGAGCACGGAAAACCGCTACCGGGTCTGGAGCTTGCATGGTTCGGGGATGGCAACAATGTGCTGCATTCTATCCTCGAAGCAGCGGCGTTGATGAAATTCAACGTGCGCATTGCCACTCCGGCAGGCTTTGAGCCCGATCAGGAATTTGTGGCGCTCGCCCATGCAGCAGGCATGCTGGTCACCTTGACGCAGGACCCCGCACAAGCTGCTGAAGGCGCTGATATCCTGGTGACCGATACCTGGGTTTCCATGGGACAGGAAAATGTCGAGAACAAGCTTGGTGCCATGGCCCCATATCAGGTCAATTCGGCCTTGATGGCGCGGGCGAAGTCAGATGCGCGCTTCCTGCATTGCTTGCCGGCGCATGTCGGTGACGAAGTTAGCGCAGAGGTTTTCGAAAGTAGCCAGTCGATCGTCTTTGATGAGGCGGAAAATCGCATCCATGCGCAGAAGTCAGTGCTGCTGTGGAGCCTTGGCAAGCTCTGACGCCGCCGCTCTTAAATTCATCAGTCAAGGCACCATATGGCCGGCATGCAGCACATCTGTGAAACCTATTCTGACCGCTTGCTTGCCTTTACCCTGCCGCAGCGCAATGCGCGGGGCCGAATGGTGCGGCTCGATAATGTAGTCGATGAAATTCTCGCCGCGCATGACTATCCGCCAGCGATTACCCATCTGCTGGCTGAAGCGCTGGTGCTCGCAGCCTTGATTGGTAGCTTGTTGAAAGATGATGATGGTCAGCTCACCATGCAGGCGCAAACCCAGGGCGGCGTGGTCAAATTGCTTGTTTGTGATTACCGTGCGGGTGAGCTGCGCGGATATGTCGACTTTGATCAAGAACGGTTCGCGCAAATCGGGGCCAACGCATCGCTGGAGGCTTTGTTCGGGACCGGCTACCTCGCCATCACCTTCGACCTTGAGGAGGACAAGGGTCGGTATCAGGGCATCGTCCCGCTCGAAGGAGATACGCTGGCAGCGTCCTGCGAGGCGTATTTCATGCAGTCAGAGCAGGTCCCCACGCTCATTCGGGTTGCCTCGCGGCACGATGCCGGGGGCTGTCTGGCAGCGGGAATCCTGATCCAGCATCTACCAGACGGTGAGGAAGGGCGCGAACGATTGCATGCGCGGCTGGACCACCCGGAGTGGGAGCATGTTTCGATTCTGGCAGGTAGTATTCGCCACGATGAATTGCTCGACCGCGGCCTTTCTCTGGAGGCGCTGATCTGGCGCCTGTTCCATGAGGAGGATGAGGTAAGAACCATCAAGGGGGCCAGTCTTGGCCGGGGCTGTCGGTGCTCAGTTGAACATTATCATAGTGTAATCAGCCGTTTCCCGGAAAGTGAACTGGATGATATGCGCGATGAGGATGGCACGATCAAAGTTGACTGCGCTTTTTGTTCAAGAATATTCCCGATCGCGCTCTAACCGTTCACCGCTGATAAAGCACGTTTGATCTATAGCTGGCGCTATGAACCCAGATTTTGTAGACACGTCCGGCATGAACAGCGTGACGAATATTGGCCGCGCACGCGCAGGGCCGCGCCCCCAGCTGATGCCGGTGGCTGCAATGCTGCTGTCTGCGCTGGTTCTTGTCGTGCCGGCTCAGGCGCAGGCACCGGGGCTGGCGATGCTAGACCAACTGGCAAAGGGCCGCTGGGAGCTGCGCTTTCGTGACGGATCACCGCCGGAATCAATTTGCGTGCGCAACGGGCGCGAATTCATCCAGATCCGGCATCCCGAAAACGAATGCAGCCGCTATATTATCGATGACGGGCCCAGTTCGGTCAGCGTGCAATATACTTGCCCTGGTCATGGGTATGGATTGACTGCTATCCGCCGCGAGACCAGATCTCTGGTGCAGATCAAGGCGTCCGGCTTGTCTGATCAACAGCCATTTGAATTTGTGGCCGAAGGTCGCCGTATTGCTGAATGTTGATATCATTGGGCAGATTACATTCGCGGGCCATTGCTCAATCCTATAATTCGTCCTAGCCAAAGCGTTATGCAAAGGGACAAGGACCGGCAGCAAAAGGCTGCAATAGTGTTGCTGTCGGGCGGTCTCGATTCGATGGTCACCGCTGCCATCGCCCGGGAACAGGGGTATGCCCTGTTTGCGCTCACGATTGATTATAATCAGCGCCATCGGATTGAACTTGCCTCAGCCGCGCGCATTGCCAGGCGCTTGGGCGTCAGGCGCCATGAAACGCTGCCGCTAGATCTCAGCATCTTTGGCGGTTCGGCGCTTACCGACACTATCGAAGTGCCGACCGGCGGTGTCGAGGATGGCATTCCTGTCACTTACGTACCGGCGCGCAATCTGGTGTTTCTCTCGGTTACTCTGGCCTGGGCCGAGGCAGTGGGGGCGCAGGATATCTTCATCGGCGTCAATGCGCTCGACTATTCAGGTTACCCCGACTGCCGACCAGAATTCATCGCCAGCTTCGAGGAAACTGCGCGGCTGGGAACCAAGGCAGGCATCTCCGGCGAGCAGTTGACGATCCATGCTCCCTTGCAACATATGACCAAGGCCGACATCGCCAGAGAAGCGATGCGGCTGGAGCTCGACCCGGCGATGAGCTGGTCATGTTATAATCCGGCCGAAGATGGCCTCGCCTGTGGACGATGCGATTCCTGCCGCCTGCGTCAAAAGGGCTTCAAAGATGCAGGACTTGAGGATGGGATCAAATATGCCGCAATCGCCGAATGAAGCTGAAGGCAGAATAGCAGAGCCAGTCACCAAAGTCCCCGCCTATAGCTGGTATGCGCTGAGCGTGCTGGTGCTGGTCTACATGCTCAATTTCATCGACCGCAACATTCTTTCGATATTGGCCAATGATATCAAGGCTGATCTCGGCATGACTGATGCTGATCTCGGTTTCCTTTATGGCACGGCATTTGGCGTCTTTTACGCTTTGTTCGGGATTCCGCTCGGGCGTCTTGCTGACAGCTGGAACCGCACTCGGCTCATGTCCATCGGCCTTGCTTTGTGGTCAGTAATGACGGCTTTGTCCGGCTTTGCCCGCAGCGGGCTGAGCCTGAGCGCAGCGCGCATCGGCGTAGGGGTGGGGGAGGCGACTGCCAGTCCTGCAGCCTATTCGCTACTGTCGGACTGGTTCCCCAAAAAGATGCGCGGCACAGCGCTGGCGATCTATTCCGCCGGACTTTACCTCGGCGGCGGGATTTCATTGCTGATCGGCGGCCTCATCGTTGAAACATGGAACCGGATTTACCCCGGTGGCGGGCCATTGGGTCTGGTCGGCTGGCAGGCTGCCTTCATGGCGGTCGGGCTTCCGGGGCTGCTGCTGGCCGTGTGGGTGTTCACTTTGCGTGAACCTGTTCGCGGGGCGATAGAGGGATTGCCAGAAGCCAAAGTGGAACGTCCATTTCGCGGCTGCTTCGAAGAACTCTTCGCGGTAATTCCGCCATTCACCTTCATTTCTGCCGCGCGCCGCGGCTCTGCTGCGCTGATGGTGAACGGCGCAGCGGCGCTGATATTGGCGGCATTGGCCTATGTTATGGGCCATTTAACCCATAATTTCCAGCAATGGGGCGCAATCGGTCTCGGCTATTATGCGGTATTTTCTTGGGCGGTCTCGCTCAAGCATCGTGACTTGCCCGCGTTTCGGCTGATTTGGGGCAGCCCGGCTTTCCTCTACACTATCCTGGGATATGCCATGGTTGCATTTGCCTCGTACTCCGTTTCCTTCTGGGCTGCACCCTATGCTGAGCGCGTGCTTGGCGCTTCAAAGGCATCGCTCGGCTTCTGGATCGGCGGCGGCGGTGCAGCTGGCGGCTTTCTTGGTGTGATTATTGGCGGTAGAGTGTCAGACTGGCTGCGCGAACGTAACCCTGCGGGACGAATACTGGTGATTATGTTTGGCGTGCTTGCGCCTGTGATCCCGCTGATAATTGCGTTCACAACCAGCAATATTGTGCTCTACTATTTCCTCAATTTCTGCCTTTCGCTGCTTGCCAGCTCGGCGCTTGGAGCAGCCGCTGCTACAACGCAGGATTTGGTCATGCCGAGAATGCGCGGCACAGCAACAGCTACCTTTTTCCTGGCGACAACGCTCGTTGGACTGGCTTTGGGCCCCTATATGGCTGGGCAGGTTTCGACCATGACAGGCAGCTTGTCGGCGGGTGTCTTGTCGATGCTGGTTGCGGCCCCGATTGGGACTTGCCTGCTGATCATGGCCTATCGCACGGTGCCCGAAGCAGAGCGCAGCCTGATTGAGCGGGCGCGCGTTGCAGGGGAGCCTGGTCTCTAGCGCGAAGTGCTGGGCCGACCTTGGCCGATTAGGCCTTGCTGGCGCACTCGAAGGACAAGCACCAGCACAAAATCCGCGGTCAGGTTCGATGCGCGTCTGCGACAGTGCCGCAAGCTCCCTGCTGCTGACTGCTTGAGCTTAGTCGTTCCGAGATAGCTTGCGGGCGGTTGCGGGTTTGCTGGTTTGAGTTCTTTTGCCAAGCATTTGCACGGTCAGGCCCCGAACAGTGCTGCTCATTGGGCTAATCACGCTTGATTGAGGAGTTTCTCGGCCAAAAAAGAAAGGGCCGGATTTCTCCGGCCCTTCCATCATTTCATCGCGTGAGCGAAAATTACATACCAGCGTTCGGGCCGTAAGTAACTTCCACACGGCGGTTCTGCAGTTC
Organism: Erythrobacteraceae bacterium; assembly: GCA_024642545.1. GTDB lineage: Bacteria > Pseudomonadota > Alphaproteobacteria > Sphingomonadales > Sphingomonadaceae > Allopontixanthobacter. Next base: position 20,284 of record JAHEAW010000033.1, read on the forward strand.
GCGGACACCGTCTGCAGTTGGCACGCGGAGATTGGTTTCCCCGAAGCCTTCTGTCGAAACGCTGCCGTCTGCGATGCCGTGGCCAACCATGTAGGTCTTGACTGCATCTGCACGGCGAACCGAGAGACCCTGGTTATAGGTCTTGCCACCCGACGTATCGGTGTAGCCTGCCACCATGACCGATGCCGAACCACAATTCTGATAGGCCGATACGGCATTGTCCAGAATGGTTGCTGCTTCAGGAGTGATGTCTGCCTGATCCCAGCCAAAGAACACGATATACGGGCCCTTATTGCATGGCGGAGGAGGCGGTGGCGGTGCCACAACCGGCGGCGGTGGCGGCGGCGGCGGCGGAGGTGGTGGTGGCGGCGGCGGTGGCGGCGGAGGTGCTTCACCACCAAAGTTGTAGGTCAAAGTTCCCATCAACGAGTGCGACCGGAACTTGGTCTGCAGATCACGGCCCGCCGTATCCACGATGTTGACACTGGGCGCATTGAAGAAACGATACCGCAAGCCGACATCGACATGCTTGGTCAGCGGTGCGCGCAAACCGGCAATTGCCTGCCAAGCGAACCCGCTATCCGAATCACTGAACACACCTGGCCCGGCGCTGTCGACCGTTGCCTTCAAGTTTGTCCGGGCGACACCAACACCACCGCCAACATAACCTTGGATACCGTCGTCTTCACCGAAATCCACGAGTCCGTTCATCATGAAGGACAATGAGTCCGCACTGCCGTTTGCCGGATATGTGCCGCTACCAGTAAAGCTGTTGTACGGAAGAGCCGGAACGCCGCTTCTGCCTGTCGCAACAGTATTAAGGTTAGCCTTCCGATAGCTCGATTCCGCTTCGAGGCGGAAGCCACCGAAGTCATAGCCGACGATACCGCCGAAATCATAGCCAGTGTCAGCGTTGGTTGAGAAGCTATCAGCACCCTTGTTCACATCGAACTTCAGGTCTTCAACGATCATTGGACCGCCGCCAACTTCAACATACCACTGCTTATCGCGAGCCAAGGCTGGCGATGCGAGAGCCGTGGAGGCCATCGCCATTCCTATGACGAGTTTCCGCATTATGAAAATCCCCTTTTATAAAAACTAAATCCACCGAGAGGCGGTTTTCTAACTTTTCCCATGGACACTGGCAAGCAGACAATGCTTCCAAACTGTTGCAAGAAAGCATCGGTTGTGGTTGTTTCGTGTGAAATCTGACGCTTTACCACTCCCATCGGGGCTAAAAACGCGACGAGTTGAAATTTGTTCCCATCAGAGTGCAGCAAAAATTCCTGCATTTCTAAGGGCTTCAATCAACAGCCCGATCGTTTCCCGGGCTTCTGCGTCCACGGTGCCTCCGCCAGCCGGGCTAACAGGGGGCGATACCCTGTGCCACCCATTTGCATAAAATATTATCTGACCGGTAGTGCGATCGTGCAGCCTGACGCCGTGTCGAGGCAGCAGGAACAGCCAGCCTCCACCGACCCAGCCGGCAATTTCCCCTTCGTGCCCGATCCATTCCCCAGTCGGAGTTTGACTGACCAGCCAGCATTGTCCTTCACCTGGCGAAATCGGCGGAGCGTCCACTTCTTCCTCAATAAGAGGGTGAACCAGAAGGTCGATTAGCGCATGCGCTTCATTGATATAGAATTCCTTCTGCGCTTGCCCGGGGAATAGCAGCGGCAGGTTGAAGCGAGCGGTATGTGAAGTGAATTCTATCGGACCAGACATGGCTGAACTCCTTGAGTGATTTGATGTATTTGAAGAGTGCCTGTGATCGGACGAGCCGGGTGATCAGTTGAGCACCGCCAGCAACAGGGCATCCGAGAGACCGTAATTCCCGATCTGGCGGACCCAGAGCGGAGCGCCATACGAGCCTGGTGCCAGGCTGGCGAGAGACTGTGCCGTAATCAGCAATTCAGGTGTGGTCGTTTCCCAGATGGCCAGAGGATCGTTGATTGGACCAATGCCGACCCGGTAAGCCTCTGACTGTTCCACAAGAGGGGTATCAACGCCGTCGAGCCATTCCCAGGCACCGCGGGCGCGCCGGGTCCAACTTAGCTGGATGGCCCCATCAGGCATTGTCCCAAGGCGCGGGTGAACTGGCGAAAGTGGGCGTCTGGCGATGCCCGGGTTTTCCAGAGTTGCCAATGCTGGCGAGGCATCGCCCCTGCCAATCGCCGCGATCACCGTGGTTGCGGCGCTGGACACTTTTGCCGGATCGAGCAGAAACAGGCTGGCGTCGATGATCGTTGCCGCTGACCCTGCTGGGTGACCTATCCCCGCGACCCCTTCGGTTCCGCCGCGTCCGCGCAAAAGTCCTTGCAATTTCCACTGGGTCGGGCTGATCTTCTCAGCGATAGCAAATTGAACCACTTCGTCACCCACCAGCAGTCGGTTGGCCCCGGTTGCAAGCATGGCTGGAGAGGCTTGAACCAGCTCTGCACTCTGCGGTGCCAGTTCGATCGCCAGCGTTGCATTGCGCTCCAGCAAAAATGCCCGCGAAGGGGCAAGACTGGTCAATGTAGAACCAGTAACGCTGCGCGTCCGGGTACTACCGACAGGGTCAAGTTGACCGGCATTTTCGATATACAGGGCCGCCCCGCTCCAGCCATCTCCAAACGAACTGACGGCGGTATACTGCGCTTGTGCATCGCTGCTTCCGCGGCCATCCCAGGGAAGCTCAAATGCGCGCAGCACGGTTGGTGCTGCCAGGTAATCTTGGGGCGCACGCAAAATTCCCGGGTCGCCCGCGGCTGTATTGGCGCCAGCAGATGGCAGCCTGACAAGCTCCAATTCCACCCCGCGTTCGCGCCACTCCCAACCTGCTACCTGCCAAATACCCGGGATAGATGGAGCCTGCACGGCGGTGCCGGGAGCGATCGATGGGTCAAGTTCTGCCAGCCGCCACGCAAGCGTTTCTTGAACCGCGTTGCTGCGCTGCGCTGCTGCATTGGCTAAAGCGCGCGCGGCATTGGCTGTCAACGCACCCGGGAATTCGATGATTCTTGATTGCCCTGACTTTGCCCGGCCATCGGCGCGCTGAACGCCCGGCTGAAAATCACGGTCGAGATCATAATATCGCAGCGCCGTCGGCCCGGTGTCCACCTGGTTACTACGGCTGCGACTTTGACCGGTGGCCCCGCCAAAGCCGCCGTCTTCCCAGGCCGAGGCCGCTTCTGGGAGCATTATCGCTTGAGCTGAAGTATGCGCCGAAGAGCTTACCGTCAGTGTGCCTCCGCCAGCATCGCTTGCCAGCGGGTAAACAGAACTGATTGTTGCAAGCGTGCTTTGAAGCGGGCCACCTTCATCAGAGAAACCGACAAGGCCTTGCAGA
>JAHEAW010000001.1:0-5177 GCA_024642545.1 Erythrobacteraceae bacterium
CATGGCGGCGGGCCGCAGATTGGCGCGATGCTGAAGCGGTTGGGTGTTGAAAGCAGCTTTGTCGACGGGCTGCGGGTGACCGACAAGCAGACTGCGGAGATAGCGGAAATGGTCCTGTCGGGCGCGATCAACAAGGAACTGGTCGGCTGGATTGCGGCGGCGGGCGGCAAGGCCATCGGTATTTCGGGCAAGGACGGCGGCCTGGTCACGGCGGCCAAGGCGAAACGCACCACCAAGGACCCCGAAAGCAATATTGAACGCGCGGTCGATCTGGGCTTTGTCGGGGAACCATCTGCAGTTGATACGACCATTCTTGACACCGTGAGCGTGGCCGGGATGATCCCGGTGGTTGCCCCGATCGGTGCCGGGGTGGATGGGCACACCTATAATATCAACGCCGACACGATGGCGGGCGCGATTGCAGCAGCACTGGGCGCAGCGCGGCTGTTCCTGCTCACCGATGTCAAAGGCGTACTCGATAAATCGGGCGCATTGGTCACCGATCTGACCCCGCCCGATATTGCGGCACTGAAAGCCGACGGCACGATCAGCGGCGGGATGATCCCCAAACTAGAAACCTGTATCCACGCGGTGGAGGCAGGCTGCGAAGCCGCAGTGGTGCTGGACGGGCGCGTGCCGCATGCGATGCTGCTTGAATTCTTTACCTCGCGCGGGGCCGGTACACTTATCCGCGCGGTATAATCTGTGTATTATGCGGTTGATACACTGCCAAGCGGTCTTGTATCACCCTGCTGACTGAACCTGCGTTTACGCTGAAAGGAAAACCATCTTGGGCCCGCTCATCGATATTCTCGGAATGCTGATCAATGTGATCGTGATGCTGGTGATTATCCAGTTTGTAATCGGCTTGCTGTTTGCTTTCAATGTGGTGAACACCAGCAATCAGTTGCTCCACCAGATTTACAATTCGATCAATTCACTGCTCGAACCTGTGCTAAACCCGATCCGCCGGATCTTGCCCGCGACCGGTGCAATCGACTTTTCGCCGTTGGTGCTGATTCTGGGGCTGCAAGTTGCCATGCGGCTGATGGTTTGGGCAGCATACGGGATATGACCGCAGAACAGATCGACGGAAAAGCCTTTGCGCTGACTTTGCGTGAAAAAGTCGGCACGATTGCGGCTGAATTTGAGCGCAAGGCGGGCCGCAAGGCTGGCCTCGCCGTGGTGCTGGTGGGGGATGATCCGGCCAGTCAGGTCTATGTCCGGTCCAAGGGCAAGGCCACGCTGGCGGCCAATATGGCCAGCTTCGAGCATCGCCTGCCGGACGATGTTTCGGGAGGGGCATTGCTGGCGCTGGTGGAACAGCTCAATCAGGACCCGGCAGTTGACGGAATCCTTGTGCAACTGCCGCTGCCTGCGCAGCTTGACGAACAGCAGGTCATCTCTGCCATTTCACCGGACAAGGATGTGGACGGCTTTCACGTCATCAACGCAGGGCGGCTGGCGGTGGGGCAAGATGGCTTTGTCCCTTGTACACCGCTAGGCTGCATGATGCTGCTGACCAGCCGTCTGGGCGACCTTTCTGGGCTGGAAGCAGTGGTCATTGGCCGATCCAACATTGTCGGTAAGCCGATGGCGCAATTGTTGCTGGATGCCAACGCAACTGTGACAATTGCCCATAGCCGAACCAAAGATTTGCCTGCAGTTGTGCGCCGCGCCGATGTTGTGGTGGCCGCTGTTGGCCGTGCTGAGATGGTTAAGGCGGACTGGCTCAAGCCCGGTGCTACCGTAATCGATGTTGGGATCAACCGGGTGCCGTCTAACGAGGCGGGCAAGACGCGGCTGGTGGGTGATGTCGATTTCGCGGGAGCAAGTGACGTTGCCGGGGCTATAACACCAGTGCCTGGCGGAGTCGGGCCGATGACGATCGCGGTGCTGCTGCGCAACACTCTGGTCGCTGCGCACCGTAATGCCGGGATTGATCTGGCAAAGGACGCGGTATGAAGAAACTGCCGCTAATCCCCCTGCTGGCGGCTTTATGCACCGGTTGCGTTAGCGATACAGGCGGCGGGCGGGACCGATTTTTGCGGTCGCTGAAGCCGGTCGCCAATCCGGGTCAGGTGATCGCCACTGAACTCGCCTTTGCCCGCGCGGCGCAGGACAAGGGGCAGTGGACGGCATTTTCAGATTACGCGGCCGATGGGGCGCTGATTTTCGGGCAGTCCGGAGCGTTCGAGGCCAAGCCGTGGCTCAAGCAACAGGCCAACCCGGCAAAGTCAGTGACGTGGAACCCGCACGCCTTGTGGTCGAGCTGCGATGGCTCGCTTGCAGTGACACGCCTGGGCTTTGCGTATCCGGATAATGGCCCGGTTGGAGTAGGTTTCACTGTCTGGCAGCGACAGAAGAAAGGGGAATATCGCTATCTGTTCGACTTTGGCTGGGCGACCAAGACCCCTGAGGCTGAGCCAGATATTATCGACGCCAAAGTTGCGGACTGTGCGAAAGGCGCTGCACCGGCTGATGCAGCATCTGATGTGCAGCGTTCAAGCGATGGCACGCTGCAATGGACCTTTGCTTATGCCGATGAGGGTTCGGGCGAGGGTGCAGGTGAGGGGACGCGCAGCTTTTCCGTGTGGATGCTGGCCGATGGCGCGCTGAAGCAGGTTGCGCATGTTTCCATTCCGCCGCAAGGCCGCTGATATGCTTGAATTGTTTCTGTCTGCCTTTGTGACCCTGTTCGTGATCATCGATCCGCCCGGTTGCGCACCGATTTATGCCGGGCTTACTGCCCATGCCAACGCTGCGCAGCGGCGCAGCATGGCAATCCGCGCGACCATTATTGCCAGCTGTATCCTGCTGTTTTTTGCTGTGCTGGGCGAAGATGTACTGGCTGCCCTGCATATTGAACTTGATGCCTTCCGGATCGCAGGCGGTATCATGCTGTTCCTGATCGCGCTGGAAATGGTGTTTGAACGGCGCACCCAGCGGCGTGAGGAGCGGGCGGAAAAGATCATGGGTACGCCCGATGTGGAAGATGTATCGGTCTTTCCCATGGCGATGCCGATGTTGGCCGGGCCGGGCGGGATCGCGTCAATCATGCTCCTGATGGCGCGGGCAGAAGGGATTGAGCAGACTTTCGTGATCCTTGCCGCCTTGGCAGCCGTGATGATCCTCACTTTGCTCGCACTGCTCGCCGCCGGGCCGCTCATGCGGTTGTTTGGATCGCAATTTGAAGCGGTGCTGACGCGCCTTCTGGGCGTAGTTCTGGCCGCTCTGGCGGCGCAATTTGTAATCAACGGCCTGCGCGGAACCTTCGGCCTGTAGCTTTACTGCAGGGTAACTCGCTCATCGTCGCCGTCTCGGCGGCCGAAGAAATGCATCAGTTGCACCAGCAATTCGCAGCGGCTGGCCAGATCATCGGCCTCCAGCAAGCCCTGTTTGGCCGCCGGGTCAAACGGAGCGATTTGCGATACGCCATTGATAAGCGACATATCGTCAAGCCGTTCGACCGATTCCCAATCGACGCTGTATCCCTGCGCATCGGCAAACCGCTTGGCTTCCCGCTCGAAGCTGGCGCGTTCGATACTGCTCAACACTTCATGCTCATCGTCTTCGATCAGTTCAGCTTCGACTTGCCGGAAAGCGGTAGTGACATCGAGCTCGCGCAAGACGCGAAAGCGCTGTTCTCCATGCAGGATCAGATTGAAACGCCCATCATCGAGCGCTTCGAACTCGCCAATCCGGCCAACGCAGCCAATTTCGAACAGCGGTGCCCCTTCGACCGGGCGTTGCGGCTGGATCATGGCGATCCGCCGGTCACGCGCGAGCGCATCCTTGGCCAAAGCGCGATAACGCGGCTCGAACAGATGGAGCGGCAATTGTAGCCCGGGCAGCAAGATAGTGCCGGCCAGCGGAAAGATCGAAAGACGCGTGGCCATCAGCCGAACAGGATCCTGGACAACTGCCGCCGGGTGGCTACGACCCACGGATCTTCCAGACCGACAGCTTCGAATATCTGCAGCAACTTTGCTTTGGCCGCACCGTCATTCCAGTCACGGTCATCGTTGATCATGCGCAGTAAAGTTTCGGCCGCTTCGTCGCGCAGGTTCGCCGCATAGGCCGCTTCGGCGAAAGCCAGGCCTGCATCCATATCGCCGGGATTTTCCGCTGCGGCGCTGCGGAGTGCCTGCAACTCGCCTTCGTCAACCTTGGTACTGGCAAGCTCGAGCGCGCTGGCGGCAGCTTGTATGAGCGGATCATCCTTCAGCGCTGGTTCAAGTGCATCTAGCACAACTCGCGCCTCTTGTGGCTGGCCCACCGCGACCAGGGCGCGGATCAACCCAGCATGGGCGGCTGCATTATCGGGCGCCATTTCTGCTACCTGACCAAAAATCCCCAGTGCCCGCGCCGCATCGCCTTCAGCCAGAACTTCCTCCGCCATGGTAACGAACTGGGCAACATCAGGCTGCGCCTGCGCTTCGGCAGAACCTGCCTCGACCGGTAGTTTTTCCAGCAATTGGTCGAGCATTTGGCCAAGCTGACTTTCGGTGCGGGCCTGCGTCAGGTCGGCAACCGGCTGGCCTTGAAACATGGCATAGACAGTGGGGATCGAGCGGACCTGAAATTGCGCTGCAATGAACTGTTCCTCATCGACATTGACCTTGGCCAGCACCACGCCCCGGTCCGCATAATCGACGGCAACCTTTTCCAGCACCGGGGTCAATGCCTTGCACGGCCCGCACCATTCGGCCCAGAAATCGAGCACTACCAGTTTGGTCATCGATGGTTCGACAATATCTTTCTTGAATCGCTCGACGGCCTTCTGTTCGTCGATGCTCAGGCCCATACTCGCCAAGACTTGCTCCCATTTTCCATTGCGCGGCGGAAAACCCAATGTGGGCTTTTTATGCGCAATGTGAAGGGCGAAATGCGCAGACGATTTTAAGCTTGCGGGGCGTTGGTTGCGCTGCTAGTTGCCCGCTTCCCCACCGGGCCCCAGGGTCCGGGGAGCGCTTGTGAGCGGGCGTAGCTCAGGGGTAGAGCACAACCTTGCCAAGGTTGGGGTCGGGCGTTCGAATCGCCTCGCCCGCTCCATTATTCCCAAGACTTTAGCGATTTATCGGCCTTGGGGCCGGGCCCCGGGGTTTCCGCTAGGGATACCGGGCTGTCGTCTTAGGAGACGTGGGGAGTTATTTCTTCGATTGCGGCTTTGTAGC
>JAHEAW010000001.1:5187-82728 GCA_024642545.1 Erythrobacteraceae bacterium
AGCCCCGGCGACTCGGGGGTCAATATAAGCTATTGATACTGCGTATAATTTCGCGTTATGGCGCGGAATTGGCGGCGCTGGCGAAAATGCCCAGATCGAATTGCCAAGGTTGGGGTCGGGCGTTCGAATCGCCTCGCCCGCTCCAGTTTCCCATGTATTGGACGATTTCCCCGGCTAGGGGAAAGGCCAGTTTTCTCCAGAAACTGGCGTGGCCAGCGGCGTGTCAGATGCCGTTCATCGAAAATTGCTGCGCTGCGAAAAATTCCGGTTGCGCTGCGAAAGTTTCCCATTAGATGGACGATATGTTGTATCGTTATATTGGTCGCAGCGGCGGCATTTCATCCTCTTTTCTTGCGTTGGCAGCTATGCTGATCCCGGTTTCGGCTGCGGCGCAGGATGCCCAGACCCGCACTGATCGGCCACGTTCTGATCAAGCACCGGCGGACCAGCCGCCCAGCCCCGCTCAATCCCCCGCGTCGACGGCCGGGCAGTATCATGCGAATCAGAGCGGTGGATCAAGCGAGATTGTGGTCAGCGGACTGCTCCAGACAAAGCGGCAGGATACACTGTCGGGCGTCGGCGTGCTGGCCGGGACGGATTTGACCGAATCGACACGCCCGTCGATTGGTGAAACGCTAGCCCATGTGCCCGGCGTATCGGCGACGTCATTTGGCCCCAGCGCCTCGCGCCCAGTCCTGCGCGGCCTGCAGGGCGAACGGGTCCTGCTGCTGACCGACGGGATTGGTTCAATCGATGTGTCCAACACATCGGTCGATCATGCCGCCGTGGTTAACCCGCTGCTTGCAGAACGAATTGAAGTCCTGCGCGGACCGCAAGCGCTGCTCTATGGCACCTCAGCGGTGGGCGGTGTGGTCAATGTTATCGACCACCGGATTCCATCTGCAGTACCGGATGAGCCAGCGCATATTGGCGCAATCCTGGGTTATGGTTCGGCGGCCAAGGAACGGTCAGCATCGGCCTCGATTGACGTGCCGCTCGGGCCGCATTGGGTGGCGCATGCTGATGGCAGCTTCATGCAAACAGACGATATCAAGATTGGCGGTTATGCGTTGACGCCGCTGCTGCGCGCTCAGGCGCTGGCTTCCGCTGCGTTGCCCGCGGCTCAGGGCGGCGAACCGCTATTTGGACAGAATGCAGCGATCGCGGGCACTTTGCCCAATACCGCCAGCAAGACCTGGACAGCGGGGGCAGGGCTTGGCTATGTCACTGAAGGCGGTAGCCTGGGCATCGCCTATAGCCATTATGACAGCACTTATGGCGTGCCGATCCGGTTCGCCACCCAGCCGGGCGAAACGCAGGATGCTCCAACGCTCAGCCTGCTGCAAAACCGGCTGGATGCGCGGGCGGAAATTGACCCGGAGAGCGGCTTCCTCGATAAAATCAGTTTTCGCTATGGCTACGCCAATTATCGCCATTTCGAACTCGGGCCGAGCGGTTCAGTTGGGACGGCCTTCTACAATAAGGGTCAGGAAGGACGGCTTGAGCTGACTCAGCAAAAGCAGGGTGCCTGGTCCGGCGCGTTTGGCGGGCAATATTCTGCCAGAGACTTCAATGTGGTTGGCAGCGAAGCGTTTTTGCCGCGTAACAGCACCACGCAGCTTGGCCTGTTTACTGTCCAGCAGCTGGACTTCGACACTTTCAAGATCGAGGCCGGTGCGCGCCTTGAACGCAGTAATCTGCAGGCCGATCCAGCTGCTGGCCAAACCCAGTTCTTCAACGGCAGCCGCCGGTTTGATACGGTTTCCGGATCGATCGGCGCGCTTTACCGCTTCGGCGGCGTGTGGAGTCTCGGGGTCAATCTATCGCGGACCGAGCGCGCGCCAGCGGCAGAGGAGTTGTTCGCCTTCGGCCCGCACGGCGGAACCGAGGCATATGAAATCGGCGATCCCAATTTTACGACCGAAAAAGCGCGCAGTGCCGAAGTGATTCTGCATGGCGGCGGGGATGGCTACACGCTTGAGGCTTCGGCTTATCACACATGGTTCACCGATTTTATCTATGAAGACCGGACCGGTGCGATAATTGATGGCCTGCCGGTGTATCAGGCCAAACAGGCTCCGGCGCGATATTACGGGTTTGAGGTTCAGGGCACGGCCGACCTTGCTCAAATCGGCTCAGCCAAAATAGAAGCGGATGCGCTGGCCGATTATACCCATGCGACAATCGTGACTGCTGGTCCGGCACCGCGGATCCCGCCGCTGCGCGTATTGGGCGGTCTTTCGGTGAAGACGCCCAATGTGGATCTGCGCGGCGAGGTGGAACGGACCTTCGCGCAGAATCGGGTGGCGACGAATGAAACAACCACGGCAGGCTTTACTCTGGTCAATGCCGAAGCGACGATCCGTCCCTGGGGCGGCGAACGCCCGCTCAGCTTTGTGCTGTCAGCGAATAATATCTTCAATGCAAACGCCAGGCGCGCAGCCTCTTTCCTCAAAGACTATGCCCCGCTTTCGGGTCGCGACATCCGGATCAGCGCGCGGCTGAATTTCTGACCGCCGCGCGCTGCGCTGCGCCAATCAATCCTCGACCGCGAAGGTCAGATCGGCGTGTTCTTCCAGCCGTTTGACCAGATCTTCACCAAGGAAGGATCCGGGCGTACCAATCCCGCCCGGCGCATCGCTGGCCAGTAGTGCCATCCCGGTTTCGGACAGCATCCGACTTGTTGATCCATAGCCCGGATCATACTTGCCCTTGACGCTGTAGCGAATGGTTTCGCCGCCTGGCATCTCGCCAATGAACAACACATCGTAAAAGCCGTTCTCGCGCTCTTCCTTGCTTGGGCCTTCGCCCGGCTTGGGTCCGCCATCGCCAAATGGTGCTTTCAGCATCGAAGCAACCGCGCTGGCGGCCTGCTTGCCCATATCCCCAAGCCCGGTGAGCATCATTTCATCATAGCGGAAATCTTCGCCATAGGGGTGCCCGCGCAGAAAATTGGTGCGGTGGACATTCTTGGTGTTGATCGTCGCCATGATGAACGGGGCCGCCCAGCTTTCCAGCGAAGAATCATATTCAGGCACCAGCCCCAATGGCTGGCCGGGGCCGGAAAAGCCTGGTGTCAGGGCAAACGGGTCCTGCAGCAAGCCAATCAGCTTGGGGTTCTTGGCTGCGGCCTTCATCGTGGCTTTCAAACTGGCAGCGGTTCCGCCGGAAAACGTGCCTTGCATCTTGCGCACGCGGCCCTTGACCCGCGGAGCGGGCTTTCCGAAGCGTTTAACCGCTTCTTGTTCCAGCATCAGCACGCCCAGATCAAACGGGATCGAATCGAAGCCAGACGAAAAGCAGATCCGCGCGCCACTGTTCTTGGCGGCCGCTTCATTTACGTCGATCATTTGCCGCATCCATGCCGGTTCCCCGCACAGATCCGCGTAATCGGTGCCCACGCGCGCGCAGGTATCGACCAGTTCGTTGCCATAGAGCTGGTATGGGCCAACTGTGGTTAGAACCACGCTGGCGCGCTTGCACATCGCTTCGAGACTGGCCGGGTCTGCTGCATCTGCAACGACCAGCGGTGTATCGGCGGGCGCACCGATCAGGCTGCGCACTTCTGCCAACTTGTCAGCGCTGCGGCCAGCCATCGCCCATTTGGGGCCATCGTCCCGCGGGCCATAATGCTGCGCCAGATATTCGGCCACCAGCCTGCCGGTATAGCCGGTGGCGCCGTAGACGATGATATCAAATTCTCGGCCTGCTTTACCCATAATCCTGTCTCCCAATGTGGTTCAGGAGATGCGCGAGGATTTACCGGTTGTCAAAGACCCCGCGTCACAGCCGCTTGCCGGGCCAGCGCTTGCGGCTAAAGTTTGGGCAGCGTTACGCCGCGCTGGCCCATATATTTGCCTGCCCGATCGGCATAGCTGGTTTCGCAGCGTTCATTGCCTTGCAGGAACAGGAACTGGCATGCACCTTCGTTGGCGTAAACCTTCGCTGGCAGCGGAGTGGTGTTGGAAAATTCCAGTGTCACATGACCTTCCCAGCCGGGTTCCAGCGGCGTGACATTGACGATAATCCCGCAGCGCGCATAGGTCGATTTGCCGAGGCAGATGACCAGCACGTCTTCCGGGACGCGGAAATATTCGACTGTGCGCGCCAGTGCAAAGCTGTTGGGCGGAATGATGCACACATCGGTTTCGCGGTCGACGAAGCTCTTCGGGTCAAAGTTCTTGGGGTCGACCACGCTGGAATCGACGTTGGTGAAAATCTTGAATTCGGGCGCAACCCGCGCGTCATAACCGTAGGAACTGAGGCCGTAGGATATGCAGCCATCGCGCCGCTGCGCTTCCACGAACGGTTCGATCATGCCCTTTTCCCGGGCCTGCGTCCGGATCCATTTATCGCTGAGAATCGCCATGGCAGAGTGATTGACCAAGCTCGCGATACGGGCAAGGGCAACCTTGCTGTTTTCCCAATTCTTGGCGCGCGGCTAATTGACCGGCTTGGCGTGAAGCTGCGGGTTGAGGAATTCGATATGGTTGAGCCACTTCTTGGGCTTGCGCAGCATGTTCTCGGGAAAATCGACTTTGAGTCCGACGATCTCGGCAATCCTGCCCACGAAATGGATGCAATTGTGGTCACTTAGCGAATAGGATTTACCCGGAGCATCACGCCATTTGCGCATCTCTGCCTCAACCTCCTCATATTGGGCGTCGCTGATCTTGATCGAAAAGTGGTTATTGGTGCTCTTGAGGTATTTTTCCTTTTCGGTGATAATTTCACCTTGCACGGGTCCGACCAGGATTGCTGGCGAAACCGTCTTGGCAGTGAAGCCATAGTTCTCGTGCACTTTCTTGCCCGTGCCATCCAGCGTCCCGTCGAGCGAGACAAAGGTATGCGGGTAGCGCCCGAAAAAGACCGACCCATTGAAGCTGTGAAAAGTTATCACCACTGCTGCCGAAGCGGGCAGCGACCAGAGTAGCGAACAGGCGAAGAGGATTATCGACAGGAGACGGGTCATTGTCCGCCTCCTATCAACTTTGCACTGCCAACTGAACCGGAAATTCGGCTGCAGTTATACTGGTTTGCTCAGAACTTGACTGTCCCTGTGACAAACACCTGACGGGGGTTGCCGTAAAAGGCGGTCAGGGTCCCTTCTGTTCCGAGCGCCGATATCGGATAGCCATTTGCCGCCAGCGGAATGGCGCCAGTGGTCGGGTCCGCCACCACGAAAGTATAGCCAGAGGTCTTATACTGCTCGTTGGTGAGGTTGCGTCCATGAATGCCCAGACTCCAGCGTTTGCCGGGCGCGGTATAGACCAGATTGGCATCAAACAGGGCATAGCCTTTCTGATCGATATAGGGGTTAGGCACTTCGAACTGATAAGTCTTGGACCGGTAAGAAGCCGTGGCGGTGAAATCGAGATCACCCGCCCCAAGTGGAGTCGAATAGGCAAGCGTCCCGCTGGCGGTCCAGCGCGGCGTATTTTGCACCTGGCGGAAGGCCGCAACATCGGTCGGTACGCCGCCGATATTGGTGATGTACTTCTTGTAGGTGGCATCGATATAGCCCAGCGAACCGCTCAAACTCAGCCGGTCGCCGTCAGTAAGCATGTCGCGCCCGAGCCGGGCATTGGTTTCAAGCTCAAGCCCCTTGAATTCGGCCTTTCCGGCATTGGACACCACCCCGCAGAAAGTTGCGATCCCGCCCACATTACAGGCGACCGATCCGGGGATCTGTACGTCGGTGTAATTGGCATAGAAGCCTGCCAGCGCAACATAGAGGGCACCGTCAAGCAGATTGCCCTTATAGCCGACTTCATAGCTGTCGACCTTTTCGGGCCGGAAGCTCAGGAATGAAGCGACTTCGTCATTGCTTACCGTCCCGTCATTGTTGAGATCGGGCGCATTGACGCCCACACCGCGGGGGTCAAACCCGCCGCCCTTGAAGCCTTGCGAGAAGCTGGCGTAGAGATTGTGTTCAGGCGTTGGCTTGAAGCTGAGCGACACGCGCGGGGTGAACTTCTTGAAGGTGCGGCTGCCGTTGAAATTCGTGCTCGGTCCGCCAAAGGGAACCCCGAGGCCGCCGAACACAGGTGATCCCCCGCCCAAATAATTCTGCCGCAGGATTTTTGCCTCGCGCGTGTCCCAAGTATACCGGCCGCCAAGCGACAGGCTCAGCTGGTCAGTGAAGTCGAAGGTCGAATCCGCGAAAATGGCGTAAGTCTTGGTATCGACATCCGCTTCGGTAAAGGCGGTAAAGCCGTTGAAGGTTGTGAACAGGCGCACATCAAACAAAGTGTCCGCCTTGGCATCAAGATAATAAGCGCCCAGCAATGCTGACACTGGCCCCTTGTCATACATCAGCTGCAGTTCCTGACTGATCTGCTCGTTGCGGTAGATGCCCGGTACGTCGAGGTCGACCGCTGGCAAGGCATCAAAGTCAATCGGTGTAGCTGTCGCATCCTTGCGCCACGCGCTGATCGATCGTAGCGTCAGTGCATCCGAGAAATCGACCGTGATATTCATCGCGAGGCCGTATGCCTCGACATCTTGCAAAGGATCATTCAGCCCGCCGCGCGTGTCATAGACATTGCTGAGCACTGGAGCACCGGAGGCAAGGCCGGGGATCAGCCGGTGTCCCCCGCGCGGATTGCTCTTGTCCCTGGTGTAGTCGCCTGAAATACGGATTAGCACAGGCTGGCCGTAACCGCCGACTTCCACTGTGCCGCGTGCGGCCCAGACATCCTTGTTGTAATTATCGAGCCCGTTGGTAAGATTTTTGCCGAACCCATCACGGGTCAGGCGCGCGACTGCACCGCCCACGCGAACGATTTGCCCGAGCGGGGCTGAAGCGGTGATCACTCCATCAATCTGATTGTCAGTGCCGTAAGTGGCCTTGACCCGCAGCGATGGGTCCTGCGGCAGCGGGCGAGTGACATATTTGACGGCGCCGCCTACCGTGTTGCGGCCATACAGCGTGCCCTGCGGGCCGCGCAGTACCTCGATCCGCTCAACATCGTAGATATCGAGGACAGCGGCCTGCGGACGGTTGAGATAGACATCGTCAAGATAGATCCCGACGCCTTGTTCAAAGCCGGAGACCGGATCCTGCTGGCCGACGCCGCGAATGAAGGCGGTGAGGGTCGAATTGGTGCCGCGGCTTGCCTCAAGCGTGGTGTTGGGCGTGGTCTGGCTGATATCGGTGATATCGAGCGCGCCAGCCTGCTGTAACGACGCGCCGCTATAGGCAGTCACTGCAATCGGTACATTGACGAGATTTTCTTCTCTGCGGCGCGCTGTGACAATGATCATGCCTTCGCCCGCATCATCTGGATTGGCGGTCTGTTCTGGCGCCTTTGGCTGGTCCTGCGCAGCGGCCGGAACGGCGCAGGCACAGGCCGCAAGCGTTACGATCAGGGCGAAATTACTGATCCTGGGAATGCGGTATCTCATGGCTTCTCTCCTCCCGACGCGACTTAGCTGCGCGCCTTCACTGACCGGTCTTTATTGAAACATGAACCAACTTTCAACTTAAGATTGCCAATTTGTTAATTGTGACCTATTTGGCGTGTCGAGATGGCAACAATCGACAAATCCGAGGCCGCAGAGCGGGGCAGCGCCGCCAGTCCGGGCAAGGAACCGCGCACTGCGCGCGGCAAGGCGACGATGCGCAAGCTGCTCGACGCTGCCGCGATGGAGTTTGGAGAGAGCGGGTTCCACGACGCCTCAATCAGCGGAATAACGCGCCGTGCAGGGACCGCACTGGGTACGTTCTACACGTATTTCGACAGCAAGGATTCGATCTTCAAAGCGCTGGTTCGCGATATGAGCGCATCAGTCGCTGCTGCCGCTGCGGCTGGTATCACGCCGGGCAGCAGCGGGGTGGACCGGGAGCGTGAGGCCCTGGCCGCCTTCCTGCGCTTTGCACGCCAGCACAAGGAAATCTACCGGATCATCGACGAAGCGGAATTTGCAGCACCAGCCAGTTACCGCGCGCATTATGAAGGCACAGCCGACCGGATTGGGGCGCGGTTGGATGAAGGCGTCGCGGCTGGCCTCATTTCCCCGGGCGACAATCAGGTGCGCGCTTGGGCAATTATGGGGATGAACGTGTTCCTTGGACTGCGCTTTGGCGTGTGGGATGAAAGCCGCCCAGTCGGCGTCATCCTGCCCACTATCGATGCGCTTCTGTCCAGCGGGATTGCCACATCGAAGCGGCGCTAGCTCGCCAGCAAGCTGGCATTGCCTCCAGCCGCCGTGGTGTCGATGCACACTACCCGCTCGGTTGCAAAACGTGCGACATAATGCGCCCCCCCCGCTTTGGGCCCGGTGCCGGACTGGCCCTCGCCGCCAAATGGCTGGCTTTCCACCACTGCCCCGATCTGATTGCGATTAACGTAGAAATTGCCCACCTTGGCACGCGCTTCAACCAGCCGCCGGGTCGCTGCAATGCGGCTGTGCAGGCCCAGGGTAAGCCCGTAGCCTGTGGCGTTGATATCATCGACCACATGCTCCAACTGATCAGCGCGAAAGCGCGCGACATGTAGCACTGGCCCGAAATTTTCGCGCTTCAGATCGAGGATTGAGCCAAGCTCCATGATCGTGGGGGCGACAAAGCAGCCCTTGCTTGCCCCTCTGGGCAATTTGCGCTGCCACACCGCATGGCCGGCCTTTTTGCGCCGCGCTACATGGCGATCAAGTGCGGCCTTGGCATCCGGATCGATCACCGGCCCGACATCGGTTGCCAGAAGGGCCGGATCGCCTATGTCCAGCGCTTCAAACGCGCCCCGGATCATGGTCAGCATTTCGTCAGCAATATCGTCTTGTAGATATAGCATGCGCAGCGCTGAACAGCGCTGGCCTGCACTCTGGAACGCACTGGCGACAACATCGCGGGTGACTTGTTCGGGCAGCGCTGAACTGTCGACGATCATCGCATTTTGTCCGCCAGTTTCTGCAATGAATGTTGCGATCGGGCCTTCGCGCGCCGCCAGCGCACGGTTGATTGCCCGTGCCGTATCGGTCGAACCGGTAAAGGCTACTCCGGCAAGGCGCGGGTCAGAGGTGATCATCGCGCCAACATCGCCCGCGCCGGGCAATAGCTGGAACACATCTTCGGGGATGCCCGCTTCGTGGCACAGCCGAACAGCAAAAGCGGCGATCAGCGGTGTCTGCTCGGCAGGCTTTGCGACCACACTATTGCCTGCGGCGAGCGCGGCTGCGGCAGGCCCGATGAAAATCGCCAGCGGGAAGTTCCACGGGCTGATCGTGGCAAACACCCCGCGCCCCGCCAATGACAAGCGGTTTTCCTCTCCGGTTGGTCCGGGAAGGATCGTCGGCCCAGCGAACAGCCGCCGCGCTTCGCTGGCATAGTACCGCAGAAAGTCGACCGCTTCGCGCAGCTCAAGTACACCGTCGACCAGCGTCTTGCCCGCTTCGCGTCGGCAGAGCGAAAGGAACTCATCGCTATGCGCTTCAAAGGCATCAGCAGCAGCTTCGAGCAGCAGTGCGCGCTTTTCCCCGCCCAGAGCGTTCCAGCCGGGCTGGATTGCAGCAGCACGGCTGATAGCGTCATCAACTTCTTCAGGCAGTGCATCGCGGCGGGTCCCCACTTCGTGGAAAAGGTCCTGCGGCGCGTTGATTGGGGCCACTTCGCCCGGCGCGGCGGACCGGAAAGTCGGTTCCGCATGCCAGTGCTTTGACTCCAGCGCCGCGAGCCGGTCGATCAGCGGTTCGCGCACCAGCGGGTCGGCCAGATCAATCCCGGCGCTATTGATCCGGCCAGGGAAGATATCAGCGGGCAGCGGGATTGCAGGATTGCGCTTGGGTTCGGTTGCAGCCAGTTCAGCGACCGGGTCGCTGACCAGGTCGCTGACCGGGACATCGGCATCGCCCATCCGGTTGACGAAGCTGGAATTGGCCCCGTTTTCGAGCAGGCGTCGGACAAGATAGGCCAGCAGGTCCTTATGCCCGCCAACCGGGGCATAGATTCTGACCGGCGTTTTCCGGTTGCCCTCAATCGCGGCAAGCTCGGTATAGACATCTTCGCCCATGCCGTGGAGGCGTTGGAATTCCATCGCCAAATCGCCTGAAATCGCCTTGGCCATCATCTTGATCGCGGCCACTGTATAGGCATTATGCGTGGCAAAGGCGGGATAGATCACGTCGTTTGCTTCGAGCAGGCGGGACGCGCAGGCGAGATAGGATACATCGGTCGCCAGCTTGCGCGTGAAAACCGGATAATCGCTGAAACCACCAACCTGGCTGAGTTTGATTTCGGTATCCCAATATGCACCCTTTACGAGCCGTACCATTAGCCGCCGCCCGTGGCGCCGTGCCAGCTTGGCCGCCCAGTCGCACAGCGCCGCGCCGCGCTTCTGATAGGCTTGCACTGCCAGCCCGAAGCCCCCCCAGCTGCTGCCATCGGCCTTGAGGAAAAGCGTATCGTCGCTGACCAGCGTTTCGATGATATCCATCGATACTTCGAGCCGCTCAGCTTCTTCTGCATCGACAGTGAAATGCATGTCCGCATCGCGTGCTTTGATTGCCAGCCCTTTTAGGATCGGTACCAGTGCAGCCTTGGCCGCAGCCGCATGCAGAAAGCCATATTTGGGAAAGAGCGCTGACAGCTTGACCGAAATGCCCGGTGATCCGCCAACTCCGCCTGCGGCTTCGCGTGCGAGGCGGATGATTGCTGCATCATAGCTCATTCGGTACCGTTCGGCATCGGCGAAGGTCATTGCTGCTTCGCCCAGCATATCAAAGCTGTGCGTCAGGCCGCGTGCCCGTTCAGGCTTGGCGCGTTTGAGCGCTTCATCTATGGTGCGGCCAAAGACGAATTGCCCACCCAGAATGCGCATGGCCTGCAAGGTTGCCTGCCGGATTACCGGCTCACCCAGCCTGCCAACGGTGCGCTTCAGCGTCGCGCCCATGCCGCGCTGGTGCAGCTCAGGCCGCTCCAGCACTTCGCCAGTCAGCATCAGCGAAAATGTCGCTGCATTGACGAAAGTGGACGAGCTATCGCCCAGATGTTCGCCCCAGTCGATATCGCCGAGCTTGTCGCGGATCAGCGCATCGGCAGTGGCGTTATCGGGCACGCGCAGCAGCGCCTCTGCCAGACACATCAGTGCCACGCCTTCTTCAGTGGCTAGGCCATAGGCCTGCAGAAATGCATCCAGCCCACTTGCTTTGCGCGCCCGGGCACCGGTTATCAGGCGTGTAGCCAGCTGGGCGGATTGATCATGCACGGCCGATGCCGGGCCCGCCTGCTGCAGGCGCTGGCTGATACAGTCACTTTCTTCTTGCCGGTAAGCGGCGCGTATTGGTGTTCGATCGAGCATGAGATTGGCAGGCATTTTTTCAGAAATCTTCTTTGTCATACAGGTCCAACGCTCTGAACCTGGTTTCAGTTGCAATCAAGTGGAACAAACTGCCCGAGCCCCTCGACTTGGGGTCCGGGAACGCGCAAGAGTTACAGGCATGATCATCCGATTACACAAGCAGCGCGGGGGACAGGAGTGATGGCAGGGCGGTATTTTGACCAGTGGCAGATCGGCGAGAAGATCATCCATGAAATCCGCCGGACTGTGACCGAGACGGACAATCTGCTGTTTTCCACCATGACTCACAATCCGCAGCCACTGCATCTCGATCTGGAAGCTGCCAAGGCCAGTGAATTTGGCCAGATTCTGGTCAACGGCACTTTCACCTTTGCGCTGATGGTGGGCTTGTCGGTCGGCGATACAACACTGGGCACGCTGGTCGCCAATTTGGGTTATGACAAGGTCACCATGCCGCATCCGGTGTTTATCGGCGATACGCTGCATGCCGTCAGTGAAGTGACCGAACTGCGTGCTTCGAGGTCACGGCCCGCAGCCGGGATTGTCACTTTCAGCCATCAATTGATCAATCAGCGCGGCGAAACAGTGTGCCAGTGTCTGCGCTCGGCTCTGGTCAAGAAAGCGCCTGCCTGATCGCTTGACGAAGCGCTGGTCTTGGGCGCATCCTTCAAACGCACACCGCATAAGCGGCGGCATGAGGGCGGATAGGGGGATCATGTTATGGGGCGGACAGGTAAATTCGTGTCGGCAGCGGCAATTGCTACCGTGCTGGGGGCAAGTTGGTGGTGGTTATCCCAGCCCAAGCTGATCGATCCGGCGGATATTTCGGCTGCGGAACAGAAGGTTGCGCTGAGCAAATATCCCGAACGGCCCTTGTTTGGTGATACGCACCTTCATACCGATAATTCAATCGATGCCTTCGGTTTCGGGGTTCGGCTAGGCCCGGCCGATGCGCTGAAATTTGCCCGCGGGGAAGAAGTTACCGCGACAACCGGAATGAAGGCCAAACTGGCCCGCCCGCTCGATTTTCTGGTGATTGCCGACCATAGTGACGGCCTGGGTCTGACCCGGCGGATGTATGATGCACCACGTTTCATGATCCGCGACAAGACCCTGCGGCGCTGGTACGACATGATGCATGAATCGCCCGAACAATCGGTTAAGGCCACGTCCGAACTAATTGCGGCAGCAGGGGCCGGCACTTTGCCCCCGGCCATGCTGGATCCGGCGCGGCGCAATGAAAATACCATGAAGATCTGGAACGCGCAGTTGGAGACGCTTGATCGTTATTACGAGCCGGGCAAGTTCACTGCGCTGGCAGGGTTTGAATATACGCTGCAGCCGGGCGGCAATAACCTCCACCGGGTAGTGGTATTTCGTGACGGGATTGGCCGCACGTCAAAAGTTCTGCCGTTCCCGGGGCTTGATAGCAAGGTCACCCAATTGTGGGACTACATGGATGGCTATGAACGGACGACTGGCGGCAAAGTGCTGGCAATCCCGCATAATTCGAACCTGTCCAACGGCCTGATGTTTGAACTGAACGGCCCTGATGGTGCGCCGATGGATGCTGCGTATGCTCGCCGCCGTGCTGCGCATGAACCGCTGGTTGAAGCCACTCAGATCAAAGGCGATAGCGAAGCGCACCCATTCCTGTCCCCCAATGATGAATTTGCCAATTACGGCAAGGATGGGTGGGATATCGGCAATCTCACCATGAGCGCGGCCAAAACGCCCGATATGCTGGCAGGCGAATATCTGCGCGAGGCGTTGAAACGCGGGCTGTCGATCGAGCAGCGGACCGGGGTCAACCCCTATCACTTCGGCATGATCGGTTCGACCGATAGCCACACTGCGCTGTCGACCGCTGATGAGAACAATTTCTTTGGCAAGCATACCGGTAATGAACCGCGCAAGGAACGCGCCAATGATCCGCAGAATCTGGGCACGCGAGAAGGGCGCTTCGGGTGGAATTACCTTGCCTCTGGCTATGCCGCTGTATGGGCGCGGGCCAATACGCGGGCGGAAATATTTGATGCGATGGCGCGGCGCGAAACTTATGCCACTACGGGTCCGCGGATGGTGGTACGCCTGTTTGGCGGGTTTGATTTTGCGCCCAATGTATTTTCAGGCGACTGGGTCCGGACAGGCTACACGAAAGGTGTGCCGATGGGCGGATCGCTGACGGATCGCGGCACAGCGCCGCATTTCGTGATTTCTGCGCTGAAAGATCCTGAAGGTGCCAATCTCGACCGGGTGCAAGTGATCAAGGGCTGGGCTGGTGCAGACGGCACAACGCACGAGAAAATCTATAATGTCGCATGGAGCGATCCGGGAGCGCGCAAGCTGGGCGCAGATGGCAAGTTGCCGCCGGTCGGCGATACGGTGGACAAGGCCCGTGCGACTTATACCAATACGATTGGCACAGCGGAACTGCGCACTGTTTGGACTGACCCGGATTACCGTCCGGGTGAGAGTGCCTTTTACTATTTGCGTGTGCTCGAAATCCCCACCCCGCGCTGGCCGCTGTTTGATTCGGTGCGCTTTGGCACCGTGCTCAGCCCTGAAGCGCTGGCGAAGTCGGTTGCGCAGGAGCGTGCCTACACCTCACCTATCTGGATTGGGCCGGCACGGAAATGACTCTGGCGCGCTGGACGCGCGAACCGCTGGTTCATTTTCTGCTTGGCGGCGCGCTGCTGTTTGCCTTTTTTCTGTGGCAGGGGCAGCCCGCAGACCCCGCAAGCCGCTCGATCAGCGTTACGCGTGAGGACCGCGCGGTGCTGGCCCTGCAATGGGAACAGACCATGCAGCGCCCACCGACTGATGCAGAGCTGGACGGTATGGTAAAGGCCTATGTTCACGAGGAAATTCTCTACCGTGAGGCTCTTCGGCTGGGACTGGAACAAGACGATCCGGTGGTGCGCAAGCGGCTGGCCAACAAGATGGATTATCTGGCCTCCAGTATGGTTGAAACAGCCCCCGTCTCAGCCGCTACGCTGCAGGCGTGGTACACCAGCCATCCCCAGCGATTTGCAGACGATGTACGTTACAGTTTTGACCAGCGCTATTTTCAGCAGCGTTCCGCTGCTGAGCGGGCACTAAAGCAGATCGAGGCTGGCGGCGCGGTTCCCGCCGGGGAGCCGATTTCCCTGCCGCCGCGCTTTACTGCTACCAGCCGCCGCGAAGTCAGCGCGCGCATGGGATCGGCGTTTACAAGCACGCTCGATGGCCTGGCCGAGGGCACAGGATGGAGCGGCCCGGTGGCATCCGGTTTTGGCTGGCATCTGGTGAAATTAGGCAAGCGAACTACCAGCAAGGTTCCGCCTTTTGCCGCGATCCGCGAACAGGTTGAGGCAGACTGGCGCGCCAGCACAGAAGATGCCCGCCGGGCGAGCGCTTATGCGCTGCTGCGCAGTTCCTACACGGTCCATGTCGCGCGGTGAACTGGCTGGTTATCTTGCTCGCAGCCATGCTGCTCTGGCCGAGTTCGGTTCGGGCAGACGAACTGCGTCCCGGATATCTTGAATTCACCGAAATGCGCCGTGATGGCGCAGACGGGGTGTGGCACAGCGCGTGGAAGCTCCCGCTGGCAGCGCCGCCAGTGGAAATGCCCGCGCCGCCCCAGCTTCCCGCCAATTGTCATTTTGCAGGAACGGTGCGGCAAGGCACTACGGGCAGCGCGCTGGTCGGCAACGCCACTGCGATTTGCCGTGGGCCGGTTGGCGGCGGAACCATCGCCATGCCCGACTTGTCTGGCCCGGGCGATATGCTGGTTCGCATTCAGACGCTGGACCAACCGGTTCAGGCGCTCAGGCTGACGGCCACCAGCCCGTCCGCGCAAATTGCCGCCCGGCCGGGGACCATGCAGCTATGGCGCAGCTATTTCGTTCTGGGTGTGGGCCACATACTGACTGGCTGGGACCACCTGCTGTTCGTGATAGCGCTAGTGTTGCTGCTGCGCCGCTGGCGAGCAGTGGCTGTGGCTGCGACTGCTTTCACCGTGGCCCATTCGCTCACTCTTGGCGGCGCCGCGCTTGGGTTTCTGGCAATGCCGCAGCGGCCTGTCGAAGCACTTATCGCACTGTCGATCGTCTTTCTGGCAGTTGAGATCACCCGCCTTCCCGGAGCTGATTACAGACCCAGTCTGACCGCTCGGTTCCCATGGGTGATCGCATTTCTGTTCGGGCTGGTCCACGGCTTCGGCTTCGCTGGCGCGCTGGCGCAAATTGGCTTGCCGCAAGGCGATATTGTGGCTGCGCTTCTGTCCTTCAATCTGGGCGTGGAAGCGGGGCAATTGCTTGTCATTGCGGCAGTTCTTGCGGCGCTGGCCGCACTTGCGCGGAATAGGTTTGACTTGCTGGGCCGTCCGGTCATCGAACCTGCGGTTACATTGGCGACCTATGCGATCGGCATCACGGCATCCTATTGGCTGATCGGCCGAGTGATCGCCTGATCGCCGCCAAGCGCTTGCCACAAAAGGACCCGCGCGCGCGCCGCCTGACCGCGCGCGATTGCCGCTTGTTCGCCCGATGCATCAGCCGTTCGCCGCGCGTCGAGCACGGTCAGGAAATTGGACAGGCCAGCACGGTAGCGCACATCAGCCAGATTCGCAGCGCGGGCGGTTTGATCGCTTTGGCGCTGTGCTGCGGCAAGCGCGCGATCGGCTGCTTCGACGCTGCCATAAGCGGTTTCCGCATCACCAAGCGCGGCGAATACAACGCCGCGATAAGCGGCAAAGGCAGCACGTTTGTTCGCCTCGCCTGTTTTTATTTCCGCCTCGATCCGTCCAAAATCAAGCAGCGGCCCAAGTAGTGACCCGCTGGCCGATCCGACCAGTGCGTTGCTAGTGAAGAGATCGCTCAGATTATAAGTCAGCAGGCCGATTGCCGCTGACAGGTTCAGCTTGGGGAAACGCTGGGCCGCTGCCGCAAACAGATCCGCGTCACTGGCGGCGAGCCGGCTGGCGGCCGCTTGCACATCGGGGCGGTTAGTCAGCAGCTGTGACGGCAAACTTTGCGGAGCGGGCGCAAGCGGCGCTCGGGCCGGCGCTTGCGCCAGAATTGCGCGAACGACTTGCGCCGATTGGCCGGTCAGCGTGACCAGCCGCCCAACCACCTGAGCGCGTAACCCCGGAAGGGCAGCCAGCCGCGTGCGGCTTGCTTCGGCGGCAGCTTCAGCCCGGACCTGGTCGAAACCCGGCGCGATCCCGGCACGTTCGCGTATTTCGGCCAGAGTGACCAGAGATTCGGCTGCAACAAGGTCGCTGCGCAAGGCTGCATCACGCTGATCCAGCGTACGCCAGTCGATCACGCTGCCCGCAATTTCTGCGGTCAGTGCCAAGCGTACAGCCGCAGCGTCTGCACTGGCTGCATCGAGCCGGTCCAGCGCAGCACGCTCGCGCTGGCGCAGCTGGCCAAACAAATCCGCATCCCAATTGGCGGTCAGGTTTGCGCCATAGCTGAGCCGCTGCGTATCAATCGCGATGCCCGGCGGCAGGTTGGCAGCAAATTGCGCTGGATTGGTGCGTGTGCCAAGCACTGTGGCAGTGGCTCCGATGCTCGGCAGACGGTCAGCGCCTGCACGGTCCGCACTGGCGCGCGCTGCATCGATCCGGGCCATGGCCTGAGCCAGTGTGGGGGCATCGCTTTGCGCTTTGACCGCCAGTTTGGTAAAGGCTGAGTCGACCGCGGGCAGCAGTGCGGCCAGTTCAGCCGATGTCGCTGCGGGCGGGGCATAAGCGAAGGAGTCTGGCAATGCCGGCGGCGCCGTGTCGATTTTGGCCGGCGGCCCGGCCACGCAAGCGGACAGCGCCATCGGCGCGCAGCAGGCCCACAAGCGGCGGCTACGAATCATTGACCGGACTCCGCCTGCTGGTGGGTTACACGCGCCTTGGCTGGCCGCGCGGGAATGAAGGCATCAATCAGCTGGCCGACGCGGAAATCATCGGACGGCGGCAATCTATAAAGCACTTGCAGCACCCGCACATCGACCCGCTCAGCAGCGGTGTTGGTCAGCGATTTCTTGGGGACCACCAAAGGTTCGGCGCGAACAAAGGCGGCGCTCACTTGCCGGTCAGCCGCGCCGCGCGGGCTGACCATCGCTGCTTTGCCAAGATCGACCCGCGGCGCTTCATCCTCGTCAATATCGACCCGAACATAGAGTGGGCGCGTTTGGCCCATCTGGATATAGGGGATTGCGCTGCTGCCTTGTGGACCGCCCGCCTGCACAAATTCGCCCGGGTGGATATTGACCGCCAGGATTTCACCGCTGATCGGCGCCTTTACGGTAAGCCGGACCAAATCAGTCTGTGCGGCACCGGCGCTGGCCTGCGCAGCCTGCAATTGCGCGCGGGCCAAACCCAACCGGGTCTGCGCAGCAGCGGCATCGCCCTGCGCCTTGATCACTTCGGCGCGGCTTACCGCAGCGGCATCTTCCACTTGTTGATATAGCGCGAGCTGCCCAATGGCAGTGGCGCTGGCGCTGGTCGCTTCGGCAATCGTGGCGCGCGCTTGGGCAATCTCGGCATTGGCTACGCTCAGACGGGCGCGATAAGCGCGCTCATCAACCTGAAACAAAGGAGTGCCCTTGGTGACGTAATCGCCCGGCTTGACCGCCACCTGACTGACAAGACCGGAAATTGCGGTACCGATATCGATCGTTTCGCTCGAAGGTTCGACCACACCGGACCCTGCGACGCGCGGTGCATCGGCCAGCGCGCCGGTTGGTCTGGCAGGCAGATCAGCGGGCGTCTGGGTTGACCGGTCGGGCTGGCCCCGGACGATCAGAAAGATCGCAAACAGCAGGCCGATTACTGCGACAACCGGCAGAATGGTGCGCGCGAAACTCTTGTCTTTTGGGGGCTGCGACATGGTTAGTGGTCCTCTGGTACGTCTTTGCCATCATGCGTAATTCTGCCATCCTCCAGCACGAGGATGCGGTCGGCGAGATCAAAAATGCGGTTGTCATGCGTGACGATAATAACGGAGCGGCCTTCTGCCATGCCGACTTCGCGCAGCAGGTCCATGACCCGGCGGCCTGACCGGGCGTCAAGCGCCGCGGTCGGTTCGTCGCACACCACCAGGCGCGGCCGATGGACCAGTGCCCGGGCAATCGCGACGCGTTGCTGCTGGCCGCCCGATAACTGGTTGGGCAGCTTGTCCGCCTGATCAAGGATGTTGAGTTTATCCAGCATCGCGCAAGCCTGCGCGCGCGCTTCGTGCAATTTCATGCCCCGCGCGATGAGCGGGACAGCTGCGTTGGACGCAGCATCAATCGAAGGGATGAGGTTATATTGCTGAAAAATGAAGCCGATATTCTCCAGCCGGAAGTCGACCAGTTCGGTGTCGGTCAGGCTGTAAATATCGGTCCCAAAAACTTCGACATCGCCTTCGGTCGGCCACAGGATGCCCGCGATAATCGAGATCAGCGTGGTTTTGCCTGATCCGGATTCGCCCACCAGATATGTCAGCTCTCCGCTGCGGATATCGACGCTGATATCGTGCAGCACGCGCAGCGTTTGTTCACCCGCCATGAAATCCCGGCAGACCCCATGGATACGGATTGCGGGGGAATTTTCTCCGCTCATCGGAACACCGCCGCGGGTTCGGTCTTGAGAACATTGCGCAGGCCGAGCCAACCTGTCAGCGTGATGATCGCGGTTACTGCAACCAGCGAAAACAGCGGGATTTGCCAGGGGCTGTAAAAACCTTTGAACGTCGGATTGGCGCTGAACGCCCAGATGAACAAAGCTGCGCCAAGCACACCCAGCGAAAAGCCGATGAAACCGACAAACAGAGCCTGTATTGCCACCATATTGCGGATCTTGCTGTTACGGACACCAATCGCCTTCAGGGCACCGAATTGCTTGATATTGTCACGGATGAACAGGCTGAACGTCAGGCCGACAATCGCCACACCGACAATGAAGCCGAGCATGACAGTGATCCCGAAATTGAATGGGATGCCAGTGTTCTTGATGATGAAATCGATCCCGTCGCGTGCAAATTCATCCTTGGTTCGTGCCCGCAGGCCGGTTTGCTGTTCGATCTTGCGGGCCAGCTTGACCGGTTCCACTCCGGGCTGGGCCCGCACCAGGACAAAACTCATCCGGTTGCGGGTGCCCGGCACATAATTCAACGCGCGGCTGTAACGGGCATAGAGCGAAACCTGACTGGTGAAGCTGGGCAGCGCATCAACCACTCCGCGAATAACCGCGCGCTGATCGTTCATTTCCACTTCCTGCCCAATGGGATCGATACCCTTGTACATGCGCGCAGCACCGACATCGTCGATCAGCACCGCATCAGGATCAGCCAGCGCCTTGCGGTCGCCTTCCTTCATGTGGCGGGGGAGGCCGATCAGTGTAGTATCGTCGACGCCGATCACAGCGACCCCTTCGAGGTTGCCCTGTCGGGTGCGAACGGAGGCCGCTGCGCGCATGTGCGGTACAGCCCACTCCACGCCTTCCACCGATCGTACTGTATCCAGCGCAGTCGATGGCATCGGATAATTGATGTCAGTAGTGCGAGAGGCCTTGTCCATCACCCAAATATCGGCCGCCGGGATATTATAAACGGCGCTGGCGCCGCGCTGGATCAAATTTGCAAAAATGGTCAGCTGCTGCGTGATCAGCAAAGTCGAAAAGGCGATCCCGAACACCAGGCCGAAAAACTTCTGCCGGTCGCCGGTCAGCATACGGATGGCGATCCAGTTCATTGGGCGACCTCTTGAATCTGGCAGGGTTGAAAAAAATGCACTTACGGCGCATTACTGAACGCTATCGTTTAAATGAACGGAGTCGTTCACTTTGTCAACTGCGGTTGAATCAGATGCTTCAGGGCGCAAAATCGGGCGGCCGGCTGATCTCGGCAAGCGCGACGCAATTATTGCTGCAGCGAGCGATTCGTTCTTCGATATCGGTTATGAAGCCAGTTCGATCGAACAGATTGCATCACAGGCTGGCGTTTCGAAGGTCACCGTTTACAACCATTTTGGCGACAAGCGCAGCTTGCTGGCAGCAGCGGTCGAACGTGAATGCGCAAAGATGCGCGATTATTTCTCCATCGGCGCGACCGGTCAGGGCAGTCTGCGTGAGCGGCTCACGCTGATCGGCGAATCGATGACTGCCTTCCTCTCGCAGCCGAAAATGGTCCAGTTTGAGCGGCGCATCGCCGCTGAAACTGCACAGGACCCCGAGATCGGGTTGGCCTTTCTTGCGGCTGGCCCGCACCGCATGCGGCACGCCTTTTCGACTTTTCTGGCCGCATTGGCAGCGACCGGGGAACTGCACATTGACGACCCGGAACTGGCAACCGAGCAATTTGTCGGCATGTGCAAAGGTATGAGCGATGTTGACCGCCGCTTTGGCCATCCGGTCGATCCTGTGCGCGACAAGCAGCGAATTGACGCCGCGGTGGACGTATTCCTGCGTGCTTATGGTGCCGCGCCCAAGGTAGCAGAATGATCCGCCACGTTAGCTTGTCATTCACCTTGCTGCTACCATATTGGCTGAGATGAAAGGACAGTTGCGCCGATGAATGATGACAAGGAACCACAAACCCCCAATCCATGGATGAAGAGTCTGCTGGTATGGGGCGGAATTTTCCTCGCATTGCTGATGGTTGTCAGCCTGTTCGGCAACGCGGCGCAACCATCGGGCACCGAGATTGGCTATTCCACGTTCCGCAACAAGGTTGCTGAAGGCAGCGTGCAAAAAGTGCAGATATCGCAGGATGCGATTTCCGGCGTGATGAAGAATGGCGACAAGTTCACCACCACGCCCATTCCCGGTGACACACAACTGACCAAATTGCTCGACCAGCAAGGCGTCGAATATTCGGGCACTGCGCCTGAACGCATGAACATGCTGCTTTATCTCCTGATGCAGTCGCTTCCGTTTGTCATCATTTTCGGTATTGCCTTTTTTGCCCTGCGCCAGGTCCAGAAGGGCGGCGGCGGCGGCGCGATGGGTTTTGGCAAATCCAAGGCCAAGATGCTGACCGAGAAGCAGGGCCGGGTGACATTTGCGGATGTTGCCGGGATCGATGAAGCGCGCGAAGAGCTGGAGGAAATCGTCGAATTTCTGCGCGACCCGCACCGTTTTTCCAAACTCGGCGGGCAAATCCCCAAGGGCGCGTTGTTGGTCGGCTCCCCCGGTACTGGCAAGACCTTGCTTGCCCGCGCGATTGCTGGAGAAGCGGGCGTCCCCTTCTTCACCATTTCGGGCTCCGATTTTGTCGAAATGTTCGTGGGCGTCGGCGCAAGCCGGGTGCGCGACATGTTCGAACAAGCCAAGAAAAATGCGCCGTGCATTGTCTTCATCGATGAAATTGACGCAGTCGGCCGTCACCGCGGCCACGGCCTCGGCAATTCCAACGATGAACGCGAACAGACGCTTAACCAGCTGCTGGTGGAGATGGACGGGTTCGAAGCCAATGAAGGCATCATCATCATCGCGGCCACCAACCGCCCCGATGTGCTGGACCCGGCCCTGCTCCGCCCGGGCCGGTTTGACCGGCAAGTGGTGGTGCCAGTGCCCGATATCGAAGGGCGCGAAAAAATTCTCGCCGTCCATATGAAGAAAGTGCCGCTGGCACCCGACGTTAATCCGCGCACTCTGGCGCGCGGCACGCCGGGCTTCTCAGGTGCTGATCTGGCCAATCTGGTCAATGAGGCGGCATTGCTGGCAGCGCGCCGTAACAAACGGCTCGTCGCGATGCAGGAATTTGAAGACGCCAAGGACAAGGTCATGATGGGCACCGAACGGCGTTCCATGGTCATGACTGACGATGAAAAGAAGATGACTGCCTATCACGAGGCGGGCCATGCGCTGGTGTCAATTAACGAACCGGCGTCAGACCCGATCCACAAGGCGACGATCATCCCGCGCGGCCGCGCATTGGGCATGGTGATGCGCTTGCCTGAACGGGACAATTATTCCTACCACCGCGACAAGATGCATGCCGATCTGGCGGTTTCGATGGGCGGGCGCGTGGCGGAAGAGATTATCTTCGGCCATGACAAAGTCAGTTCAGGCGCCAGTTCCGACATCCAATATGCCACTAGTCTGGCGCGCAACATGGTCACCAAATGGGGTATGTCGGACAAGCTTGGACCGCTCCAGTATGAAGAAAGCCAGGAAGGCTATCTCGGTATGGGCCAGACTGCGCGCACTATGGGGTCAGGCGATACCAACAAGCTGATCGATGCTGAAATCCGCACCTTGGTCGAAGGTGCGCACAAGCGTGCGACTGATATCCTGACTAAGCAGCAGGACAAGCTCCATCTGATCGCGCAGGCAATGCTCGAATATGAAACGCTGACCGGCGATGAAATCCAGCAACTGATGGACAGCGGGACGATTGACCGGCCGGATGAGCCCAAGGGACCGGTGGTGGTCAAGCCAACGCATGGTTCAGCCATTCCCAAGGCCGGACGTAAGTTTGGCGGATCGGGCGATGCTGCACCGCAGGGGGCGTAACCAGCCCCTTGTGTCTGTTATTCTGAAATCACCAGACCAAACATGGTCACGATAAAGATGGCCAACGACGTGAAGCATCCGGCTGACAGCAGAGCCATCCGCCATATTGCCCCCATGCCGCTCAGCCCATAAGTGCCGCGCAGGGCGCGGTAAAGATGAAACGGTGCATAGAGCATCGCCGCTGCGACTATGGGGGCATAGTCAAACGCGCCGCCAATGCTGGCGACTACCAACAGCATGGTCATGAAACTGATCGAATAGGTCACAAAGACGGTATGATCATACATCCGGAATTTGCGACTGAAGGGAAACAATAGCCACACGAATGGCACGCTGATCGGGATCAGCATCCAGCTAAGTTTATAGGAATTGGTCTGGAACTTGTAGAGCAGGAGACCGGGGTTTTCCTCGATCTGGGCCAGGACATTTTTCAGCCATTGGGCGACTTGCTGATTTGATTGTGTACCACCTGTGGTAACTACAGTGGGTGGTTTTTCCGCTGTTGCGGGAGGGCGCAGTTTGACGATCGAAGCCGGATTACTTTCCAATTGCATCAAGCCGTTGAGCAACTTCACACTGCTCTGCGCATCTGAGATCTGCCGCTCCAACGAAGCGGTGTCTTCGCCCTTGCCGCTTCTTTCTGCGCGCTGCTCCTCAAGCGCGGCGAGCTCAGCGCTCGCCTGTTTCAGATTAGCTTCGATCTGGGCCTTGCTGGCCGGGTCGACAGAAGGCCTTACGTCGCCGAAGCCGCCGCTGGCGTTGAACAGTGCAAAGCTGATAAAAACGGTGAACAGGAACAGCGCAATCGGCGAGATATAGCTGGCGCGCTTGCCATCGATATAGGCGCGTGTCAGGCGGCCGGGTTGCCACGCCAGCAGCGGCAACGTGCGCCAGAATTTACCTTCGAAATGAAGCACGCCGTGGAGCAGATCGTGGAAGAACGCCCCTAATGTCCGGTGGACATGTGCGTGCTGCCCGCACTGGCCGCAATAGGGGCCGTCCAGCGCTGTTCCGCAATTGAGGCACGCCGTTTCCTGCGTGTGCCCATCCGGCCCGGCCATGACCTTGCCAGCCTCTGGTTCTGCCGCCCGGGCCGCCGCGCCGGCTGTCACCAGATCGCCCAATGCTTCAGGAAAGTCGTTCATCGTCCCTACCTGTCAAATGGCCCGGCACACTTCCTATCGCAAGGCGGCAGACAGGTCGAGTGGCGCTGGCCAAACCGGCCAGCAGGCAGACAGATGAGCGCTTAGCGCTTGAGCCGCGCCAGCTTTCGTTCGATGGCAGTCCACAAATGTTGAATTTGCCGTGCGCCCGGCGAACGCGGTGCAAAGGCGCCGACTGGCTTTCGCTGCACCGCGCATTGCTCGATCGCGCTCGCGAGCGCAATTGCGGGCCAGTCAGGATTGGCCTCGCGCGCAGCGCGGTGGAGATTGCGGCGCAGGTCCAGCATCGACAGCACCGGCAAAATCGGCGGGTGCGCCCGCGCGCTTCCCTTGGCGCTTTCGCGTACTTCCTGTGCCACCAGATCAAACGCCCGGGCAGAGAGCGGGGAAGGGGGAAGCGGCACGATCACCAGATCGGCAGCCCGCATCACTTGCGCGCTGATTTCATTGAGGACCGGCGGGCAATCGAAAATGATCCGCTCATAATGTTTGGACAGTTGCTGAGCGATCTTGGCGATCCGCTTGCGCTTGCCGATGGCGCTGAGCTGGACATCCAGCGCACGCAGGCTTTCATCGGCCGGCAGCAGGTCCAGATTGGCATAGGGCGTGTGACGGATCAGCTTGGCCGGGTCGCGCTCCAGAGAAAAGATGCTGCCGGCAGCCTTCCCATCCCTGGGCTCCACCCCGAGCAGAAAGCCTGCCCCGCCTGCTGCATCCAGATCCCAAAGCAGCGTTTTGCGGCACGAGATGGCAGCGGCGCACCAAGCAAGGTTGGATGCCAGTGTGGTTTTGCCGACACCTCCCTTGATGCTGTAAACTGCGATGATCGCCATGCGCGCCATGCTCCTTTGCGCGCGCAGGGATACGCACACCTCAGGCGTTGTAAAGCGTGGCGGTCAATCGTGTCCCAGAATGCGAAAGGCCGCCCCTGACGGAGCGGCCCTGCGATATTCCAGCCGATGACGGACTACTTACCCGTCGTAATCGGAACCGATCGAAGTCGACCGGGTAGGTGCAGAAGCGGTAATCCGCAGCGCTTCTGCGGATTGGCTTAGCGAACCGATTTCATCAGCTTCGTCTTCATCATCGGGCAGAATTTTCTGCAGGCTGGTAACAACGCTTTCCATCAGATGCTTTGGCCGGATCGTCTGTTCGGCGATTTCGCGGAGCGCAATCACGGGGTTCTTGTCCCGATCCCGATCAATCGTCAGGTCGGCACCGCCCGAAATTTCGCGCGCACGCTGGGCAGCAAGCAAAACGAGATCAAATCGGTTAGGGATCTTGTCGACACAATCTTCGACGGTAACGCGCGCCATCGGGCACTCCAATTTCAAGCAATTCAGGAAAGAGCGTCAGCTAGGGGCTGGCTACGACAAAGTCAAGGATTTGCGCTTCGCTTGCGTTGCGCTAGGCAGGAGCCTGATGGGGGAGGAAACACCAGATCAGCAAAGCGGGCCGGCGGGGTCCGATGCGGGCGATGTTCCGTCGGCAAACATGCCTGCAAGCGCCGCCGCGTTTCATGATCCTGTACCCTTTTCTTGCACTGCACAGGGCCAGCAACTGACCTTTTATCCTGCCGGGGAAGACCGCCGGGCTGCGCTATTGGCATTGATCGCCGAGGCACGCGAATCGGTTCAGATGGCATTTTATATCTTTGCCGAGGATCAGATTGGCGCCGCCGTGCGTGATGCGCTGGTTGAAGCGGCGGCGCGCGGCGTGGCGGTGACATTGCTGATTGACGGATTTGGCGCTTCGGCCACGCCGCAGTTTTTTCAGCGCTTGCTTGATGCAGGGGGGCATTACGCAGTGTTCAGTGCACGCTGGACCCAGCGCTACCTCATTCGCAATCACCAGAAGATAGTCATCACCGACCGGCAGAAGGCGATGATCGGCGGCTTCAATGTGGCCGATGATTATTTCGCTCCGCCCGACCTAGATGGCTGGAACGATCTGGCGGTCACGGTGGAAGGCGCTGCTGTGGCAAGCATGGAGCGCTGGTTTGAACGGCTCGCCCGCTGGACCTCTGACCCCAGGGCCAACTGGCTGGCGGTCAGCCGGATGATCCGTGACTGGGACCCAGGTCAAGGGGCGGTGCGACTGCTGATTGGCGGGCCGACGCGCGGACTATCAACCTGGGCGCGCTGCGTGAGCCGCGATCTGGAACGAGGCAGCAGGCTCGATATGATGATGGCGTATTTTTCTCCTGCCAGCCGGATGGTGCGGCGGATCGGGCGGGTCGCCTCGCAAGGTCAGACCCGCCTGCTGATGGCGGGCAAGTCAGACAATAACGCCACGATCGGCGCGACCCGTTCGCTTTATCACTATTTGCTCAGCCGCCGGGCGCGGGTGTGGGAATTCACGGCCTGCAAGCTGCACACCAAGCTGATCGTGATCGATGATGCGGTCTATTTTGGCAGCGCCAATTTCGACATGCGCAGCATTTACCTCAACCTTGAAGTGATGCTGCGGATTGAAGATGCGGCGCTGGCGGCAAAGATGCGGGACTTCATCACGCTGCATTTGCCCGCTTCGACGCAGATTACGCCTGCGCTGCACAAGCGCCGGGCAACGTTGTTCAACCGCCTGCGCTGGAACCTCAGCTGGTTTCTGGTGGCGGTGGTTGATTATACCGTCAGTCGGCGGCTCAATCTGGGGCTCTAGGTCTGGCAATCAGTCGTATTCGCCGCGAAAATCATCTGCCAGATCGGAGAATTTGGTGATCCGCGGTTCAAACTTCAGCCGCACCTTGCCGGTCGCACCGTGGCGCTGCTTGGCCACGATCAGTTCCGCCAGGCCATACACCCGCTCCATTTCTGCCATCCATGCAGCGTGTGCTTCATGAGTTTTGGTGTCGTCTGTTTCGACCGGACGCTTGGGCTCACGACTGCCGACATAATAATCTTCGCGAAACACGAACCAAACCATATCAGCGTCCTGCTCGATCGAGCCTGATTCGCGCAGATCGGACAGCATCGGGCGCTTGTCGTCACGCTGTTCGACCGCGCGGCTCAATTGCGAGAGCGCGATGACCGGTACTTCGATTTCCTTGGCCAAGGTCTTGAGCCCGCGGCTGATTTCGGAAATTTCGTTGACCCGGTTGTCATTGGCGCGGCCTGACCCTTGCAGCAGCTGCAGATAATCGACCACGATCAACCCAATGCCATGCTTGCGCTTCAACCGCCGTGCACGCGTGCGCAGCGCCGCGATGGTCAGTGCCGGCGTATCGTCAATAAACAGCGGCAATTCGGCCAGACGCTGGCTGGCAAAGGAAAGCTGCTGGAAATCGTCGCGGCTGATTTTGCCCATACGCAGCGATTCAGAGGAAATCCCGGCCTGTTCTGACAGGATACGCGTGGCCAATTGGTCCGCGCTCATTTCGAGGCTGAAGAAAGCGACGCCCGCGCCGACAGTTTCCTCGATCCCGTCTTTCTGGTCACGTAAAAAACGGTCTGCGCAATTGAAGGCGATATTGGTTGCGAGCGAGGTTTTACCCATGCCCGGCCGCCCGGCCAGGATGATCAGGTCGGAATCGTGCAGCCCGCCGATTTTTTCGTTGATGCTGGTAAGGCCAGTGGTCTTGCCGGAAATATGCCCGCCGGAATTAATCGCCAGTTCGATCATCCCCAGCGCCTTATGCGTTGCCATGCCGAAGCTGGCTGCCTCGTTCTGCCCGCCTGCACCCTCTGCAACCTTGAACAGCGATGCTTCGGCCAGTTCGATCTGTTTCATCGGGGCGACCGCTTCGGAAGTATCGAGCGCGCCTTCGACCAGATTACGCCCTACGCTGACCAGTTCGCGCAGCAGTGCCAGATCGTAAATCTGTTCGGCCAGTTCACGCGGGGCGAGCAGGCCCTGTCCATCGGCTGTCAGCCGTGCAAGGTAAGTAATGCCGCCCAGTTCGCGCAGCGCTTCGTCTGCCTCAAAATAGGGTTTGAGCGTAACCGGGGTGACCACTGAGCTGCGATCGAGCAAGGTCAAAATGCGTTCGAACACGCGCTGGTGGACCGGTTCGAAGAAATGTTCGGGCCGAATCGGTGCGGGCAATTCTTCCAGCACCCGATTGTCGATCAGCACTGCCCCCAAAAAGGCGGCTTCCGCCTCGATATTGGCGGGCAGGCTGCGAATTTTTTGCGCTTCGCTGTTGGGTCGGGTGATCAGATCTTGGTCGGCCATCGCTGCGCTTTGCGCGCGAAACAGGGTCCTGCGCAAGGCCCTGCGTGGCACCTTGGCCTGTGGATAGTGGGGATGGAGTCAGCAAACTCTTGCACCGCCCCCTTCGCATCTGCGAAAGCAGTCTTTCCATGCCTGACGCATTACTCACCTGGCGCATCGCCCATATCGCGCTCGACGAGGACACGATCCTGTGGCGCAGCGCCGATATCGAACAGGAGCGGCGGGTCGCGATCTATGATTTGATCGAGGATAACAGCTTCAAGCCGGTGCGCGCAGCGGCGGCGGGACATAATGGCCCTTACAAGTTGCAGCTGGCGGTGCGCGATGGGCGCCTGTCGATGCAGATCAGCGATACCAGCGACCAGGAACTGGAAACGCTGATCCTGGGCCTTGCCCGCTTCCGCCGCCCGATTCGCGACTATTTCGCGATTTGCGACAGCTATTACCAGGCAATTCGCAAGTCGACTGCGGCGGAGATCGAGACGATCGATATGGCGCGCCGCGGGGTGCACAATAATGCGGCGGAACTGCTGCTCGAACGGCTTGATGGCAAGGTGGAAACCGATTTCGCTACCGCGCGGCGGCTGTTCACGCTCATTTGCGTCCTTCACATCAAGGGCTGAGCGGGTGGCACGCACCAAAAAGCCTTCGTGGCGTATACGCTTTGCCGCGTTGCTGCTGCTGGCCACCCTGGCGGTGGGAGGGTGGCTGTGGTGGAACCTGATCCATTGGACCCCGCCAGAGGAAACTTACCCCGATCAGGGCGTGCTGGCAGGGGCTGAGGACGGTTTGGTCAATTTCCGCACGATCCGCGCGCTGGGAGGCGACTTTGCCTATCTTGAAGCCAGCGATGGCGCGGGCGGGCAAGATGCGCGCTTCGCCCGCAACTATGCTGCCGCTCGCCAAGCCAAACTTCAGGTTGGCGCGCTCCATAAATATGATCCGTGCGTTCCGGCCGACGGGCAATCAGCCAATTTCGTGACGATGGTTCCGCGCGACCCGGCGCTGTTGCCGCCGGTGATCGAACTGTCGCGCATTGGCGATACTTGTGAAACGCGTGTCAGCGATGCGTCGGTGGAAAGCGAACTGATGACGCTGATCAATCAGATTGAAACGCATGCCGGCAAAGCGGTGATCCTCAAAATCGATCCGGCCTTCGAGGTGCGGTACCATCTTGCACCGCAGCTGGCACGGGGCCTGTGGTTGACCCGCACACGCTTCCCGCCGGAATATGCCGGGCGGCCATGGGTGCTGTGGACCGCGAACAGCGACCTGCATAGCGAAGCGAGCGATCATCCGCTGCGCTGGGTCGTGGTCCAGCCCTAGCCTCTCGCCATGCGGTGGCTTTGCGGCTAAGCGCGAGATAATGACCGATGAAGATCTGATCGCCGCTGCGCGCGCTGCAGCAGGCCATTCCTGGTCCCCCTACAGCAATTTTGCAGTAGGCGCCGCGCTGCGTTTTGCCGATGGGGCGGTGGTGACCGGGACCAATATCGAAAATGCCAGCTTCGGCATGGCGTTGTGCGCAGAAACGGTGGCCGTGGCCAAAGCCATGGCCGATGGGCGGCGCGGCGGGCTGGAGGCAATCGCCGTTAGCGGGCCGGGCCCTGATCCGATCACGCCGTGCGGCCGGTGCCGCCAGGTTCTTTACGAATTGGCCGCCTTGGGGGGTACTGACCCAGAAGTGCTGTGTGTCGGCCCAGATGCGGTGCACCGGATCAGGCTGAGCGTGCTGCTGCCCGCCGCGTTTGGCCCAGCCAGTTTGACCTAGATGCGCTGACCCGCTGCAAAACTGAATCGCCTTAGTCGTCTGCCACCGGCGCGGGCACGCGCTTTGTGCCCGCCAGTTCCTGATCCATAAAGCCCAGTTCGAGTGGCGCAAAATAGCTGAACGCGCCCCAATCCCCATGCTGCTTGGAAAATTTGGGCAATGCGGCTTTGATCAACGCGTCCCCAGTAATGCCGCTGGCGCGCTCCGCCTGCACCAGCGCCCTGAGGTCGCGCAAATAGGCTGCAAACTCCGTGACGTCCTTGACGGCGGCGACATTGCCGTGACCCGGCACGAAGGCCGTCTC
This sequence comes from Erythrobacteraceae bacterium, assembly GCA_024642545.1. GTDB lineage: Bacteria > Pseudomonadota > Alphaproteobacteria > Sphingomonadales > Sphingomonadaceae > Allopontixanthobacter. The sequence goes on from JAHEAW010000001.1 coordinate 35,372, forward strand.
TGCTGCATCCTCGGCATTGGTGAGGCCTTCGGTTGTCTTGATCCATTCGGCGACATTGCCGTCAATGATATTAGGTGACACATGGCGCCACAAAATATCACCGCAGAACAGTACCTTGGCATCGGGCACGCTCACCATCAGGTCGCCGCCAGTATGGCCCAGTGCGGGCCGGATGAGGATTTCGCGCGAGCCGAGCCAAATCGTCAGGCCCCTGGTCGTTGTCACATCGGGCAGCGCCAGCGTTTCTACCATGGCCTTGCGTTCGGGTGTCAGACGGTCTCCGAACAGATGTAGATTGTCAGTCCGCACCCAGGCGCGTTCGTTGCGGTGGGCAATGATGATCGCGCCAGCATCCCGCAGGACATTGTCACCGCCGACATGATCAACATGGTAATGGGTGTTGACCACATAGCGGATAGGCTTGGGCGTCAGCTTTCTGATTTCGCTGACCAGCGCCCTGGCTGCATCGGGGTTGAAGAAGCTGTCAATCACCAGCACGCCGTCATCGCCAATCACGAAACCGGCATTTGAACCTGATTTGCCGGAGGGGCTGTCGATCGCGGCATAAACGCCCGGTCCAACTTGTTTGAGCACAAAGGGCAAGGCTGTATCGGGTGCTGAAGCTGTCGCAGAACTGCCCAGGCTCAGCAGCAGAGCGGGGATCAGCATCAGTCCGGTAATTCGGCGGATGAGACCTTTGGGTGAGATCGGGCTGCTCAACGTTCTTCCCTTCATGTTAGCGGCGGGTCTAACGCTTCAGAATGCCGCCGAGCAGGTCGCCCGCTTTGCCCAGCGGATTGGCGCGGAGCGATTTTTCCTCGCTGCCCATATAGCTGAAAATGCCGTTCAGGCCCTGGTCGGTGACCGATTTGTTCATGCTTTCGCGGGTCACGCCTGCGCTGCGGATGAAATTGTAGCGCCTCGTCAACTTGTCTAACTGCCGATACGCGCCAAGATCGCCCAGCGCCGTGTCGACCAGCGGGGACATTTTGCCATGTAATGCCTCCCCGGCGGAGCGATGCAGATATTGGGTGCCGCCATCTGACTGCTGCACGATCCCTGGCACATCGCTGAAGGAAATACCATTGATGGCGCTGCGGAAAATCGGCTTGGCTTCGCCCGCCGCAGTCCCGGCAGCATCATTGATTGTGCGGATAATACCGTCAGTCACGCCCAGCTTCTGTCCAGCACCAAGAAGCGAACCGAGCAGTCCGCCGCCGCCACCAAGGAAAGGCAGGCCGATCCTGATGGCCGGGTCGTTATAGTAGCCACCGGGTAGCGCCAGCTTATCAAGCGCTTTGTCCGATGCGCTGCCGAGGAGCGAACCGAGGCCGAAACCCTGCGCCTCCGCCTGGCTGGCAAAGGGCAACAACACTGCGGTGGCTGCTGCGCCGATCAGCCACTGCCTGCGATGATATTGCCTGCGATGATAACGAATCTGGTCCTGTGCCATGTGCCTGCTACCCTTCCTGCGCTGCGATAATGCATGCTAGCGCGAAATCGCAGCGCAGCAAGGCGCAGGGCAAAACTTCAGTTCCGGGTCAGGCCGTTAGGCGGGGTGTTCTCCCTCCAGCCATTCGGCCAGTGCGGCTAGACATTCGCGCCCCAGCATCTTGCTCCGTTCCGGGCTCCAGCCCTGCACCGGGTCGGGCAGGTCGCGATTGTCCTTGAACGGCATTTCCAGCGTCATTGAGGTGCAGCCAAAACGCTGCGCGACCTGATTGGTGCTCATCGATAAATTGGCAGTGCCTGGCCTGGCTACCGGATATCCCAGCTTCTTCTGGAAGTCGGGCGTTCGGCGTACAAGGATATCCTGATACCGGTCATAGCCTGCCTGAAGCACCTCGCTCCAGTTGGCGATACCCTGAAAGCCGGCGATAAATACCGCCGGGATCGCTTCATCGCCGTGAATATCCATCGCAAAATCGACGCCCGTTTCGTCCATTGCGGTGCGGATCGCCAGCACTTCGGGCGATTTTTGTGCTGTAGGATTGTCCCATTCACGGTTGAGATTGGTGCCCGCCGCATTGGTCCGCAAATGCCCGCGCCGCGAGCCATCGGGATTGCAGTTGGGCACCACATGCAGGCGGCATTTTTCGCGCAAGGTGCGGCCCACCGGATCAGCCGGATCGGTCAGGCATTCCAGCGCGCCTTCCATCCACCATTCAGCCTGCGTTTCCCCCGGATGCTGGCGCGCATAAAGCCACACCTGCGTGCCACCCTCACCTAGCTCGAGACAATCAATCGGCTGCCCGTCGAGCGTGGTGCCAAGCCGGCGATAGGATACCCCTTCGCTGGCTGCGCATTCGGCCACCAGATCATGGTGCCGTTCCATCGAATAGGGCGCGAAATAGGCGAACCACGCAATATCGCTGGCAGGGGTATGACGAATGGTCAGTGTGCCATTTTCTTCGCTTTTGTCATAGCTGGACGAAGCGCGGCCCCACCAGCTGCGGTCTTCCGACACGCAGGCCTGATAATCGGGCCATCCAGCGGGATAGGCAGACGCATTGAGATTGGTAATCTTGAGCTCCAGTTCGCGTCCGGCAGCGCCGCTCACCCGAAAATGGAACCACTGGTTGAAGTCTGACAAATGATCCTTGCGGATGGCCAGCTTTGCGCTCGCTGCGGCCACCGACAGAACTTCGATATTGCCGCTGTCAAACGCGCAATCGATCTGAATATCACTCACTATTTGCTGACCCTTACTTGTAATGTTTCGCCATTGTTGCCGGGAAAATCCCGGAACAGAGCGTCTGCGATCGTTGCCGCAGCCGCGCTGTTAGCGGCAAGTGGTGAACCGTCGCTTACCGAAAACAGCGCCCGGCCTTCCCACAGCACTGTGCCCTTGGCCGCATCGCGAATGCTGACGCTGAGCCGGGTGGTCAGGTTGGAGCGCTTTTTCTTGCCCAGATTGATGCCGATACCAAGACCCATGCCCGAGCCATAGGAACCGGTGCTGCCGCCAAGGCCGACACTGACCGGGCTGCGGCTGGGCTGTGGCTGGCCAACCTGCTGTTCCATTGTCACTTGGGCGATTTGTCCGGCCCGCGCGCGCGGCGCTTCGCTATATCCAAGGCGCACCAGATTGTGTGCCACCGCCGCATCAAAAGGTGCCATTTCAAGGCTGCTGGCGTCAATCCCGGGGGCGTTTTCGACAAATATGGTCCCGCTGCCCAGCTGCGCCTGCAATTCCGGGCGGACAAAACGTGTGACTTCAACCGGGCCGGGCGCCGCAGTTGTCGCACAGCCGGACAAAGCGGCAGCGCCCGCGGCAGCAAGCGCGATGGAGACTATTTTCATGCAGGGCTTCCTTTCCAGATCCAGCCAGTCACAGGCATGGTGCATTACTGCCTAGCCAACCAACGCATGAAGCGCCAGAAGGGGCTTTGTATTCTATGTAGTCCAACAGGCCGCCCCGCATGACATCCAACCGTTCCGACAAACCCCGCGTTCTGGTCACAGGCGGCGCTGGCTACATTGGCAGCCATGCGGTGCTGGCGCTGCGCGATGCGGGCTGGCCAGTTGCGGTAATCGACAATTTCACTACCGGTTTCCGCTTTGCCGTGCCGGGCGATGTTGCTCTGTATGAAGGCGATATCGAGGATGGCGAACTGCTGGCACGGATATTTGCGGAACAGAATATCGGCGCGGTGATGCATTTTGCCGGTTCGATTGTAGTGCCGGAATCGGTCGAAAATCCGCTCAAATATTACCACAACAATACGGTGAAGAGCCGCGCGCTGATCGCAGCAGTGGTGGCCGCAGGCGTGCCGCATTTCATCTTCAGTTCGACAGCCGCGACTTATGGCATTCCCGATGTCTCGCCCGTGACAGAGGACAGCCCGCAAGTCCCGATCAACCCTTATGGCTGGTCCAAGCTGATGACCGAACAGATGCTGAGCGATGTGTCTGCTGCGCACCCGCTCAACTTTTGTGCTTTGCGCTATTTCAATGTTGCCGGCGCTGACCCGCAAGCGCGCAGCGGCCAGTCAACTGCCGGTGCGACCCATCTGATCAAAGTGGCAGTGGAAGCAGCGCTGGGCAAACGCGCCAATGTCGCGGTGTTTGGGACCGATTATGACACGCCCGATGGCACCGGAGTGCGCGATTATATCCATGTGTCCGACCTTGCTGCTGCCCATGTGCTGGCGCTGGAAGCGCTGATCGCGAGGCCGGATCGCTCGCTTAAGATGAACTGCGGATATGGTCAGGGGTTCTCGGTGCTCGAAGTGCTCGACGCGGTTGACCGGGTGACCAATCGCAAGCTGGAGCGCGTGATGAAGCCACGCCGTGCGGGTGACCCGGCAGCGCTGATTTCCGATCCAGCCCGCCTTCGCGCTGCGCTGCCTTGGCGGCCGAAACATGCCGACCTTGATGAAATCATTGCCCATGCACTGCAATGGGAACGACGGCTGGGAGAAATCAGGGGCGAGCCGGCTTGAGGTTTTGACGGCGAATCTGTTGACTTCGCTGCGCACCGCCCGTATCGGGCCTCCTTGAAATTCCGGCATCGGAGCCATCTCCGGTGCCCCTTTTTTTGGAAAAACAGCCATGAAGATTCGCAACAGCCTCAAGTCGCTGAAGAACCGCCACCGCGATTGCCGCGTTATCCGCCGCCGTGGGCGCACATATGTCATCAACAAGACCAATCGCCGGTTCAAGGCCCGGCAGGGCTGATTCGTTTATTGGCATGTCCCGTTAAGGCGGGGTTTGAAACAAGGGACCGGCCCGCCTCTGTCTAGGAGCGCGGGCCGTTCCTGTATCTGCGGCGGTGAAAGGATCGGAAACAGTGGCGGCAAGTGCGGTCAAGGCAGTCGTGTTCGATGTGGGGCGCGTGATTTACCAATGGGACATGCGCTGCCTGTTCGCCAAATTGATTGATGACCCCGAGCAACTTGACTGGTTTCTCGCAAATGTCGTGACTGAGGAATGGCATTTCCAGCACGATGCGGGCCGCTCGCTGGCGGAGATGGTGCCCGAAAGAACAGCGCTGTTTCCCGAGTATGCGGCTTTGATCGAAGCGTATGCTGAACGGTTTATCGAGACAATCCCCGGGCCTGTGCCGGGCACCGCTGCGCTTATCGAGGCATTGGACCGCGCCGGTTATCCGCTGTTTGCGATTACCAATTTCGGGGCTGAGTTCTGGGACATGTTTGCCCCGTCCCGGCCAGAGTTTGTCTATATGCAGGACATTGTCGTTTCCGGGCGCGAACGTCTGGTGAAGCCGGACGCTGCTATTTTTGAACTTGCCGCTCAGCGTTTCGGCTTCGCGCCGCAAGAGTTGCTGTTCATCGATGACAATGCCGTCAATATTGCTGCTGCTGCAGCACTGGACTGGCAAGTGCACCATTTTTCTGACGCGGCAACGCTGGCGTCAGACCTCGAGGCACGCGGGCTTCTTTTCGCGTAAATAAGGCCCCCGGCGCTTGCGCCGGAGGCCTTGAGGTCCGTCCTCTCAATCAAGAGAGGCGGGGAGGAACCGGATTACTTGCCGTTGCAGTCAGCCAGCTTTTCAGCCGCCAAATCTTCGCCATTGGCAGTAAATTTGCTGACTTCGCCCAGCTTTTGAGCGACGCGCTTGCATACCAGGACCGGGCGTGAATTGCCCTTGCCGCCGAGGCAGGTGGTACCGTCACACTGCCACACGATGCCATCGATGATCGATTGAGCATGCGCTGCCGGAGCGGCCAGTTCGACCGTGTAATAGGGGGTTGCGGCCTGCACCGGGGTGGGGCTGAGCGCCGCACCAAAGGTGAGTGCGGTGTACATCAGCGCGAGCACGCCAGCGCCAATTTTGGCAGAAGCATTGCCGAAGCGCGGACCGGTTGGGGAGAAGAGGGTCATGATCGCTATTCCTTATTGTAATGACGGGCGCGAGGGGGCGAACCGCCGGGTTTCAATCTTCGCTGGAAACCGCCCTGTTCGACTCGGGCAACAACCAGTTGCGAATCGCTACTTAATGAATTACATTTCAAGTTGCAACTAAAAACTTAGTTTGAGGTTTGTGACCGGCGCAATTCGCGCTAGACGCTACGGCGGAGAGAGATTCTAATGGGTGAATTACGCGAACCACTGAAGGAACTGACAGTCTGCGGGCTGCCGGAAGCGCTGGAAACGATGGGCGAACGCTGGTCATTCATGATCCTGCGCGCTTCGTTCAACGGACTGCATCACTTTGAGGAATTCCTGAGCGAGCTGGGTATTGCCCGCAATATCCTCTCCAGCCGGCTGACCAAACTGGTCGATCACGGCATTCTCAACCGTGAGCCGTGCGCTGAAGATCGGCGGCGGATTGAATATCGGTTGACCGAAAAAGGGCTGGACCTGTTGCCCGCGATGCTGGCGCTGCGCCAGTGGGGCCAGAAATACGGCAGCGAAATCGAAGAAAATCCGGTGCTGGTGGATGATTTGGACCGGCTGCCGATCGGGCCGGTATCAATTTTGGCGCATGATGGCCGCATTCTCAATTATATGGATTTGTGCCTGCAGGCGCGCGATCAGGTCGGAATCAGGCCCGATGGTTCACGGGCGCAAGAAAGCCGCGATCCGTGTAGCCCCGGCAGTTACGCCCGGATGCTGGCAGAACGCGAAATTGAGACACCGCCCCGCGCTGCCAATGGATGAATCTAGCCCGGTTGGCGCTTCAGCTCGTAAGTAATCTTGATCCTCACCCAGTCACCTACCATCGACTGGCCGCCCACGCGCGGTGGACGAACGCGGAATTGCCACGCAGCGGCGAGCACTGCGCGGCCGATCCCCGAACCACCTGGAAATTCGGCATTGAGCACACAGTGATCCACCCGAAAATCAGGAACTGTCTGACAATTGATCAGCGCCCAGCCGGGGCCGCTGGCGGTTGAAAGATAGCCGCTTAGCTCGTCCGGATAAGGCTCCCGGTACCATGATGCAGCATAGAGCGGTTCGCCATGCGGCCCGCTGCCGGCCACGCGCTGCGAATCGCTCGGGCTGCCGCTGTTTGGCGGCCCCATCGGCCCCTTGATCACCGCTTTGGGCTTGGCAGGTACCAGCTGCGAGATATCGGCTGAAGCCATTTGCTGCGGGTTGAGCGGGATCAGTGCAGGCATCTGCTGTGCAGCGGGCGCTGCGTCGGGCTGGGGCACGGGCGGCACCGGCGATGGCTTCTGCAGCTGGGCCGCTTTGGCCTTTTCCGGTGGGGCTTTTCTTTCGGGCGGAGCAGGCGGCTGGTCAGGGTGCGAATCGGCATCAAAACTGACCATCGCCACTTGCCGCGGCTGATGCCTGGCCGCAGTCATGCCCAGGGTCAGCAATATCAGCAGCAGCCCCACTTCCAGCGCAATCGCCAGCACCATTCCGGCCACACGCTGCCGCACATCCTGCGGATCGCGGCCCGGCAAGAACCGCTCAATCACCCTGGTCAGGAATCCGGCGTGGCTGACGTCACTATCACGGGGGGGTGACTGAAAAATGGGGGCCGACCTTCACATGTCGCTTGGCGGGGGGGCGAATCAACGCATCGCTTGGTTGCGTTCGCAGCCTTGATAGAGAGTGCAGCCCCCCTTCACAAATTCAAAACTGGACTCTCGCATAACTGCTTCATGCCCGCGGCGGTTGGCGGCGGTAGCTTAGCGCTTCGGCGATATGGATGCGGCCGATGTCCTCTGTGCCAGACAGGTCGGCGATGGTACGGGCGACACGCAGCATGCGGGTATAGCCGCGCGCTGACAGCCGCATTGCCCCTGCCGCCTGCAGCAGCAGCTTGCGCCCCGCTTCGTCGGGCGCGGCAAAGTGTTCCAGAGCTTCACCGTCAAGTTCGGCATTGGTGCGGGCGCCGGTTTGCGCGCTCCGGTTGCTCTGAACTGCGCGTGCATGCGCGACCCGCGCGGCAACTTCGGCGCTGCCTTCTGCTGGCGGAGGCAGGGCGAGGTCGGCGGCGCTGACCGGATCAACTTCGACATGCAGGTCAATCCGGTCGAGCATTGGCCCGCTGACCTTGCTTTGATAGTCGGCGGCGCAGCGCGGCGCGCGGCTGCAGGCCAGCGCTGCATCACCCAGATGACCGCAGCGGCACGGGTTCATCGCTGCGATCAGCTGGACGCGTGCAGGAAAAGTGACGTGAGCGTTGGCGCGGGCAACATCGACCTTGCCCGTTTCCAGCGGCTGGCGCAGCGAATCGAGCACCGCGCGTTGAAATTCAGGCAATTCATCGAGGAACAGCACGCCCAGATGGGCCAGCGAGACCTCACCCGGCTTGACCTTCAGTCCGCCGCCAGTGAGCGCGGCCATGCTGGCGGAATGATGCGGCGCGCGAAATGGCCGGGCGCGGCTGATCCGCCCGCCATCAAGCATGCCCGAAACTGATTGCACCATTGATACCTCCAGCGCTTCGGCAGGGGTCAGTTCGGGTAGAATTCCGGGCAGGCAGCTGGCCAACAGGCTTTTGCCCGCACCCGGCGGCCCGTTCATGAGTAGATTATGCCCGCCCGCTGCGGCAATTTCGAGGGCGCGCTTGGCGCTTTCCTGCCCTTTGACTTGCTTGAGGTCAGGTCCGGGCGGGGCCGGCTCTACCTCGCCAGCTTGCGGTGGGTTGAGCGTTTGCGTGCCTTTCAAATGATTCAGCAGGCTAACCAGATCGGGCGCAGCGGCAATGGGGATACCTGCTGCCCAGCGTGCTTCGGCTCCCTGGCTGGCCGGGCAGATCAACCCGGTTTCCGCTTCGCTGGCATGGATGGCGGCAAGCAGCACGCCGGGCGAGGGGACCACCCGCCCATCAAGCGCGAGTTCACCAACTGCAATCCAGTCTGTCAGCCCTTCGCTGTCAGTCACCCCCATTGCCGCAAGCAGCGCCAGCGCGATTGGCAGATCGTAATGCGATCCTTCCTTGGGCAGATCGGCCGGCGACAGGTTGATGGTGATCCGCTTGGGCGGTAGCGACAGGCCCATTGCGGCCAGCGCCGATTGCACCCGTTCGCGGCTTTCGCCCACGGCCTTGTCCGCCAGCCCGACGATGGAAAAGCGCGGCAGACCCGGCGCAAGCTGGCACTGCACCTCCACCGCACGCGCCTCCAGCCCGAGATAGGCCACGGTCCTGACCAATGCGACCACATTCACCCCCTGTTTGTTCCAGTCCCTTTTGACCGTAAAAAATGCACGAGTCGAGCGGCAAATAGCTGAAATTACTTAGATCGGGCCTCGGCCCCCGGACCGTCAACCAAATTGCAACCATTCCGGATAGGAAAGCGGCAAGGGTCAAAGGCCCAAGACTTGGCCATGCGCAGACTATTCGCCCTGCTGATACCGCTTGCCGCTATGCCCGCTGCGCCGGCGAGCGCGCGGGTGGTGTCGGTCGAAACTTATGTCGAACAGTGGGATCCGCAGAGCCAGCAATGGGTCCGGCTTGGCCCAGAGGAAGAACAGCGGGCGCTTTTGGAGCATGAAGACGTGGCAGGCGATCAAGGTGCGGAACGGTTTGTCCCGGCACCTGCCGCCGCGAGTGAACCCGCTATTGCCCGCTATGGCCCGTTCCGCGTGATGGATACGCAGCGGGCCGAACTCGTCGGTGTCACCGACAGCCGCAGTCCGGCGCAATTTGCTGCCATGGTGCATGATTTCCCGAAGCTCGCCACATTGGATATGATTGAGTGCCCGGGCACTGATGATGACCGGGCCAATCTGAAGTTGGGCCGGATGATCCGCGCGGCAGGCATTGCCACCCATGTTCCGGCGGGCGGCTCTGTGCGCTCTGGCGCGGTTGAGTTGTTCCTGGCCGGACAGCAGCAGCGGATAGACGATGGTGCTGAATTTGCCGTGCATAGCTGGCGCGACAATACCGGCCATCAGCCGCAAGACTTTGCCCCCGATTCGGCTGAGAACCGGGTCTATCTTTCCTATTACGGCGAAATGGGCTTCACGCCGGAACGGGCGCGGGCGTTTTACAATATGACCAATTCGGTCAGCTTCGCGGGTGCCAAATGGCTCACGGCGCAGGACATGCGTGCGTGGCTGGGCTTGAAAGCGGCCCAGAAAAATTCCCCCGAAGCGGCAAAACTGCAGATTGCTTATCTTGACTTGGGGCAATCGTTCCCCTAACCGCCCGGCTTGATTGATGGCCTCCCTGTCGAGGGCGGCCCTTTTTATTTGTTTTGAGGTTATCATGAAGCGGACTTTCCAGCCCAGCAATCTCGTGCGTTCGCGCCGCCATGGCTTCTTCGCCCGCAAGGCGACTGTGGGCGGCCGCAAGGTGCTTCGCGCTCGCCGTGCCCGTGGCCGCAAAAAACTCAGCGCCTGAGGCGGCGGGGGAAACCTTAGCCTCTGACATGGTGTTGGTGCTGACGCGCCGCGCTGATTTCCTGAATGCCAACCGGGGCCTGCGCGTAGCACGTCCCGGTTTTGTGTTGCTGGCCCAGCCGAATCGCGGACAGGGCAAGCGCTACGGCATCACTGTAACCAAGAAGATCGGCAATGCGGTGGTGCGCAACCGGATGAAGCGCCGCTTTCGCGAATTGCTGCGCGCTGCCTTGCCCGAAGCCGGACTGCCCGATCATGACTATGTGCTGATCGGACGCGAAGGCGGGGTGGAGCGCGATTTTGCGCGGCTCCAGGCCGAATTGGCGCGCGCTCTGGCCAAAGCGGCTGCGGGCCAAGGTGATCCGCCGCGCCGACCAAGGTCCACTCGCCGCCGATGAACGGTGCATTGCACACTCTGGTGCATTCGCATCCGAACCCTATTTAGGGACCAGGTGAAATATCTGCTCATCTTCCTTGCCCGTCTTTGGCAGCTTGGCCCTTCGCTGATTCTGCCCCCGTCGTGCCGCTATTCTCCCAGCTGTTCGCAATATGCGATCGAAGCCTTGGGTAAATATGGTGCGATCAAGGGTGGATGGCTGGCGCTTAAGCGTATACTGCGCTGTCAACCGTGGGGTGGGCACGGGCACGATCCAGTGCCCTGACCGGTCTGAACCAGTTTTTGATATGCTATAGATACAGGATCCGAACAGTTGGACAATCAGCGCAATCTCTTGCTTGCCGTGGTGCTATGCGGCTTGCTTCTCTTGGGTTGGGACACAGGGATGAACTATCTTTATCCCCAGCCTGCCAAGACCGAAGCGAGCCAGACAGCAGGCGCCATTGCAGCCAGCAGCCCGGCTGATACAGCCAGTAGCACAGCGCCCGCCGCCGCTTCGGACAGCAAGACCAAGATCAAGCGTACACGTGAAGGCGGTCTGATTGATCCGGCCCAAATCGCCGAGGAGAAGAAGGATCTGGTCACCGCACTGGCCGCACCGACCCGGGTCAAGGTGGACGCACCGGAAATCCTCGGTTCGATCAATCTGATCGGGGCCAGGATCGACGATGTAACGCTGAAAACGCACCGGCAGACAGTCAAGCTGGATAGCGGGCCGGTGCGCCTGTTCTCTCCGGCCGGCACTCCGGCGCAGCAATTTGCCCAGTTCGGCTGGGTTGGCGAGGGCATTGAGCTGCCGACCGGCGATACGGTGTGGCAAGCGACCCCCGGGCCGCTGACGCAGAGTAATCCGGTTACGCTGAGCTGGGACAATGGCGAAGGCCAGACCTTCAAGATCAAGTTTTCAGTCGATGCGCATTATATGTTCAGCGCCGATCAGAGCGTGATCAACACCAGCGATAAGCCTGTTGTGGTGAAACCGTTCGCGACCGTGAACCGGACAAGCACCACCGCCAGCACTGACACCTGGAATGTCCATTCCGGTCCGATTGGCGATTTTGGTGATGCGGTCAGCTTCAGTACCAATTACAGCGATGTTTCCGATGCGGGCAAAGTCACACCGGCTGGCAAGGCCGGCTGGATCGGCTTTACCGACATTTACTGGTTGTCCGCGCTGGTTCCGCAAAAAGGCGGTGATCCGGCGGCTGATTTCCGTTCGCTTGGCAATAATATCTTCCGCGCTGATCTGATCTATCAGCCGGTCACTGTGCAGCCTGGTGGCGAAGCCGGCCGCACCACGCGCCTGTTTGCCGGGGCCAAGGAAACCCCGGTGCTCGACATGTACGAAGCCCAAGGGGTCAACAAGTTTGGCTTTGCGATCGACTGGGGCTGGTTCAGCTGGTTTGAAAAGCCGATCTTCTGGCTGCTGAGCAAATTGTTCAGCATGGTCGGCAACTTTGGTCTGGCGATCATTCTGCTGACCCTGATCATCCGCGGGGCAATGTTCCCGATTGCGCAGAAGGGCTTTGCCTCGATGGCCTCGATGAAGGCGATCCAGCCCAAAATGAAGGCGATTCAGGAACGCTACAAGGACGACAAGCAAAAGCAGCAGCAGGAGATCATGGCACTATACAAGGCGGAAAAGGTCAATCCGCTGGCTGGCTGCCTGCCGATGCTGATCCAGATTCCGATCTTCTTTGCGCTCTATAAAACGCTGATCCTGACCATCGAAATGCGGCATCAGCCGTTCATCCTGTGGATCAAGGATCTGAGCGCGCCTGACCCTGCGCATATCCTCAACCTGTTCGGCCTGCTTCCCTTCACGCCGCCCAGCTTCCTTGGCATCGGCGTGCTGGCGGTGCTGTTGGGGATCACGATGTGGATGACCTTCCGGCTTAACCCGGCTGCGATGGACCCGATGCAGAAGCAGATTTTCAGTATCATGCCGTGGATGCTCATGTTCGTGATGGCGCCGTTTGCCGCGGGTCTGCTGGTTTACTGGATCACCTCCAACCTGCTCACGCTGGCGCAGCAAAGCTATCTGTATTCCAAGCATCCGCAATTGCGGGCGCAAGCTGACAAGCTGAAGGAAGACGTGGAGCGGGTAAAGGCGCGCGATGCGAAGAGGAAGACGTGACCGACGCTGACGAGCGCGAACGCACGCTGCTGGCGGAACGTGCCGCCCGGCTGTTCTCCGGTCGGGTAGAGTTTCTGCTTTCCGCCCCGCAACTTAAATTCCTGCCGGAACCCGGGGTCCCGGAAATCGCCTTTTGCGGGCGCAGCAATGTTGGCAAGTCCAGCCTGCTGAATGCGCTGACTGGCCGCAAAGCCATCGCGCGGGCCTCGGTCACGCCAGGGCGGACGCAGGAACTCAACTATTTCGAAGTCGGCGATCCGACATTGTTCCGGTTGGTTGATATGCCCGGCTATGGCTTTGCCAAGGCACCGCCCAAAGTGGTCGAACGGTGGAAAGCGCTGGTCCGCACCTTCCTGAAAGGCCGCCAGACGCTCCACCGGACACTGCTGCTGGTTGATAGCCGCCACGGGGTGAAAGATGTTGACCGCGAGATGATGCGGATGCTCGATGAAACCGCGGTCAGTTACCGGATCGTGCTGACCAAGGCCGACAAGATCAAGGCCAGCGAACTCGACACGGTGATCGCCAAAACCGCTGACGAAGCCCGTATGCACCCCGCAGCCTATCCCGAAATGCACGTTACCAGCGCGGAAAAAGGCATGGGCATCCCTGAACTTCGCGCTGCCGTGCTGGCGGACGCGGGGGCTTAGCTTCCGCTACCCGCCAAAGCCGACAAATACTGCCGCTTCATCCACGCTCTTGCGCTCCGACACTACGGCGTTGGCAGGGAAGCTTTCGTCGGGCCAGCCGAGCGCGATGCTTTTCATGATCACTTGATCGTCAGCGATTGCGGCATGTTCGCGCACGACGGGCGATTGCATGATACCCTGGCTGTTGATCACTGCGCCCAGCCCGCGTGACCAGGCGGCATTGACCAGCGCTGTTGCCACCGCGCCGCAGTCAAACGCGGTATCATCGCTGGTGCTCAGCTGCTTGTCGTAAGTGACAATAACACACACCGGCGCGTCAAACTGGCGGAAGCCGCGCAGGACCCAGTCCTGCCGCGCGTCCTTGTCATCGCGTTCGATCCTCATTGCGCTGAACAATTGTTTGGCCACGCCAATTTGCCGTTCGCGATGAACCCCGGCGAATGCCTCCCCGGTACGAAATTCGCGGCTTTGCGGGACCCCTGCGACCATCCGTTCGGTATTACCTCGACGGATCCGGTCGAGCGGCTCGCCAGTAATGACATAGAAATTCCACGGCTGCGTATTCATCGAAGACGGTGCGCGCATGGCGAGAGTGAGAACTTCCTCGATCAGTTCGCGTGGTACCGGATCGGGCTTGTAGCCCCGGATCGAGCGACGACCCATCACGACATCATCATAGTCCATTAGTGGCCCTTTATCTTGCCCGCTGTGCGGCTGTTCATACAGAGTTGGACGCGCGGCGAAAGGGGCAAGGGCGCGGGCTTAACGTGCGAACAGGCTTTCCAGGCTGGCGAAGGCCTTCATCTCCAGAGCATTGCCGGACAGATCGCGGAAGAACATGGTCGCCTGTTCGCCCGCCTGACCTTTGAAGCGGATAGTCGGTTCGATTTCGAACTGGACGCCTGCCGCTTTTAGCCGGTCGGCCAACGCTTGCCAGTCACCTATGTCCAGCACCACACCGAAATGCGGCACGGGCACACCGTGGCCATCGACCGGATTCGCGCCTGCATCAGCATCGCCCATATCTGGCACCAGATGCGTCACTATCTGGTGGCCATAGAAATTGAAGTCGATCCATTGATCCGAACTACGCCCTTCTTCGCAGCCCAGAAAGCTGCCGTAGAACTGGCGAGCCAGTACAAGATCATGAACCGGAAAGGCGAGATGGAAGGGGCGCAGGGACATGCGCCATGCGATAAGCGCCCTGTGTAAATCTGGGAAGCGAATTTGCACCCCGTTCAGTCTCGACAGCACCTTGATGAACGCCTAACGCGGCGCAGAACAGCAGGCGAGAACGGCAAGAAAGCGCACGCATGAAGCTTATCATCGGCAACAAGAATTATTCGAGCTGGTCCCTTCGCGGCTGGCTGGCAGCGAAGCAAGCGGGGCTGCCTTTCGAAGAGCTGACCGTCAATATCGGCGGAGAGGACTGGGAACAGGCCAAGCGCCAATCGGGCGAAATCATGCCTTCGGGCAAGGTGCCGATTCTGTGGGACGGAGAGGTGGTGATCTGGGACAGCCTCGCGATTATGGAATATCTGGGCGACAAGGTCGGCCGCGACCGGTTCTGGCCCAAGGATGATGCAGCGCGCGGCATGGCGCGTTCCATCGTCGCTGAAATGCACAGCAGCTTTCTGGCGCTGCGGCGGCAATGCCCGATGAATGTGCGGGCAGTAAAGCAGGGCGTGGAGATCAGCGAGGAATGCAAGGTCGATATTGTTCGGGTGCTGCAACTGTGGGCAGAAGCGCGGGCACGGTATGGCCAGGGCGGACCATTCCTGTTCGGGACTTTTGGCGCAGCGGATATCTTCTACGCGCCAGTGGTTAGCCGTTTCATCACTTACCGGTTTGGCGTTCCGGGCTTTGCGCAGGCCTATATGCAGGCAGTGTGGGAACACGAATGGATGCAGGCCTGGGTCGCGGCGTCGGAAGATGAACAATGGGTACTCGAACAATATGAGGTTCCAGTCACCGCTTGATTGCATTCATCCCACTGGTGAAACGTCAGCGCAGCGCTGAATAGAAGAACCAGCTGCCGACTGCTGCCATCACCAGTGCGAGTATGCGCCGTACCGGACGGTTGCTGGCAGGTGCAGCAATGAAGCGGCGCAAATGGCCCGCACTCATGACCAAGGTCAGATGGACCATCGTCGCCACGGCCACGCTGATCATACCGAGCAGCAGAATCTCGCTGAAATGTGCATCCCGCGCAGACAGGAACTGCGGCACCACAGTCACAAAAAACAGCGCCGCCTTGGCATTGAGCAGGTTGATCCCGATGCCCGCCCCCAGATCGCGCCGGGGCGAATAGGTGGCGATTGCGGCAGGCGAGGATTCGCCGTGATCCTGCCATCCGCGCCATGCCAGCCAGAGCATCATTAAGCCGGCCGCAAATCCGATCCACGCAGTGATGAAGGGGGCTTCGATCAGCAAGGCGGACAAGCCTGCGCTCGACAAGGCGGCATTAAGCGCAAGGCCAATCGCAATCCCCAGCGTGGCAGCAAATCCGGCCTGTCGGCCTTCAGACAGGGTCAAGGAAACCAGCCATGCCATATTGGGTCCAGGGGTCACTTCGATCAGCAGCACTGCCAGCGCGAAACCCAGCCAGTCCAAGGCTTATGCCTTCTTCGGCAGGGCGGAAAGATCGATCTTGGGCATGGCGGATGAACTCTTTCTGGAAAGCGGCGCAGCGCTGGTTTAGGCGTGGTGCCATGACCGATGCCATTCACGCAACCAAACTTGCCCGACTGCTCATGTCTGCGCACAGCATCACCCCGGCAACGGGCGAGGTTTTTGCGCTGCTGGACGCCATGCTTGAGCCGCTTGGTTTTGACGTGCACCGCTTCACGGCAGGTGCGGCACCGGATGGCCCAGTGGAAAATCTCTTCGCAATCCGGCGCGGCCCCGCCGGATCGAAGCATTTTGCCTTTGCCGGGCACCTCGATGTTGTGCCGCCGGGCGAAGGCTGGTCAAGCGCGCCGTTCGAACCAGAGATTCGCGCTGCTCCTGGCGGGGACCTCCTTTACGGGCGCGGCGCGGTTGATATGAAGGGTGCCATCGCCGCGATGGTGGCAGCGGCGGCAGAGCTTCCGGTAGATGCAGGCACGATCAGCTTCATCATCACCGGGGATGAAGAAGGCCCTGCAATTTTTGGCACCCGCGCGCTGATCGATCTGATCAATCAGCGCGGCGATGTCCCCGATCTGTGCTTGGTCGGCGAACCAACTTCGGTCAACCAATTGGGCGATATGATGAAGATCGGTCGCCGCGGCTCGGTCAATATCTGGCTCGAAGTGGCAGGCACGCAGGGTCATGTGGCCTATCCCCATCTGGCGGATAACCCCGTGCCCAAGCTGGTCCGGATATTGGCAGAACTGGATGCGCTGGTGCTTGATGAAGGAACCGACTGGTTCCAGCCGTCCAATCTGGAAATTACCGAACTGGAAGTCGGCAATCCGGCGCATAATGTCATTCCGGCAGCGGCGAAGGCGCGCGTTTCAATCCGGTTTAACGATTTGCATAGCGGCAAATCGCTGTCGGAACGAGTGGGTGCGATTGCGCAAAAGCATGGCGGTATTGCCTTGCCAGTCATTTCAGGCGAGCCGTTTCTGACTCCACCGGGCGACTTTTCACAGATGATCGCAGACGCGGTGAAAGCTGAAACGGGCCTGTCACCTGAACCTTCGACCACGGGCGGGACATCGGATGCCCGGTTCCTGCGGGCACTCTGTCCGGTGATCGAATTTGGGCTATGTAACGCCACCATGCACAAGCGGGACGAAGCAGTGGCCGTGGCCGACCTTGATACGCTGGCACGCATTTACGCGCGGATCGCTGCAGCTGCCCTCGGCCAGTAAAGACGCCGCTGCGGGGTTGCTGTCGCGGGCGATAGGCGGCACAAGGCGTCAGGGACTTTTTCAGGTCGCAGGGGGCACTTATTCATGACACGCTGGTTTGCAATTCCGCTGTGGCAGCGCGTCGTCGCCGCGCTGATCCTGGGCATCATCGTGGGCCGTATCTGGGGGCCAGGGGCGGAAAGCATCAAGATTGTGGGCGATGTGTTCGTCGCGTCGATCAAGATGCTGGTCGTGCCGCTGATTTTCTTCAGTCTTGTCTCGGGCGTTGCCGCAATTGGTGATTTGCGCAAACTGGGCGCGGTAGGCGGGCGGGCCATGCTGCTGTTTGTGGTGACCGGCCAGATCGCCGTGTGGCTTGGCCTGTGGCTGGGCACTGTGTTTGCACCCGGCCTGGGGGTTGATACAACGGCGCTACAATTAGGGGTAACCCCGCCGCCCAACGACACAACCTGGCGCGATATGGTGATGTCGATTATCCCGCAAAGCCCGGTGCAAGTGATGGCCGATGTTGCGGTGCTGCCGCTGATCGTCTTTTCGCTGCTGATCGGGATTGGCATTCTGATGTCGGGGGACGAAGGCAAGCCGGTCCAGACGATCTTCGACAGCGGATCGGTGGTGATGCAAAAGGTCACTGCGGTGGTGATGGAGCTTACCCCGTTTGGCGTGTTCGCGCTGATGGCGTGGGTTGCCGGCACGCTCGGTTTTGATGCGCTGTATGCTCTGGCCAAGCTGGTTGGGCTCAATTACCTCGGCTGCTTGCTGATCATCTTCGTGATGTATTCGGGCATGATCAAATTTCTCGCCAAACTGCCTGTCGTCCATTTCTTCCGCGGGATCGTTGATGCGATGGCGGTCAGCTATTCGACCGCCAGTTCCAATGCGACTTTGCCAGTGACCTTGCGCTGTGCAGAGCGCAACCTTGGTGTCAGCAATTCGGTTGCCAGTTTTGTGATCAGCCTTGGCGCGACGATCAATATGAACGGTACAGCGATGTATCTCGGCCTTGCGACCTTGTTTGGCGCGCAAGTGTTCGGGGTCGATCTGACCTGGGGTCAATACTTCCTGATCTCGATCCTCGGCACGCTCGGCGCGATTGGCGCAGCGGGCATTCCCGGTGCAGGCCTGATCATGATGGCGTTGGTGTTCGGTGCGGTCGGCGTGCCGCTGGAAACCATCGCCTTTGTGGCCGGGGTAGACCGAATTATGGACATGATGCGCACTGTCACGAACGTCAGTGGCGATGCGGCTGTGGCTGTCACCGTGGCCAGTATGACCGGCGACATTGACCGCGCAGAAATGATCAGTTCCGACGATGTTTGACCGGTTGCTGGCGGTATATTCGTCTGTTTTGACAGCCCGCCCACGCAGGCATAAGGCTTCATCCAGTCGTAACGTTAAGAGTTAGATGGAATATCGCATATGACCACAAGACCGCTGTTCGCTTCTGCCGCTTCTTTCGCGCTTGCCGTCAATCTTGTGCTTCCGGTTACTGCGCAAGCTGCGCCAGATGAAGCTGCGTCTCTGCAAGCGAAGTTTGACAGTCTGATCAGTTCAGCGGACCAGATCAAATGGCTGCGGGATATGTCGTCCGAGCCCAATCAGGTTGGCAGCCCGCACGACAAGGCCAATGCTGAAATGCAGCTGGCGCAGTTCCGCAAATGGGGCTGGGACGCGCATATCGAAACATTCAAGGTGCTTTACCCGACCCCGATTTCCACGACGCTGGAAATGATCGCGCCGGGACGGGTTACCCTTGGCGGGCAGGAACCCGTGGTGCCCGGCGATGCCACATCAGACCGGACCAAGGGCGCGATGCCGCCCTATCTTGAATATCAGGGTGACGGCGATGTTACCGCGCCAGTGGTTTACGCCAATTACGGCATGCCGTCTGACTATGATGAGCTGGCCCGGCGCGGCATCAGCGTAAAGGGCAAGATTGTTCTCACCCGTTATGGCGGCGGTTGGCGCGGGCTCAAGCCCAAGCTGGCGCAGGAACATGGCGCGGCAGGCTGCCTGATCTATTCCGATCCGGCCAATGACGGTTACACCG
Source organism: Erythrobacteraceae bacterium (assembly GCA_024642545.1). Classification (GTDB taxonomy): domain Bacteria; phylum Pseudomonadota; class Alphaproteobacteria; order Sphingomonadales; family Sphingomonadaceae; genus Allopontixanthobacter. The sequence goes on from JAHEAW010000001.1 coordinate 54,732, forward strand.
AGGCCGATTCCTATCCCAAGGGCGGCGCCCGTCCGGCGTCGGGTGTCCAGCGCGGATCGGTCGAGGATATGACCACTTATCCAGGCGATCCGTTGACCCCGGGCGTGGGCGCAACCGAGGACGCCAAGCGGCTGACACGGGAGACATCCAAGGTCATCCTCAGGATCCCGGCGCTACCCATTTCCTATGCCGATGCGTCCAAGATCATTGCGGCCCTGCAAGGTCCGGTGGTCACCGGCACTGAGCGCGGCGCGCTTGGCATGGCCTATCACTGGGGCGGCAAGGATACAGTCAAGGTCCACCTTGCGGTCAAATCGGACTGGTCGCTCAAGACCATTTATGATGTGATCGCAGTGATGAAAGGGTCGCAATATCCCGATCAATGGATCGTGCGCGGCAACCACCATGATGGCTGGGTTTTCGGTGCAGCGGATCCGTTGACCGGACAGGTCGCGTTGATGAGCGAAGCCAAGGCGCTGGGCGAACTGGCCAAAGGCGGCTGGCGGCCCAAGCGCACAATTGTTTATGCAAGCTGGGACGGCGAGGAGCCCGGCTTGATCGGATCGACCGAATGGGCCGAACAGCATGCCGATGAACTGAGGCAGAAAGCGCTGATCTACATCAATACCGACAATAATGGACGCGGTTTTCTCAGCGCTGCGGGTAGTCACGATTTGCAACATTTCGTCAATCAGGCGGGACGCGACGTGGCTGATCCGCAAACCGGGGTTCCAGTACTGGACCGTCTGCGCGCCAAGATCCTTGCAGCGCATTTTGAAGACCCGGCCAGTGTCCCGGCTGATCTGTACCAATCAGCCAAGGCGGGCGGCGACATTGCCATCGGCCCGCTTGGGTCAGGCTCTGACTATTCCGCGTTCCTGCAGCATCTCGGCATCGCATCGGTTGATGTGCGCTTCGGCGGGGAAGATTTCTCCGACGGGTCTTATCACTCGATCTATGACAGTTTCGACCATGTGATGAATTTTGACGATCCGGGCCTGCTTTACGGTGCAGCCCTGTCGAAAGTGGTTGGCAGACTGGTGCTTGGCGCTGCCGACGGTGACCGGGTTCCCGCGCGCTATTCCGATTTTGCCGGTCAGGTAAAAACCTATGTGGGCGAACTGGGCAAACTTGCGGCAGACCAGAGGACCAAGGACCGCGCCCTCAAGGAATTGACCGCACAGGGCGCCTTCAAGCTGGCGTCCAGCCCCAGCGATCCAACGGCCGCGCCGCAAGATCGCGGTGTTACGCCACTGTTCGACCTGCTGGCTCTGCAGGATGCGTCCGATCGCCTCCTGCAATCTGCCGGAGCAGCCGATGCGATGCTTGGCAACTTTGGCGCTTTGCCGCCTGCAGCACGGGCTCAGGTTCAAGCTTCACTGGGGCAAATCGACCAGACGTTGATTGATCCCAACGGCCTGCCGGGCCGGACGTGGTTCAAGAACCTGGTCTATGCCCCAGGCACGTTGACCGGCTATGGCGCCAAAACGCTGCCCGGTGTACGCGAGGCGATTGAGCAGCGGCGCTGGGATGATGCGACGGCCTATGTCGCCAAGACAGCAGCTGTTCTCAACGCCTATTCGGACAGGCTCGATGCAGCGGTCAAAGCCGCAGGAACAGCCGGTGACTAAGCGATAGGCCAAGCGCTTTACCGTCCCTTTGGCTGCTCCAGAACCTTCTTTGTGAAGCTGCACAGATCCGCCACTTTGCAGCGCCAGCATTCGGGCGTGCGTGCTTTGCAGGTGTAGCGGCCGTGCAGGATCAGCCAGTGATGCGCGTGAAGGCGGAAGGGCTGGGGGACACGCTTTTCCAGCTTGGCCTCGACCTGTTCCGGCGTCTTGCCCTTGGCCAGACCGGTGCGGTTGCCGACGCGGAAAATATGCGTGTCGACCGCGAAGGTTTCCTGCCCGAACCAGCAATTGAGCACGACATTGGCAGTCTTGCGGCCCACACCGGGCAAGCGGACCAGATCGTCGCGGGTATCTGGGACAGTGCCGCCAAACTCGTCGATTAGCAACTGTGACAGGGCGATCAAATTCTTGGCCTTGGAATTGAACAAGCCGATGGTCTTGATATGCTGCTTCAGTCCATCTTCCCCCAGATCGAGCATCTGCTGCGGCGTCTTGACCTTGGCGAACAGCGCCCGCGTGGCCTTGTTCACTCCGACATCGGTGGCTTGTGCGCTGAGCGCCACCGCCACCACCAATTGATAGGCATTCCCATAATCAAGTTCGGTTTCGGGCGCAGGGTTATCTTCCGCCAGCCGCCGGAAGAGCTCGAATATCTGGTCCTTGGTCAAAGGCCGAGCACCTGCTCCATTGTATAGCGTCCGGCGGGTTTACCCACCAGCCAGGCTGCTGCCTGTACCGCGCCGCGCGCAAAGATCATCCGGTTTTCGGCATTATGGGAGAGCGTGATGCGTTCTTCATCACCGGCAAAGATCACGCTGTGATCGCCCGCCACGGTGCCGCCGCGCAGCGCGGCAAAGCCGACTGCGCCCCTGGCCCGGGGACCGGTGTTTCCGCTGCGCCCGCTTTCGCGATGGCTGGCAAGATCAATCCCGCGCGCATCTGCTGCCGCCTGGCCCAGCAGCAGCGCGGTGCCCGATGGTGCATCGACTTTCATCCGGTGGTGCATTTCGACAATTTCGATGTCCCACGCATCGCCGAGCCGCGATGCCGCTTCGCGGACCAGATGCGCCAGCAAGGTCACCCCGAGCGAGGTGTTGCCCGTCTGCAGGACTGCCATTGTCTGGCCCGCTATATCGATTGCGACATGGTGCGCTGCCTCTAGCCCGGTGGTGCCGATTACCAGGGCAGTGCCCGCACTGGTTGCGGCATCAAGATTGCTTTGCAATGCAGCGGGGGCGGAAAAATCGACCAACACATCGCTCGCCTGTGCCAGCGCGGTGACATCACCGCCCTTGTCCGCGCCACCGGAATACTCTTGCCCGGCATCGGCGATGGCCTGCACCAGGGCCCGGCCCATTCTGCCTTCGCTGCCGATAATACCAATACGTACCATTGCACTCCCCTAGGCCAGCGTGCTTCATGGGCGACATGCAGGATATTCGCAACATCGTGATCCTTACCGGGGCGGGCATAAGCGCTGAAAGTGGAATTGACACGTTCCGCTCTGATGGCGGATTATGGGAACAACACCGGGTGGAAGACGTCGCCACGCCCGAAGCTTTTGCCCGCAACCCTGATCTGGTGCTGCGGTTTTATGATATGCGGCGTGCGGCAGTTCAGACCAAGCTGCCCAATGCCGCGCATGACGCGCTGGCGCGGCTCGATGAAAAGTGGACAGGCGGGCTGTTGATCGTGACGCAGAATGTCGATGATCTGCACGAACGCGCCGGGGCTGCGCGCGTGCTGCATATGCACGGCTCGCACTTCAATGCCTGGTGTACTTATTGTGATCGGCGCAGCCCGTGGCGGGGGCCGCTGATTGATCGTCCGCCCTGTCCAGCGTGCAACGCGCGGGCGCTGCGCCCCGATGTCGTATGGTTCGGGGAAATGCCTTACCGGATGGACGAGATATACGGCGCCTTGCGGCAGGCCGATATGTTCGTGTCGATCGGCACCTCCGGCGCGGTCTATCCGGCCGCCGGACTGGTGCAAGGCGCGCGTGACCTGGGCGCGCGAACGCTGGAACTCAATCTGGAGCGGAGCCAGGGTTCGGACTGGTTTCACGAAACTCGCCTTGGCCCGGCGACCATGATGGTGCCTGAATGGGTGGAGGAGATGGTCGGATGATTGCCCATTATGGCAGCTGCCACTGCGGCGCAATTACGCTTGAGCTGCGCGATGAGCCGGTTGATGCGGGCGAATGCAATTGCAGCCTGTGCCGCCGGAACGGTGCGCTGTGGCACTATAGCGCGCCCAAGCAGGTCACTGTGACGGGCGATGCGGTAAGCTATGTGCAAGGCGACCGGATGCTCACCACCTGGCATTGCGGCATCTGCGGCGATGTCACTCACTGGACGTCGCTGGGTGATCCCACTTACGACCGGATGGGGGTCAATCTGCGGATGTTTGCGCCCGAGCTATGGACTGGTTTGCCGCGCCGCCTGATCGACGGGGCGAGCTTTTAGGCCGCTGAGCAGCCCTTGCAAGCCGGGTCCTTGGCAATGGTGAAGCTGCGCATCGCAGCGCCCAGCCCGTCGAGCAGATGCAGCCGCCCGAATTGCGGTTCGCCCAGTGCCGCTTTGCCATCGAGTAATATCCGGACCGCTTGCAGCGCGGCAAAGCCGCCCACCCACCCAGCCATTGCACCCAGCATCCCATCTTCGGCGCAGCTATCACAATCAACCGCATCGAACGCATCGCCGACATAGCAGCGATAGCATGGCTGATCCGGCAAATGCCCGGCAAATGCTCCGACCTGCCCTTGAAACCGCCCGACTGCTGCGCTGAGCAGCGGCACCGCGGTAGCTACGCAGGCATCCGAAACAGCCAGCCGGGTCGCGAAATTATCGGTCCCGTCCAGAACCAGATCAGTCCCTGCCGTCAGCGCAACAGCATTTTCGCGATTAATTCGTTCCTGTGACACCTGGATTTCAAGCGCAGCGTCAAATTCGCTCAGCCACCGTTTTGCCAATTCGGCCTTGGGCTGGCCGACATCCCGGCTGCGGTAGATTGTCTGACGCTGCAGATTACTGAGATCAACCTGATCGTCATCAACCACAATCAGCCGTCCGATTCCGGCCGCTGCCAGATATTGCAGTGCGGGCGAGCCAATGCCGCCGAGCCCGATCACCACAACTTGCGCTTTGGCCAGCGCCACTTGCCCCGCGCCGCCGATTTCGGGCAGCACGATATGGCGGGCAAATCGGTCGAGACGGTCAGGGGTGAGGGCCATGCCAGCGCCTTACAATCCTGACCGCTGCCCTGTCGATAAATCTGTGCATTGGCTGTGCACCAACGGCGGATTGATAGCGGACGGGCAGTGGGTAAGTTTTAGTGCCGATCAACTTTCCAGCTGGCGCAGCAGGCTGCGCACATCACCATCCATATCGGCATCGCGGGTGCGCAAATCCTCGATCAGGCGGACCGCGTGGATCACGGTGGAATGGTCGCGCCCGCCAAATTTGCGGCCGATTTCGGGATAGCTGCGCGGGGTTAGCACCTTGGAGAGATACATCGCCACTTGCCGCGGACGGACCACCGCGCGGGCGCGGCGCTTGCTGCTCATCTCGCTCCGGTCGATGCGATAGAACTGGCACACAGTGCGCTGAATCTCGTCAATCGTGATCCGGCGGCGATTGGCCGACAGGATGTCGGTCAGCTGTTCTTCCGCTAGCTGCAGCGACACGGTCTGCCCGGTCAGCTGGGCATAAGCGATCAGCTTGTTGAGGCCGCCCACCAGCTCGCGCACGTTGCGGGTAATTGTCCGGGCAAGAAATTCGATCACATCACCGGGCACTTCGAGCGGCGCAAACCGGGTGAGCTTCGATTCGAGAATCTTGCGCCGCAGCTCGATATCCGCTGGCGCAATGTCCGCCACCAGCCCCATCGACAAGCGGCTGAGCAAGCGCGGTTCCACCCCGTCGAGCGCTTGCGGTGCGCGGTCGGCGGCAAACACCAGTCGCTTGCCTTCAGCCAACAGTGCATCGATCGTGTACAGCAGTTCTTCCTGCGCCGATGCCTTGCCGATGATGAACTGGATATCGTCCACCAGCAGCAGATCAAAGCTGCGCAGCCGTGCCTTGAATTCCATCATCTGATTCTGCTTCAGCGACTGGACGAATTCGACCATGAAGCGCTCTGCGCTGCAGTAAAAGATGCGCGCCCGCGGATGGCTGGAGAGATAGGCGTGGCCAATCGCATGCAGCAGATGCGTCTTGCCCTGGCCAGTCGCAGCCTTGAGGTAGAGCGGGCTAAATTGCGGCGTTTCCGTGGCCGCCATACGCTGAGCGGCATTGCAGCCAAGAATATTGGTCTCACCGGTAACAAAAGCGGCAAAGGTCAGCGATGGGTCGAGCCCGACCGAAGTGGTAAAGCCCTGATCGCCGATGGTCCCGGCGGCGATTTCGATCATGGAAGTGTCGCTGCCATCATTCGCCGGGTGGCGGCCATTGCCATAAAGTCCGCCGCCATGTCCGCCGAGCGACATTTCGGGCAGCTTGCGGCGGCCAGGGTGCACGGCAATGCGGACATGGCGTACTTCGCTGCGGGCAATCTTCCACGCCAGCGAGAGCCGGTCGGCGAAACGGTCCTGCACCCAATTGGCGGAAAAATCGGTCGGCAGAAAAAGATCGAGCGTGCCGGTATCCTTGCAGAAACCGCCCAGCTGAATGGGCTTGATCCACTGGCTGTGCAACTGATGGCCCAGATCCTTGCGCAGGCCCTGGCTGATATCCGACCAATCGGCTGCCAGGTTTACCGCTTCCAGATCTTCCATTTTGTTTTCGTTGCCCTTGTTCTTCGCTGCGCCCGCGCCGTTGTCCTTGCTCACCATTGACTTTCCAGATCCCACACTGCCGACTTAACGTCGGGTCCAATTCCCCACAGGCTCGAAAGGCATGGCTGCGCCATTCACCGGAATCATCGTTCCGATGCTGCCCCCTTGCGACCAGTAATGTAAAAGCCCAAGCTGTCCCGACCCGGGCTGTGCGATTTGTTATGAACCGGTTTGCAGATGGCGCAAGAGCAATAACCGTAAAAAAACTGAAATAAAGCTGTTGACTCGCTGAAAGCCGCAGACTTGCGTTTAAGAGACTGTTTACCCTCACTTTTCACCATGAAGGCCGTGCGAATCGTGGAGCTTCCTATAGTTAGCCTATTGCTGGACTAGTCTTTGGCTTGTCATTGCATTGCAACAAAACGGGCCAGCGCTATTCACGCCGACCCGGAGATGTATTTTTGGTCAGAATTCCGCCTGCCGACGAGCCTGAATGTCTGCGAATCGCGATTCGCAGCGAATCGAATTACAGCGCGGCAACCCGCTTCGACAGACGCGACATTTTGCGCGAGGCCGTGTTCTTGTGCATCACACCGCGTGCGACACCGCGGGCCAGTTCCGGCTGCGCAGCCTTGAGCGCTTCAGCCGCACCAGATTTGTCCCCGCCTTCAATGGCCGCTTCAACCTTCTTCACAAAGCCGCGAATGCGGCTCATGCGCGCACCATTGATGAGGGCGCGGCGATCGTTGCGGCGGATACGTTTGCGGGCTTGCGGCGAATTGGCCATGTTTGTCCTTTATCTGGCCGCCACCAAAGCGGCCGGAATTATCTGAATTTGCAAATACGAAAAGCGGCAGATGTCTGCCGGAAAGGGCGCCCCTTAGCCAGAGGCAGGCGAATCGTCAATATTTGTTTGCGCGTAAATCCGCCCTTCTGCGCTTACTTCTGGCACTTCGGGCAGAACCAGCTGCTGCGCCCGCCCTGCATTATTCGCTGGACCGTGCCGCCATCGCCGCGCTTGCAGGCCTCATCTGTGCGGCCATAGACATCAAAGCGAGTAGCAAAATAGCCCAGCTCGCCGTCCGGCCGGGCATAATCGCGCAAGGACGATCCGCCATCTGCGATCGACTGCGTGAGCACTTCGCGGATGGCAGGCACCAGCCGCTCCAGTGCGGACAGGGCAACCTTGCCGCCCTGACGGGTGGGGCGAATGCCGGCTCTGAACAAGGCTTCGCAGACGTAGATATTGCCAAGCCCCGCGACGATCCGCTGGTCGAGCAGCAGCAACTTTATTGCCTGTTTCCGGTCCTTCAGCGCCGCTTGCAGATGCCCCGCAGTCAGGTCAGGGCCAAGTGGTTCTGGCCCCAGTGCAGCAAAAGCAGGCCATGCCGCGATCGCTGGCGTATCGACCAGATCAACCCAGCCGAACCGGCGCGGATCGCACAGGGCAAAGCGATGATCAGCCGTCTCGATCACGAAATGATCGTGCTTGTCGGCTTGTTCAGGGTCAATCCTCCAGCGCCCGCTCATTCCCAGGTGGAAAATCAGGCTGCGCGCGCGGTCAGTGTGGATCAGCCCGTATTTGGCACGGCGGCCCAGACTGGTCACAGTGGCCCCGGTCAGCGCCTGCACCAGATCGGGGGGAAACGCGCGGCGCATATCGGGCCGATTGACCGCCGCTCGCACGATTCGTTGCCCATCGAGGAACCGGGCAAGGCCGCGGACGGTTGTTTCTACTTCGGGAAGTTCTGGCATGGGCTTTCCCTAACACCCTTTGCGGCAGGGGCAATTGCCCCTAAGGGAGCGCGCATGAACGAAACAGTTTCTTTCGGCTATCAGGATGTCGATGCCAGTGAGAAAACCGCGCTGGTGGGCGAGGTTTTCTCCAGCGTAGCGGCCAAATATGACATCATGAACGATGCCATGTCGGGCGGCATGCATCGTTTGTGGAAGGACCGTTTTGTGCGCCGGGTCAAGCCGCAGGCAGGCGAGGCCATCCTCGATATGGCAGGCGGCACGGGCGATATTGCATTCCGTATGGCCGAACGCGGCGCGAGCGTGACTGTATCTGATATCAATCAGGACATGCTCGATGTGGGTATCGAACGCGCGTTGGATCGCGGGATCGACAGCCTGGTGTGGTCGCGGCAGAATGCCGAGGAGCTGACTTTCTCCAGCCGCAGTTTTGATGCCTATACGATTGCCTTCGGGATCCGCAATGTCACCCAGATTGACCGCGCTCTGGTCGAAGCGCACCGGGTTCTCAGCTATGGCGGGCGGTTCTATTGCCTCGAATTCTCAACCACCGAATGGCCCGGCTTCAAACAGGCCTATGATTCTTATTCGCACCGGCTGATGCCCAAGATCGGCAAGGCCATTGCAGGCGATGAAGACAGCTATCGCTATCTCGCCGAATCAATCCGGCGCTTTCCCAAAATGCCCGAATTTGAAGCCATGATCCGGGCCGCCGGTTTTGCGCGGACCAGAGTGGAGCCGATTCTGGGCGGCGCGGTTGCAATCCATTCGGGCTGGAAAATCTGACCCTGTGACGCGACCTTCCACGCATATCTGGCGGCTGGGCAAATGGGTGCGCACGCTTGCTCGGCATGGTGCGCTGCGCGGGATTGCGCGCGATCCCAATACACCGCCGCAAGTGGCGCGGCTGATCTGGTTTTTCAGCATTGCGACGCGCAAATCGGCTGATCCTGATTATGCTGGTGCATTTCAGGAAATCGGCCCGGCAGCGATCAAGCTGGGTCAGACGCTGGCAACCCGGCCAGACATTGTTGGCAGCGATGCGGCCAATAATCTGCTGCAATTGCAGGACAGTCTGCCGCCGGTGCCCTTTGAACAGATCCGGCAAGTGATTGAAAGCAGCTTTGGCAGGCCGATAGATGCGCTGTTTGCCAGTATCGAGCAGGAGCCGGTCGGCGCGGCGTCAATTGCGCAGGTCCACCGCGCGGTCACCACCGATGGCGCAGATGTTGCGATCAAGGTGCTGCGCCCGGGCATCCGCGAGAAATTTGCGCGCGATATTGCGACCTATGAATGGGCTGCAGCGCACCTGGAGGCTTTGGGCGGCGAGGCGCAGCGACTGCGTCCGCGCCTGACAATCGCCAATTTCCGGCGCTGGACCAACCGCGAGCTTGATCTGCGGCGCGAAGCGGCTTCTGCCAGCGAACTGGCTGACACGGTCAAGGGCGTTTCTGGCTATGAAATCCCGACAATTGACTGGGACCGGACCAATGGCCGAGTGATGACCATCGCATGGGTCGATGGGGTCAAGATAAGCAAGCGGGACGACCTGATTGCCGCCGGGCATGATTTACCCGAACTGGCCAAGCGCCTCGTGCTGGCCTTTCTGACCCAAGCGATCAGCGGCGGCTTCTTTCATGCCGATATGCACCAGGGCAATCTTTTCGTGCGCGCGGATGGCACGATCGTGGCGATTGATTTTGGGATCATGGGCCGGATTGATCGGCGCGCGCGGGCGTGGCTGGCAGAGATTCTCTACGGGCTGACCACAGGTAATTACCGGCGCGTCGCGGAAATTCATTTCGAAGCGCAATATGTACCCAGCTTTCACTCGGTCGATGAATTTGCGACTGCGCTGCGCGCCGTGGGGGAGCCGATGCGCGGCAAGCCAGTGAGCGAACTGAGCGTTGGCCAGATGCTCGACGGGCTGTTTGCCATCACGCGCGATTTTGACATGCAGACCCAGCCGCACCTGCTGCTGCTGCAAAAGACCATGGTGATGGTGGAAGGGATTGCGACCCAGCTCGATCCCGACATCAATATGTGGGACGTGTCAGCGCCCTTCGTGCGCAACTGGATTCGCGATGAACTGGGCCCCGAAGCCGCGCTTGCCGACCGGATTCGTGAAGATACCGACACGCTGCTGCGGGTGCCGGCCCTGATCCGCCGGCTGGAAGAACAATTCCCCCCGCGCGGCGGTGCGCCCGAGGCCCCGCCTGTCCCCGACATTGAACTGATATGGGACAAGCGCGCAGGGCGCGCACGCGGATGGCTGGGTTATGTCATCGCCGCGCTCGCCGGTGCTGGCGCCGGTGCTGGCGCAGTTGCTGGCGCAGCGATGATGGGCTGGATCGGATAGGGTCCAACCGGCCCGGTCAATCCTCGCCGGTGAATACGTGGTGCGGCAGGGTCTGGCTTCCGATCACGCACAGCACCACTGTGACTGCTTCGACCAGCATCGGCTGCCAGAAATTGGTGTAAGTCCCCATGGCAATCAAATTGACCGTGCGCCCGATGATCGCCAGCCCAAACAGAGCAGCTGATACCAGCAGCGGATCGCCTTTGCGTTTCCACGCCCCCCAGATCATGCAGCTGCCGCCAACCACGAAAAAGGATGTGAAATCCGCCCGCAGGCTGGCATGACCCATGATCCCGTTTGGCACGATCCCGAAATCACCCCCGGCGGTGGCCGGATTGATCATGAAGCCTGTACCCAGAAACAAATACAAGAGGCCGCCAGCAAACAGTAGCGAAGTAAGGATCAGTCGCATCGATTTCTCTCCCTTGCAACAAGGCTCTACACTGCAAGAATGTCATGTCGCTAGGTAAAATTTAACCACTACAATGCAGGGCTGGTATGGGGTCCTGCGCAGCGCTAGACAGGTGCGCGTGAAAACAGGGGAGACCTGACATGATGCCGCTCGTCCGCAAAGCTGCGGCAGAAGCGAGAATCTGCTGATGAGTGCCGGGGGCTTTCCGCGCATTCTACTGGTCGTGGGCGGCGGAATCGCGGCCTACAAGTCGTGCGAGCTTGTCCGGCTGATCCGTAAGTCTGGCGGCGATGTCACTTGTGTGGTGACCGAAGGGGGCCAGCAATTCGTGACTCCAATGGCGCTGGCCGCACTGAGCGAAAATCCGGTCTATACCACGCTGTGGGACCTCAAGAACGAAGCTGAAATGGGTCACATCCAGCTCAGCCGAGAAGCTGATCTGGTGGTGGTGTGCCCGGCAACGGCAGATTTGTTGGCCAAGATGTCCGCCGGAATTGCAGACGATCTGGCGACCACGATGATCCTTGCCACCGACAAGCCGGTGATGGCGGTCCCGGCGATGAATGTGCGCATGTGGCAGCATGAGGCAACCCAGCGCAACGTCACTTGGCTGCGGCAAGCAGGGGTGCAAGTGATCGACCCTGATATCGGACCGATGGCTTGCGGCGAATTCGGACCGGGCCGCTTGCCTGAACCGGACGCGGTGTGGGCGCATATCGCCGATGCGCTGGGGCTGGAGCATGATTATGTCGCGCCTGCTTATCCCGATGAAAGCCAGGATGAAGGTGAGGAAGATGATTATCACGAAGATGACGCGCTGGAGCCAGAACCTGAACTGGCCAAACGCGGCGGCGGGCTGGGCGGGCTGCTGTCATCGCTGATCCCGCGATCAACCCCCAAGCGCTCGCCCGAAGAGATCGCCGCAGATTGGCTGGAAGAACCGCTTGATGAGAGTGACGCTGCACCCGAAGCTATTCCTGACGTCGAAACGGAAGAGGCAGCGCCAGACGAAGCGGTTGATCCGGTTGTAGAGGACGTGAAGCCGGGCTTCTCTGCGTCCTTGCTGGCGACCAAGGGTAGCGCGGCATCTGCGCCGCCGACCGACCCCGAAGCGATGAATCATATGGTCAAGACCGGTGCAGGCAAGGCCGCTCCACAGCCGATTGATGGCGATTATCACAAGATCACAGTGGGTGAAGATACAGGCCCCGACTGGGCCGCAGATGTGCTCGACGGGCAACCTGACTTTGACACTGATCCGGAGCATCGCCCGCTTTACGGCAAGCATGTACTGATCACTGCCGGCCCGACGCATGAACCGATTGATCCGGTGCGTTATCTCGCCAATCGTTCGTCCGGGCGGCAAGGCTTTGCCATTGCCGCGGCGGCGGCTGCAGCAGGCGCGCGGGTGACCTTGATTGCCGGGCCGGTAAATCTGACAACGCCGCCCGGCGTGGACCGGATCGACGTCGAATCGGCCCGTGAGATGGACGCCGAGGTCAAGAATGCGCTCCCGGTTGATGCAGCGATCATGGTTGCGGCTGTGGCCGATTGGCGCAGCAAGGATGTTGCGGCTGAAAAGATGAAGAAGCGCGGCTCTGCTCCACCCGCGCTGCTGCTGACGGAAAACCCGGATATTCTGGCCAGTGTGGCATCAGGGACCAAGCGCCCGCCGCTGCTGATCGGCTTTGCAGCCGAAACCGAGAATGTGATCGACAATGCGACCACGAAACGCAAACGCAAGGGCGCGGATTGGATTGTGGCCAATGATGTGTCGGGCGATGTCATGGGCGGGGGTGACAACCGGGTCCATATTATCACGGGTGAAGGCGTCGAATCGCTCGATGAAATGCCGAAGCAGCAAGTGGCATGGGCACTGATCGAACGTGTTGCTGAAGCTCTGAATGAAGCAGAAGAAGATGAATGATCCTGTGACCGTGCAGGTCAAACGGCTCCCGCATGGCGAAGGGCTTGCTCTACCGCATTATACCACTGCCGGGGCAGCAGGGATGGATGTGGTGTCCGCCGAAGTGGTCAGTATCGCGCCCGGTGCCCGCCATGCCGTTGCCACCGGTCTGGCGCTGGCCATCCCGCCCGGATATGAAATCCAGGTCCGCCCGCGTTCCGGGTTGGCGCTCAAACACGGGATCACTGTCCCCAACACGCCGGGCACGATCGATTCGGACTATCGCGGTGAATTGAAGATCATCCTGATCAACCATGGCCATGAAGCCTTTGCGATCGATCGCGGTGACCGGGTGGCGCAGCTGGTGCTGGCCCCGGTCATTCAGGCGCAGTGGAATGAGGTTCAGCAGCTGGGCGATACCGCCCGCGGCGCTGACGGGTTTGGTTCGACCGGGGTTTAGCGGCGCCCAAACCCAAAGGGCGGGCCTGCTGCCAGACCCGCCCTTTGCAAAAACCAATGGTGAAACAGGGTCAGTCGACCTTGCGCACGGTCTTCTTTTCAGGAGCAATCGAGATGCGCACGGTTTCGCCCGAATTACCGGGAAAATCGGTAAACATCGCTTCGACCAGATTAGGCACCAGATATTGCAACCGGTTGCTGGTCGACATGGCTTTCGCCCGCCCTTCAAACAGCCGTTCGCCATTCCTGTTGTCGATCTTCAGTTGGATGCCGCTGGTATATACGGTGTAGCTGTCGATGCCCGGCCCATCGAAGAACGGGTCGTAAAAGCCAAAACCCCACGGGCCGCGATTATAGAACGCAGTCCGGCGATATCCGAACGGCCGATAGCCATACCAGGGGCTGTAGAACGGATCAGCAAAGGCAGGGCCAGTGGTCTGAACGCGTTCATGCCCATTATCGACGCTGTAATCAAAGTGGACCAGCAAACTGGCATCTTCGGGTGAGGAAGCCGCCGTATAGCCAAGCCGTTCCATCTGTTTGTCAACCAATGCGGCATATTGCGCAAATTCGATCCCGCCCGCCAGGGCCGGATCGTCTGGCACGACAGCAAAGGTCTGACCCTGCGGCGCGGGTAACTGGCTCTGAAACCGCGAAACCTGCGCGTTGAATGGCGTCGCGCAAGCGGCAAGCGCAGCCATCATGATGGCAGCAACTGCCACTCGGGCGGCCCGGCCGATGACGGTCATGGTGGAATTCATAGGAAAACCTCTCGAAGCATTCGGCAGCTGCGCGGCCTGTTCACTATTTGCCACAGGCTGTCACCGATGAAACGTTTTGTAAAGCAGACAGGCTGAACCAATTTTGAATGGAATTCAGTCCAAATCTTTCAAACAAAAGGCAGTTTCAACCTCTGACCAGGCCCAGCGCGTTATACGCCGCAGCCAGCGTGCCGCCGCCCATTTCGCGGGCCCGCGCTGCACCGCGCGCCAGAATGGCATCCAGCGATTCGCGGTCCTGTTTCAGTGCGTTGAAGCGTTCCGAAATCGGGCTGAGTACTTCAACCAGTGCTTCGCCCAAGGCTGGCTTGAACCGGCCAAAGCCCTCGCCGCCATAGTGGCGCAGCACAGCATCAACGCTTTCGCCGGTCACCGCAGCGTAGATTGATACCAGATTGAGCGCTTCGGGCCGACCGCCCAAACCGGCCTTTTCAAACGGCAATGGCTCGGCATCGGTCTTGGCCTTTTTGACCTTCTTCATGATCGTATCGGCATCGTCGGACAAATTGATCCGGCTCATATCGCTGGGATCGGATTTGCTCATCTTGGCCAGACCGTCGCGCAGGCTCATGATCCGGGCAGCTTCGGGCGGAATATAGGGTTCAGGCAAAGTGAACACAGGCTCGGCATCGCTGCAAAAGTCATTGTTGAACTTCTGCGCAATGTCGCGCGCCAACTCCAGATGCTGCTTCTGGTCATCGCCTACCGGGACATGGGTTGCCTGATACAACAGCACGTCGGCTGCCTGCAGCACCGGATAGGTGAACAGGGCAATGCTTGCGCCTTCGCGGTTCTTGCCGGACTTGTCCTTGAACTGGGTCATCCGGTTCAGCCAGCCCATCCGCGCTGTGCCATTGAGCAGCCATTGCAGCTCTGCATGCGCGGGCACCTGCGCCTGATTGAACAATACAGTCTTGTTTGTGTCGAGCCCGCAAGCGACCAGTGTGGCGACCAGTTCGAGTGTCGATGACCGAAGCTCCGCCGGATCGTGCGGCATCGATATGGCATGCAGATCAGCGATGAAGATGAGGCATTCTCCGCCTGCTGCAATCGCATCGTCCTGCAACTTTACATAATTGCGGATGGCGCCAAGGTAATTGCCAAGGTGGGGTTTACCGGTGGGCTGAATGCCCGAAACGACGCGCATGATGGTTTCCGTCAAACTGGGGTTAGGCAGGATCAACCGGCGCTGCCGGCTTCTTGCGCCGTAGCTGGCCAAGAAGGTCCTTGTCGAGTGCACCGGTCAGATAAGCAGCGGCAAAAAAGGTAACCGCCCCTGCCAGCACCAGCACGCCTAACGACCAGACCTTGCCGATGACTGCGCCTGTATAATGACCCGCCAGCAGCGGCATCAGCATGTAAAGCACTGCTGCCATCACCAGCGTGGAGATGATCTGGCGCGCGATCTTGCCGATCAGCTTGCCGTTGAAGTGGAACCAGCCGCGCAGCTGCAGGATGGTGTAAAGCGTTGCCACATTAAGCGTCGCGGTAAAGGCTGTGGCACTGGCCAGGCCAACGATGCCGTAACGCGGCACGACATAGATGTTGATCGCGATATTGATGGTCAGCGCGCCCGCAGCGACCCACACAGGGGTGCGCGTATCTTCCCGGCTGAAAAAAGCCGGCTGGAACACTTTGACCAGTACATAGGCTGGCAGGCCCGCGACCAGCGCAACCACGATATTGGCCATCAGTGCGCCGTCAGCAGCAGTCATCTTGCCGCCCACGAAGAAGGCGGTGACAAAGGCGGGGGCGCACACTGCCAGCGCTGCGGCGGCGGGTAATGTCAACAGCGTGCCGATCTCCACCGCGTTGGATTGCAGGCGCTGCGCTTCGAATGTGTTGTCGGTCTGGATATGACGCGCCAGCATCGGCAGAATTGCTGTGCCCAGCGCAATGCCGACGATGCCCAGCGGCATCTGGTTGAGCCGGTCGGCCAGTTTGAGCAGGGTCAGCGAGCCTTGTGGCAACGAAGTGGCAAAGAATGTGTCGACGAACTGGCTGATCTGATACACGCCAGCACCAAATGTTGCCGGCAGGATCAACAGCCCCAATCGCCGGACCTGCGGCGTGATTTTGGGCAGCGATAGTTTCAGCTTTACCCCGGCCTTGCGCGTTGCCCATGCCATATAGAACAGCTGCGCTGCCCCGGCGAGCGCGAGCGACACCGCCAGCGCATAAGCAACCACCACATCATCTGCGCTGCTGCCGCGCAGATACCAGCCAGCCGTGATCCCCGCAATCATCACCAGATTGAGCAGTACCGGCACAAAGGCCCCAGGCGCGAAGCGTGAATGTGCGTTGAGCAGGCCCGACAGCATCGCCACCACACTGACCAGCCCCAGATACGGGAAAGTAATCCGCGACAGGCTGACGGCGAGCTCAAACTTGCCCGGCACATCCTGATAATCGCGCGCGAGCAGCCAAACGATCCCCGGCATCGCGACCATCGCCACTGCCGAAAATCCGAGCAGCACCCACACGAAAACCGCGAGGACATCGTCAGCAAATTTCTGCGCATTCTCCCCGCTGTCATCCGCGCTCAGCGCGCGGGTATACATGGGCACAAAGGCAACCGAGAACGCCCCTTCGGCAAACAGGCGGCGGAACGTGTTGGGCAAGGTGAAAGCGAGCTGCCAAGCGTCGGACGCAAGACCGGCCCCCAGTACCCGCGCCAACAGCATGTCCCGGACAAAGCCGAACACGCGGCTGAGCGCGGTTAACCCGCCAATTGTCCCAACGTTTTTGACGAGGCTCATGGCTGGCGCCTCACCTTGCCGTCAGGGCTCAAGCGTTACCGGCTGGCGCTTCGCCGGCCGCGGCATCTTCCTGCGCCTTGCGTTCCAGCTGCTGGACATACAGGCCGTTGAAGTCGATCGGATCGAGCATCAGCGGCTGGAACCCGGCATCGCGCGTTGCGTCGGCGATTACACGGCGGGCGAAGGGAAACAGGATCCGCGGCGCTTCAGCGTAAAGGAATGCGTGGGCTTGCGGATCAGGCATATTGCGCATGCCGACCAGACCGCAATAGCTCAGCTCGATCAGATAGGCGTTGCCCTTTTCCGACTTGGCGGTGACATTCACTTTCAATTCGACTTCATGCACCTCGTCATTCAAAGGCACAGCGCCAATGTTGAACTGCAGATCAATCTGCGGCTGATCGTTCCACTGGTAGCATTCAGGCGCGTTGGGATTTTCAACTGACAGATCCTTCACATATTGTGAGATCACACCGGCCACAGGGGAAGTGTCTTCGCCATTGGGTGCAGGGTTCATGTTGAGATCGGTGAGAATATCGGCTTCATCGGCCATGGCTCTTGGTGCTTTCTGTATCGAGTTTGTAATGGCTGGAACGTCCCGGCGCACCGGTTCATCCTTCGGCGGCGCGCGTAGCACCCCAGTGCCCGCCCCGCAACTTCGCAAGTCTGCTTTGCCGGGTCAATTTGGTCGCTGCGGTGAACCCGGAGCATCCTCAGGCGTTGTTCATTTGTAATAGCGTCCTATTTAAGGCAATATCGCTTCTCATGATTCAGATGTGTGCTGCATCTGCCAGACTACAGGTAAACTAACGTGGTAATTCAAATCGTCATCCTCGCCATGATCGCCGCTTTTCTCGGCATGCGGCTCTATTCGGTGCTCGGTCGCCGGGCAGAGCATGAGGAAGAGGTGATTCCAACCCGGTTTGACAGCGGTGACACAGTCAACCAGCCCGCACAAAATCCGGCGCTGGCACCGCAAGCGGCAGCGGCTCGTCCGCGCGAACTGGCAGGTGTCTTGCCTGCGGTAGAACAAGGCGTGCGGGCGATTGCGGCGGCAGACCGGCGGTTTGACATCACCGCCTTTCTTGAAGGGGCCAAAGGTGCATACGGCATGATCCTCGAAGCCTTCTGGAAGGGCGACAAGGAAACACTGCGTCAATTGTGCGATGATGCGGTGTATGCCAGCTTCGCCGGCGCGATTGACGCGCGGGAAAAGGCAGGGGAGACCATCGATAACCGGTTGATCCGGATTGAAGATGTGCTGATCCAGAACGCCCGGCTCGACGGGCAGATGGCACGTATCGCTGTGTCCTTCACTGCCGATATTGCCGCGATAACGCGCGATAAGGACGGCACCATGATCGCCGGTTCGCTCGACGATGCGATCGAGAGCCGCGATGTGTGGACCTTTGCCCGCAATGTCACGGCTGCTTCGCCCGACTGGGTGCTTGACGAGACCGACGAGGGCTAGAACCTTCAGGCGCAGCTTTAGGCAGGGCGCAGCTTTAGGCAGGGCGCTGGGAGCAGGGGGCCAGGCATGCAGCGACTTCCAATTCTTCTAGCTCTCCTGCTGGTGGCAGGATGTGGAAGGCTGATCCCGGAGGCTGCTCCGCCGATGCAGCCGCGGCCAGCCAACGCTGCCTCAGCGGGGGTTATGCGAGGGCCGGTGGTCGCTGGCCTGGGTATGTCCGGGCCAGATGCCCGTGCGGCGCTGCAATCGTTCCGCGAAAGTTGCCCCAGCCTGCTTGCCCGCCCCGATACCAGCGGCCTGACCACGACGGATGAATGGCAGCCCGCCTGCAGTGATGCCGCGATCTGGCCCGATAGCAATGCTGCAGCCTTCTTTGCGCTCCATTTTGAAACTGTGCGAGTGGGCCAGGGCGCGGCCTATGCCACAGGCTATTTCGAACCGGAAATACACGGAAGCCGCGCGCATTTACCTGGCTATGACACGCCCGTTTATGCAGTGCCGCCCGAACTGATCCGTGCTTGGCCCGATGCAACGCCCGCGGCAGAGCGCAGCGGACGCCCGCCGCTTGGCCGCTATGACGCCAACGGGGCGTTTGTGCCCTATTATGACCGGGCCGAGATTGAAGCGGGCGCGATTGCCAATCGCGGGCTGGAACTGGCATGGACTGCTGATCCGGTGGAATTCTTCTTCCTGCAGATACAGGGTTCAGGCCGGCTGATCGCGCCTGATGGCACGATCACGCGGATCGGCTACGCCGGGCAGAACGGGCGCGAATATATCGGCATTGGTGCGATTATGCGCCAACGCGGGCTGCTGGGCGATGGCCCCGGCCAATATGCAGGCAGCATGCAGGGCATCATGCAATATCTTCGCGAACATCCTGATGACGGCAAGGCGCTGATGGACCTCAACAAGAGCTACATCTTTTTCCGCATTCTGGACGGCGATGGTCCGCTTGGCGCGCTCAATGTGCCCGTCCGGCGCGAATCCTCGGTCGCGGCCGATCCCAAATTCGTCCCGCTGGGCGCGCCTGTATGGCTCAAGCTTGACCGTCAGGAAGCTGACGGGCTGTGGATTGCGCAGGATACTGGCGGGGCGATCAAGGGCGCCAACCGCTTCGACACCTTCTGGGGTGCGGGCGAGGATGCGCGGCGCATTGCAGGCGGCATGAGCGCGCGCGGACAAGCGTTGATCCTGCTGCCGAAGGGAGCTGTCAAACGGCTCACCGGGCGATGAGAGTTCCGCGCGGCCTGAGCGCCGAGGAGGTCGATATCTGGGCCAAGGTTGCGGCCACAGTCAAGCCGCTTCCGGGCCGGGTGGCGCCGCCCAAAGCCCGGCCCGAGCAGGTACTTGAACCACAGAACACCCCGTCCAAATTCGTCAAGCCGCCAGCGCCGCGTTCTGCCGCTCCGCTTCGCGCCGCCCAGCCAGCACCAAAGCAGCGCCCGATCGGGCAGGGCGGGCTCGATTCGCATTGGGACAAACGGCTCAAGGCGGGCACGGTGGCTCCTGATTTCACGCTCGACCTGCACGGTCATTCGCTCGATACCGCGCATGGCCGATTGGAAAGCGGTTTGGCGCAGGCGCGCGCGATGGATGCGCGGTTGGTTTTGGTGGTGACTGGCAAGCCGCGCCCGGTGGAGGCGGCGGACCGGGCCGAACGGCGCGGCGCAATCCGTGCGAAAATCCTCGATTGGCTCGCTGCCGGTCCGCATGCTGACAGTATTGCAGCCATCCGCCGCTCCCACCAGCGGCACGGCGGTGACGGCGCGCTCTATCTTGTCCTGCGGCGCGGTTAAATCAGGCTGCCGGCCCTATCCGCCCTATCTTCCCTATCCACATTGCGCCCGGTGCAGCATTTTGTGATCTGCCAGAACAAGCGCCATCATCGCAGCGACCACCGGGGTGCCGCGAATGCCGACGCATGGATCGTGCCGCCCCTTGGTCATGATCTGGGTGTTCTGCCCGTCGCGGCCAATTGTATCGACCGGGGTCAGGATTGAACTGGTTGGCTTGAATGCCACCCGGCATACCACCGGTTGACCGGTTGAAATGCCGCCCGCGATTCCACCTGCATGATTTGCTGTAAAATTCGGTCCATCAGCGCCGCTGCGCATGGCATCGGCGTTCTGTTCACCCGACAGCTTGGCCGCGCCAAAACCGTCACCAATTTCCACGCCCTTGACCGCATTGATCCCCATCATGCCCGCCGCCAGATCAGCATCGAGCTTGGCATAGATCGGTGCGCCCCAGCCTGCAGGCACGCCGGTTGCAACGCATTCCACCACAGCGCCCAGCGATGATCCGGCCTGCCGCGCATCATCGACCAGCTTGGCCCACCGCTCTGCGGCGGCAGCATCGGGGCAGAAGAACGGGTTGTTGCCAATCTCGGCAAAATCCATCGCAGCAGGGTCAATCATATCCTCGCCAATCTGACTGACATAGGCGGTGATGATCACGTCAGGGATGATCAGCCGCGCCACCGCGCCTGCGGCAACCCGCGCGGCTGTTTCGCGCGCGCTGCTGCGCCCGCCCCCGCGATAGTCGCGAAAGCCGTATTTCGCGTCATAGGCATAATCCGCGTGGCCCGGGCGATAGGCTTTGGCGACCTCTGCATAATCCTTGCTGCGCTGGTCGACATTTTCGATCATCAGGCTGATCGGAGTGCCAGTGGTGCGTTGCTGGCCATCTGGCCCTTCGAACACCCCGGACAGGATGCGGACCGCATCGGGTTCCTTGCGCTGAGTAGTGAATTTGCTTTGCCCGGGCCGCCGCGCATCGAGGAACGGCTGGATGTCGTTTTCATGCAGCGAGAGACCTGGCGGGCAGCCATCCACCACCGCGCCCAAAGCCGGCCCATGGCTTTCGCCCCAGGTGGTAAAGCGCAGCACGCGGCCAAAAGTGTTGTAGCTCATGGCAAGGTCCCTAACGCCTCGCCGCGCCAAGTCGAGAGCGTTTCCTACTTTTGCGCGTCGTGGCATAGTGTGCTGATGGTGACTTTGCCTTCCTTTTGGCGCTTTACCGGCAAGCGGGTCACAGGGATTGCCCCGGGGGGAACATTTCTGTTTCAGGACCGTGTTCCATGTGTTCCATATTGTCGGATTCGCCGAGGGGGACAAGGCGCGGCCCGCCTCTGGCCAAACCGGTTCGCATCCGGCAGGAACAGGCGATGATTGCGAAACTCAAGGGCCTGCTCGATGAAACCGGCGCGGACTGGGCTGTGATCGACGTCGCGGGCGTGGGCTATCTGGTCCATTGCAGCGCGCGGACCTTGGCCGCGCTGGGTGAGGTGGGGGAAGCCTGCACTGTCTTTACCGATCTGCAGATAAGCGAGAATGACATGCGGCTGCTGGGCTTTGCAGAAGGTTCTGAACGCGACTGGTTCCGCTTGCTGACGCAGGTGCAGGGCGTGGGCAGCAAGGTTGGGCTGGCAATCCTGTCCGCACTCTCGACTGCAGAAGTTCAGACTGCCTGCGCCAGCGGCGATGCAGCCATGATTGCGCGCGCCAATGGCGTGGGGCCAAAACTAGCTGGGCGGATCGTCAATGAATTGAAAGACAAGGCGGGCGCGCTGCCTTTTGGGCCGGACGGCGGCGGTGTCGGCGCGGCGGTGATGCCTGCCGGATCAGCCAGCGCGGATGCGGTGTCTGCGTTGCAGAATTTGGGTTTCAAACCCGCGATTGCAGCTGACGCAGTGGCCAGAGCGCAGAGAGAGTTGGGCGCCAATGCCAGCGAAAGCGACCTGATCCGGGTCGCACTAAAGAGCGCAGCGGGGAGATGAACATGGGAAAACGCAACACAGTAATCCGGTCTATTTCGGCGGTCTATAGCATGGCGGTGCTCGTTCTCGGGCTGAAAGCGGGGGAACCAGACCGAATGGATTGGTGGCCCGGAGGGCTGCTGATGATGGCCATGATGGCCTCCCCCATAGTCCTTGGTCTGCTGTTGTCCCGCAAAATTGGCGAGGGGGCAGCCTTGGGTTTTTGGCTGTTCGCGATGGCGATAATCGCGGCGGCCGGACTTGCGCTGCAATGGTATACGATGTTCATCGGTCCAAGCGATGCGCAAAATGCGCTGGTGTTGGTGATCGTGCCGGTTCTGCAATGGCTGGCAGTGGGCGCCGCCTTCGCTTTGGCGTGGATATTGGGGCGCTATGTCGACAAATCCTGATCTTGCGCCTGACCGCCAGCCGGACGACCCGGACGCTGCCTTGCGACCCAAATCGCTGGCCGAATTCATCGGGCAGGAAGCGGCGCGGGACAATCTGCGCGTATTTATCGAGGCTGCGCGCGGGCGCGGCGAGGCGATGGACCATGTATTGTTCTTCGGCCCGCCGGGGCTGGGCAAGACCACGCTGGCGCAGATCGTGGCCAGGGAACTGGGGGTTGGCTTTCGCGCTACGTCTGGCCCGGTCATTGCCAAAGCGGGCGACCTGGCTGCGCTGCTGACCAATCTGGAGCCGCATGATGTGCTGTTCATCGACGAGATTCACCGGCTCAATCCCGTCGTGGAGGAAATCCTCTATCCTGCGATGGAAGACCGCGCGCTCGATATTATCATTGGTGAAGGGCCGTCGGCACGCAGTGTGCGGATTGATCTGCCGCCTTTCACCCTGATTGGCGCGACCACCCGGCAAGGCTTGCTGACCACGCCGCTGCGCGACCGTTTCGGCATTCCGGTAAGGCTCAATTTCTACACTGAGTCTGAGCTGGAGCAGGTGGTGACGCGCGGGGCAAGCCTGCTCGGCATGGCGATAGATGCTGCGGGCGCGCGTGAGATTGCGCGGCGCGCCCGCGGCACACCGCGCGTGGCCGGACGGTTGATGCGGCGCGTGCGGGACTTTGCCCATGTGGCTGGCAATGGCACTGTGACCGCTCATGTTGCGGATGAAGCCCTGACTCGGCTGGAAGTTGACCGGCTCGGGCTTGATGCAATGGACCGGCGCTATCTCATCATGATTGCGCAGGTCTATAAAGGTGGACCCGTCGGGGTGGAAACGCTTGCCGCTGGGCTCAGCGAACCGCGCGATACGGTGGAAGAAGTGATTGAACCTTATTTGATCCAATTGGGCATGGTGGCGCGCACTGCGCGCGGGCGCTGCCTCAACGATGCGGCATGGAATCACCTCGACATCACGCCTCCGGGGCCATCTGGTGGAACATCACAAACGGGCCTGTTTGATGAAGAACCTTAATATTCCAGCAGGATTTGGCGCAACTTCGGTTCCATAGTGGGACATGTCCGGCAGCAGTGCCATTTCCAGCCGTGGTTTTTTCGATTCAGGACTGATTTTCATGGTTAATGCGGTTGCCGCCTTCCGCCCCTTCGCGTCTGTTGCTGTGACAGGGAAGTGCCGGTCAGCGGAATCGCCGCAGTCGAGGCTGCCCTCACGAAAAACGAAAGAGCTTGCTCATGTCGGTAAAGATGGCCTTGGCGAAATTATCCGCAACTGCTGCGGGTGGTGCGCTGCTGGTGGGCGGGGCAGTGCATGTGGCCGAAACCCAGAAGGGCAATCCTTCGACCTACAAATCTACCAAGTCGGTGAAAGAGGTTCCGCAGATTGACATCAAGGAACGTCATGCGCAGCGCAGGATTCCGAAAAAGGTTCGGCATCAGCAGCGGATTGTGAAGCGCGTGATCGAATGTGAACCTGTTGGCGCGCCAATGGACGGTCATGAGGAAGGGTTCAAAGGAAGCACTACTGTTCACCCGATCCCCGGCGCGAATGGCGAGCAGTGCCCGCCCACTTTCCGCATGGCATATGCCGCTGTTCCGGCACCCTTGCCGCAGCTTCCCCCGATTCAAGGAGGCAGTACGGGCGGCGGGGTTACCGTGCTGGGCGGCAGCAGCGGGTTTGGCGGCGGCTTCGGCGGCGGCTTCTTTGGCGGCTTCTTCGGTGGCGGCGGATCAAGCGGCGGCAGCGTTGCCGTTACCTCGACGACCACGACAACGGGCGGGACCAACACGTCACCACCATCGACGACCCCGCCATCGACGACCCCGCCATCGACAACTCCGCCATCGACGACCCCGCCATCGACAACCCCGCCATCTGCTCCGCCTCCGTCTTCGTCTGGCGATGCCTCCTCGACTTCAGGCGGAATCAACATCAACATCAACATCGACAATAGCTCGACCGGAAGCTCGACATCTACTTCAACCTCTTCCGGCGGCAGCTCGACTTCCTCGGGTGGTAGTTCAACGTCGACTTCGTCGGGCGGCAGTTCGAGTTCAGGCAATGTTTCCAGCAGTAGCTCGGGCAACGTATCCAGCTCGACATCAACGTCGTCCTCGGGGAATGTTTCGAGTTCAACCTCATCGTCTAGTTCAACTTCATCGTCCACTTCGGGCAATGTCTCGACCAGCACTTCGACGTCAGGCAACATCACCAGCTCGACTTCGACCAGTTCGTCCACGTCGGGCAGTTCGTCAACGTCGGGGAACGTCTCGAGCACGTCAGGCTGGACCACTTCCGGCAATGGCTCGAGCGGAGGAACACCGGTTCCAGCTCCGCCGATGACGCTGCTGTTCGGTGCCGCTGCCGCCGCAGTTTTGGGCCGACGCAAACTCAAAGCGAAACGGGCGGCTTAAGCTTCCTGTTATACGGCCAAAGGGAGGGCGACACCCAGGTGGTGCCGCCCTTTTTGGTGTTGGCGGGCATCTTCAGGGGTTGAGAATGCGCCACGGTTCCTGACGGTACCATTTGGTGATCACATGCTTGATCCCCCGCCTTACCGGGGTGCCAGCATGCAGCGTCTTCATATTGGGTCGTCCGTCCCGGCTCATATTGTTCCAGATGATGAGCGCACCGGTGTGCGGTTTGAAGGACAGGTCGAGATGCGGAAAATCGGTCTCTCCACCTTCCTTGGGTTCGTTTAGATTGATCATTGCAGTCCAGGTCCGCTGCCCACCGGTGGTCGCTTCGGTTTGCCAATAGCCTTCACCGACATGAAAGAAATCATGGTGATGTTTGAATTCCTGCCCTACCTGATACCGCTGCCCCTGCATCAATTCGGAAAATTCATCGGGAATGCCAAGCAGATCGGATATGTACAATTCGATGCTGCGCGTAAGCGGTGCATTGGCTGCAAAATGATGGGTGTAGCTGGTACGGAACCCATCTTTCTCTGCCCCGCGATAAAGTGTGGAGGGGACCGCCAATTGATTGATGACCTGCGTCACCATTTTGCAGTCCTTCCGGGAAAGGAAGCGCGGAACGGTATAGACTTCCGCCAAATTCGTGTCGAGCCGCGTTACCGCCGGATTGGCATTCAGCCGTTGACGAACGCACTGCCCCCACCGGGACAGCTTGCCGGGGTCGCAGCCCGGATCAAAATCCTGCTCGCGCATGGTGGCAGCCTGCATAATCATCGAGCCAGCCTAGTGCGAAGACCTTAAGATTTCGCAGTCCATTGCCGGCGCGTCGGAACCGATAGGCCCCGCCGCACCGCCAGGTCAGGCTGCCAGGTTGCGCAGCACATATTGGAGAATGCCGCCGTGGCGGTAATATTCCATTTCGTTGGCCGTATCGATCCGGCATTTTGCAGTGAAGCTGAAGCTGCTGCCATCGGCGCGCGCCACCTCGACCGAGACCTCTTGTCCGGGGGTCAGATTGGCGAGGCCGTCGATAGTGAAGCTGTCGTCACCGGTGAGGCCAAGCGTTTCCCGCGTGTCGCCGCCAGTGAATTGAAGCGGCAGAACGCCCATACCGACCAGATTAGACCGGTGGATACGCTCGAAGCTTTCAACAATCACCGCGCGCACACCTAATAGGATCGTGCCCTTGGCGGCCCAGTCCCGGCTGGAGCCAGTGCCATATTCCTTGCCGCCAATCACCACCAGCGGAGTACCGTTGGCCTTGTGCCTCATCGCCGCGTCGTAGATCGGCATGGTTTCACCGTCATAGGTGGTCATCCCGCCTTCAACGCCGGGCACCATTTCGTTGCGGATACGGATATTAGCGAAGGTGCCGCGCATCATTACTTCGTGATTGCCGCGGCGCGAGCCGTAGGAGTTGAAATCCGCCTTGGCGATCTGGTTGCTCAGCAGATATTCGCCTGCGGGGCTGTCTTCCTTGATCGAACCGGCGGGCGAGATGTGGTCTGTGGTGACCGAATCGCCAAGGATGGCCAACGGCTTGGCATCATTGATGTCAACGATCGGGGGGGGAGTCATGGTCATGCCGTCAAAATAAGGCGGGTTGGCCACATAGGTGCTGCCCGGACGCCATTGATACGTATCTGACCCAGTGACATTGATCGCCTGCCAGTGCTCGTCCCCCTTATAGACGTCCGCATAACGTGCCTCGAACATGCCGCGGTCGATGGAGCTGGCGCGCAGATCGGCGATTTCCTGATTGCTTGGCCAGATGTCCTTCAGGAATACATCATTGCCGTCCTGGTCCTGCCCTATCGGTGTGTCGACCATATCGGTCGTGACAGTGCCGCGCAGCGCATAAGCAACCACCAGCGGAGGGCTGGCGAGAAAGTTCGCGCGTACATCTGGCGACACGCGCCCTTCAAAGTTGCGGTTGCCGGACAACACGCTGGCAGCAACGATATTATTGTTGTTGATCGCAGCGCTGATCGGCGGTGCGAGCGGGCCCGAATTGCCGATACAGGTGGTGCAGCCATAGCCAACCAGATCGAAACCGATCGCATCAAGATCATCCTGCAGGCCGGCCTTGACCAGATAATCGGTCACTACTTGCGAACCCGGCGCAAGGCTGGTCTTGACCCATGGCTTGGGCTTCATGCCCAGTGCATTGGCCTTGCGCGCCACCAAACCGGCGGCAATCAGCACGTCGGGGTTGGAAGTGTTGGTACAACTGGTAATGGCGGCGATAACCACATCGCCGTCGCCAATGTCGTGGTCCTTGCCCTCCACCGCAGCGCGTTCCGGCGCGGCCTTCTTGTAAAGCTTGGCGAGATCGCCGTTGAACAATTCGTCGACGTCCGGCAACGCCACCTTGTCCTGCGGGCGCTTGGGGCCAGCAAGCGAGGGGACCACGCTCGACATATCGAGGCTTAGGGTCTTGGAGAAAACCGGCTCATGCGCCGGGTCGAACCACATGCCCTGTTCGCGGTAATAGGCTTCGACCAGCGCCAGCTGATCTTCGCTGCGGCCCGTCAGGCGCAGATAGTCCATGGTTTTGTCATCGACGCTGAAGAAGCCGCAGGTCGCGCCATATTCGGGGGCCATGTTGGCGATGGTCGCACGATCGGCCAGGCTGAGTGCACTCACACCCGGACCGTAGAATTCAACAAAACTGCCAACCACGCCCACCTCGCGCAGCATCTGTACGCAGGTCAGCACCAGGTCGGTTGCGGTAATGCCTTCAGCCATCTGGCCAGTCAGCTTGAAGCCGACCACTTCGGGAATCAGCATTGAGACCGGCTGGCCCAGCATGGCCGCTTCAGCTTCGATCCCGCCGACGCCCCAACCAAGCACGCCCAGCCCATTGATCATGGTGGTGTGGCTGTCTGTGCCCACGCAGGTATCCGGATAGGCAACGCTCTGCCCGTCAGGGTCGGTGCTGGTCCACACGGCCTGCGCGATATGTTCCAGGTTTACCTGATGGCAAATACCGGTCCCAGGGGGGACCGCCTTGAAATTATCGAGGCTCTTGGAACCCCATTTGAGGAAGTCATAGCGTTCTGCATTGCGCTGATATTCAAATTCAACGTTGTGCT
>JAHEAW010000126.1 GCA_024642545.1 Erythrobacteraceae bacterium
CTTTTCATGCATGGTGTCGCGGACCAGCTGGATCGACGCGCGAATGATGTGCCGGTCGATTGGTTGTTCTTCGATCGAGGGTGGCGCGTCGGGAACGCTGCGACTGAACAGATAACCGGCGATCGCCACCAGCACTACGCCCACAGCTGACCATTCGACAGGGATCCAACCCGCCAGAATGGTCCCTGCCAATATCGCAATATATGTTCCTGCTTCGACCAGCCCGGTCCCCGCCAGAACTTCGTCCTTGTGCAAGTGTTGCGGCAAAATGGCGTATTTGATTGGGCCGAAGAATGTCGAATGCACACCCATTGCGAACAAAGCGACCAGCATCAGAGGAATGGCCAGGGACTGAGTCATCGTCCCCTTCCACGCCATCACCAGCCCGACCGCACCAACCGACATGATGATGATTTCGCAGAATTTGATAATCCGGATAATCCGCGCCTTGTCGCGCATATCGGCTAGTTGCCCGGCAAGCGCAGACAGGATGAAAAAGGGCAGGATGAATAATCCGCTGGCAATAGCGCTGAATTTTGCCTCTGCCGCTTCAGAATTATATACTTGATAGACCACAAACAGGACCATCGCGTTCTTGAACAGATTGTCGTTGAACGCGTTGAACAGTTGGGTGATGAACAGCGGCAGAAAGCGCCTCGTGTTCAGCAGATGCGTGCTTGTGGTCATCAATTCCTGCCGGCAACCTCTGGTGCGTTCGCTCTAAAGCAATGAACCGCTGCGACAAGGGCAAAGCCTCTATCTCCACAGATGGATGTTCCGGGGTTTTGCAGATCGGCAATGCGCGCTAGGAGAGCTGAGTCATGCTTACCCTGCCGAACATTTTGACTTTGTCGCGCATTCTGGCGGTCCCGCTGCTGGCCTTCTTTTTGTGGTGGCCGGGGTGGGAGTTCGGCTTTGGGGTCGCCTTTGTGCTCTACACCCTCATGGGCATTACAGATTATTTTGACGGATATCTGGCCCGCACGAGCGGAACCGTGTCGAAGTTGGGGATTTTCTTGGATCCGATCGCGGATAAAATCATGGTTGCAGCGGTGATTCTGGTTCTGACCGCACAAGGGTTTTTGCGCGGACCTTATGTTGGTGACATGCATGTTATCGCCGGTTTGATCATTCTGATCCGTGAGATTGCGGTTTCCGGCCTGCGCGAATTTCTCGCCGGGCTACAGGTCTCGGTGCCGGTCACCAAGTTGGCCAAATGGAAAACAACTCTCCAGCTCCTTTCGCTGGGTTCACTTATCCTAGGTGGGGCACTGCCAAACTGGAATGTGGTGCTGCAAACAGTGGTCATGAATGTTCCGCACACAGTGGGCCTTATTACCTTGTGGGGCGCAGCCGTGCTCACACTGATCACCGGATGGGACTATCTGCGGGTCGGCATCAGGCACATGGATTGACTGGGATTTGAACACCAAGCGATTTCGCCTTGCAAGGACGTGATCAATCCTCGTTAGGGTCATTTACCTTGAATGGATTGGACTTGCTGGGCGCGCTTGGTAGCGGCGGGCGCGGCAGAACTTCATCGCTATTGGCGGCTTGCCACAACATGGCGGCAAGCACAGTCGCTGCTTGGCGTACATCGTCCGGCGGGGCATGATCAAGCGTGTCGAGGTTGGAGTGATGGACCCGGCTTTCATAATCGAGTGGGTCCTGTATGAACTCGAAGCCCGGCAAGCCGACAGACTGCATATATTGATGATCCGTCCCGCCGGTGCGGCTCATCACCACTGTACCAGCGCCCATCGAAGCGAACGGGGCCAGCCATTTTCTCAGGATTGTGGCAGCACCCAGGTTGTTTTCCGCATAGATCCCGCGGATTTTGCCCGCCCCGTTGTCGAGATTGAAATAGACCTTCATCTGGTCATAGTCAGGCCCCTTGGTAATTGGGAAACCCGCCGTCCATTGCGCAAAACGGTCAATGCCATAGGCCGACGTATCAACGGCGTGCGTGGCGAGGTGTTTTTCAATATAGGCAATCGATCCAAGCAGCCCCTGTTCCTCGCCTGACCAGAGCGCGAAGCGGATAGTCCGCTTTGGCTTCACGCCAAGGCTCTTGATGATCCGCGCGGCTTCAATCACGACTACGCTTGGAATGCCATCATCGGTTGCGCCATCACCAGTGATCCAGCTGTCGAAATGCCCGCCGGCCATCACATAACCGGCCTTGGGATCGCTGCCGGAAATATCGGCGGTAAGATTGTCGGCAGTGGTATCCAGCGGATTTTCATGCGCTACGATACTGAGCTTTATTACGGGCGGCTTGTCCGCCGCGGTTAGTCGCGCCAGCCGCCGATAATCTTCACTAGACAGTTCCATGAACGGTACGGCGAGGCGGTTTTGCGGATCGATATTATAGCCTTCGCCAGATACCAGCCCATTTTCCCGATAGCTCTTGCGGACCATGGCCAACGCTCCTTCAGACTTGAGGAATCGTGATAGCTTGAGTTCAAAGGCGACGCGTTTTGAAAACCCTCTGAATGGTTCTAGATCATCGCTCGGCAAGGTATATTGGTCCTTGTCCGCAAGGTCCTTGGCTTCGAAGCGCTTGAACATCGGCTTAGTTGATTGGCTCGCTTCACCCGGCAGTGTCACCAGCACAATTTTGCCGTTGAGCTTTCCGCGCCATGCGTTGAAATTCTCTTCTTTGCTCATCGGGGCGAGAACCACTGGTGCGGTGATCGTGCCACCAGTCGCAGGTGACCACGCGACAGGGATTGAACGCATCGCCACCATTCGCGGTTCAACCATGACGGCGGTCCATGAATCGAGGTTCCAGCTCACGCCGAAAGGGTAGGGTTCCTCGCGAATATTGGTGAGGTTATAGGTTTTGAACTTGTCCAGCGCCCAAGCGGCGGCTTTGTCAAAATTCTCGGAATTTGTCAGACGCGGGCCAATGCCGTCCATCAATTCGGATGCATTGGTCATTGCTTGGCTATGGCTGAGCCCTTCATCAACGATCTGGGAGATTTGTGCGTCCGTGGCATCGGCGCGCACAGCTGCAGTTGGCACAGCGGCCAAAATCAGCGTGCCAGCAAAAAGGAAACGACCCTGTTTCATGGTAACCCCCAAGCTGATAATATTGAGCTATGATTTCGCATGTTTGGGGCACCGCAGCAATGTGCTTTGGCCAAGTACATCTGATCTGGTCCTGCCGGGCGTCAACCGGCTCTCAATTCCTCAGCGAGCATTTTGAACTCCTCTGCACGCGGAGAATTTTTGCGCCAGATCAGGGCAATCTCGCGGCTCGCCATGGTAGAGTTCAGCGGACGCGCGACAACTTTGGTATCATTGAGAATGCCCGCTTCAAGTGCCATTTCCGGCAGCATGGTCAGGCCAAGGCCATTGTCTACCAATTGCACCAGAGTGTGCAGACTTGTGCCGATCATCGCCGCGCTGGCGCGCAGTTCGGGCCGGTTGCAGGCCGCCAGCGCATGGTCCTTCATGCAGTGGCCATCCTCCAGCAGCAGCAAGCGCCCTTCGTCGATCATCTCGGGCTGAATAACGTCAGGCGGGTCGCGTGGGTCGTTCTCGGGAAAGGCCACGAACAGCCGGTCATTGCAGATATGTTCTTGTTCAACGTCGCCCGTGGCGAAGGGCAGGGCCAGCAACACGCAGTCGACTCGCCCATGATTGAGCGATTCGACGGCATCGTCACTGGTTTCTTCGCGCAGCAGCAGCTTGAGATCGGGGCGTTCGCGGCGCAGGCGCGGGAGCATCTTGGGCAGCATGAACGGTGCAATCGTGGGGATTACGCTCATCCGCAATTCACCCGAAAGAGGCTTGCCCGATGCCTGGACTAGGTCGGACAACTCTTCCGCCTCGCGCAGCAGCCGGTGTGCTTTGGCAACCACCTGATCGCCCAGAGGAGTAAAGCGAACCACCCGGCGGCTGCGTTCCACCAGAGTTGTCCCGAGCAGCGATTCGAGCTCGCGAATGCCAGCAGACAAGGTCGACTGCGAAACGAAACTTGCCTCGGCTGCGCGCCCGAAATGGCCATGTTCATGCAGCGCAACCAGATATTGCAACTGTTTGATTGTGGGCAGGTAAGTGCTCATTCGGCGGCTTGAGGCCCTGCTTCGGGTAGGTCATGTGTGGCCGCTTCGAGAATGGCGGTAACGTCATTGTCTTCGTCAATGTGAGTCATCGCCAGCCTCCCGTCCTTTACCGCAAAGGCAGTGCGCCCCTCGACTAGTTCAAGCGCATCCTTACCGAACACCTCATAGCGCCAGCCTTCAAGAATTGGCAGTTTGCGAATACCAGCGGCGAGCGCCTCAAGCTCGTCAGAGCGGGTCAGAAGGCGCGAGGCAATATCAATCTCGCGGCAGCGGATCTTGAGCAGCAGCTTGAGCAGATCAGCAACCAGCACGCCTTCTTTACCCAGCGGCGCACCGCGCCCGGTCTTCTCGGGCATTTCGTCTTTGGACATGGGCTGCGCGTCATCGAGGACCTTCATCAGCCGCTTGCCAATGTCATTGTCCTTCCACGAATTGGACAAACCGCGCACCTTGGCTAGATCGCCCTGCTTCTTGGGCGGATGGCTGGCAATATCGGCCAGCGTTTCATCGCGCATGATCCGGCCACGCGGGATATTCTTGTGCTGCGCTTCACTCTCGCGCCAGGCGGCAATGGCTTTCAGGCGGCCAAGCACCTGCGGATTACGGCCCGCTTGTCGGATCCGCATCCAAGCCTTGTCGCCATCATTGCGGTAATTTTCCGGGTCAGCGAGCTTGTCCATTTCGGCATTGAGCCACATGCCGCGCCCGGTCTTGATCAGCTTTTTAAGCATCTTGGGAAATATGGCAGATAAATGTGTGACATCGCCGATGGCATATTCAATCTGCCGGTCGGTCAGCGGGCGGCGGCTCCAATCGGTAAAACGCGCGCCCTTGTCGACCGTAAAGCCAAGCCAGCTTTCAACCAGGTTGGCATAGCCGATTTGTTCTGACTGGCTGATCGCCATCATCGCGATCTGGGTATCAAAAATGGGGTGGGGGGTCTTGCCGGTGAGGTTGTAGATAATCTCGACATCCTGCCCGCCGGCATGAAAGACCTTCAGCACATCCTCATTATCGCACATCAGATCAAGCAGCGGCTTGAGATCTATACCTTCTGCCATCGGGTCGATCGCGGCGGCTTCCTGATCATTGGCGATCTGCACCAGACAGAGCTCTGGCCAATAGGTATTCTCGCGCATGAATTCGGTGTCGACCGTGATGAATTCAGACTTTGCCAAGCGGCTGCACAGCGCGTCCAGAGCAGTTGTGGTGGTAATTAGATCATGTATCTTCATTGTACTTTTCTTGTATAGCGGGCGGAGTACCGCCACTCGGGCCTGATTGCCCAGTCAGTCTTCCTCCGGTGCCAAGGCAACCACACAGCTTGACAAAGCCTTGTAGTTGCCCTGTTAGCCCGCGCATCGCCGCAGGCGGCGCGCAAGGAGGAATCCTGCAGCGCCCTTAGCGCTATAGCTCCGAATTTGGAAAGATTTTAGATGCACGCCTATCGTACCCACAACTGCGCAGCGCTGACGACAGAAAATGTTGGTGAAACCATCCGTTTGTCTGGCTGGATTCACCGCAAACGAGACCATGGCGGAGTGCTATTTGTCGATTTGCGCGATCATTTCGGCCTGACCCAGATCGTAGCCGACGAAGATTCGCCTGCCTTGGCAATTCTCGATGGCCTTCGCGTTGAAAGCGTGGTCACTATCGATGGCAATGTAAAGGCACGAAGCGAAGGCACGGTAAACCTGAACCTGCCAACCGGCGCCATCGAAGTCTATGCCCGCTCGGTCACGATCCAGAGCAAGGCGGACGAATTGCCGATGCCTGTGGCGGGCGAACAGGATTATCCCGAAGATATTCGCCTCAAGAACCGTTTCCTCGATTTGCGGCGCGAAAGTATGCATGCCAATATCATGCTGCGCAGCAATGTCATTGCGTCAATCCGCAAGCGGATGGTGGGGCA
>JAHEAW010000034.1:0-14511 GCA_024642545.1 Erythrobacteraceae bacterium
GCCAGCTGCATGAACGCCATTCAGCCGATGATTTTGCTACCAATACGCTCGATCAGAGAATTGCGCGGGGCGAGGTCGAAGCGCCGCAAGATTGAGGCTAAAAAGTGATCCAAGCCCCCTTCCCTTACGCAGCGCGGACGTTATAAGCGCCCGCTCTGCTGGGGTGTGGCCAAGTGGTAAGGCACCGGTTTTTGGTATCGGCATTCGCAGGTTCGATCCCTGCCACCCCAGCCATTTTTCCTGATGAAAAATGCCCGTGGCGTTCGGGCGGCGCAGGTTCGATCTATCGTGCCGGTCAAGCGGGTCTGAGGCAGGTGCAGGCAGGGAAATGACCGCAACGGCGCGAACTTTGCCCCGCCATCACGGCCATCCCTTCATCGGAAACTCGACAGTTACGACCCGAAGTCGCCGACAAAACCAATTCGGACGCCGGTCCGGAGCTATGAATATGATGGAGGACAAGCGCCGCGGACCAACACTGGAAGTAATGTCGTCAGGCATCTTTCAAACCAATGGACCCCATATTACCAATCGGTAATTGAGCGCTAGACCCCGTCGACATTCGTCAATTCATTGCATCCGCACCGGCTTTCATGACCTAAGTTTAACGTGACATCCGGCACTTAAGATCGCAGCTTTGATCTATGGCTGTCCCACATGTGCAGGAAACAAAGCAATCATCCCTGCTGTTTGCCGGACTTGCGGCGGCGATCCTGGTCACGGCGGTGTCTGCGGTTCTGCTGGTATTGATGAACGATCCAGAGACCGCCGATGATGGGGCAATGCTGCTTCCCGGAATTACGCTGGATCAATCACAGAGCGATCAACCGCACCTGTTTATCTCCAGCGTGAAATCGGGTAGCGAAGCTGAGCGATCGGGGCTTCGAGCGGGGGAAAAAGTGGTTGCGATCAACAGCCGTCCTGTCGCCACCTTATCCAGCGCGGCTGCGATCATCGGTGCACAGTCGGACCCGGCAATTTCGGTAAAAATTGACGATCACGCCACAATCCGGTCTATCTCGCTCCATCGCCAAACGGAGCTGACGCATGGCCCATAAGATACTTGTGGTCGAAGATGATGAAGTCACTGCTGCCTATATTGCCAAGGGATTTGATGAAGCCGGATTTACGGTTGATCTGGTGCATGACGGTCGTGACGGCCTGTTTCAGGCCAGCGATGGCAGTTATGACGCGATCATCCTGGACCGGATGTTACCCGCAATGGACGGGTTGGCTGTGCTGAAAGCGCTACGCGCGGCAACGGTCGATACGCCGGTGATCTTCCTTTCCGCCCTCAGCGATAGCGAGGACCGGATCGAGGGGCTTCAGGCCGGTTCCGACGATTACCTGAGCAAGCCGTTTGCCTTTGCCGAATTGCTCGCCCGCGTGAAACTGCTGGTACGCAAGGGCAACGCCATGTCAGTGGTGACCACGCTGACCTGCGAGGATCTTGAGCTAGACCTGCTCTCGCGCAAGGTGAAGCGCGGCAAGCAGCAGATTGATTTGCAGCCCCGTGAGTTTCGGTTGCTTGAATATCTGATGCGGCATGTCGATCAGGTGGTGACCCGAACCATGCTGCTCGAAGGGGTGTGGGATTATCACTTCGACCCAGGCACCAATGTAATTGATGTGCACATCAGCCGATTGCGCCGCAAACTGGATGACGGATTTGATCGTCCGCTGCTGCATACAGTGCGCGGCGCTGGCTACCGACTGGGCGGAGATTAAGCTGCCTTGAAAGTCGGGGGGCCTTTCGGATATACAACTAACCGGCTGATAATCCTTCTGTTTATCGGCCATATTCTGGTCACGTCCTGTGTGCTCTATTTTGTGCATCGGGCCAGCGCGAGCGCGCTGGAGCGCGAGCAGCGCGAACTGGTCAATGAATCGCGCGGCAATTTGCTGGCCGAATATCGTAACGATGGATTTGCCGGGCTGGCCGAGACCATTGATCAGCACCTCGCCAACTCGGACAATCGCGACGATGTTATCCTGCTGACCCAGCCTGACGGAAATCCGGTCAGCGGCAACCTGGTGGCGTGGCCGACAGAATCGCGCGGACCGCGCCAATGGACAGTGCTGGATTTGTACCGCAAGGACTCTTCCGAACCCGAACCGATCGGTATGACAATCTCCGTGCTCCCTGGCGGCGCCCAGTTGCTCACCGGCCATGTCCTGACCAGCAATGAGCAACTGGCGCGGATCAATCGCACAGCGGTGGCCAGCGCGATTGTGTTCGCCGTGCCGATTTCTCTGTTGATCGCGCTGATCGTGGCGAAGGTGCTGGGCTACCGGATTCGTTCGATCTCGTCGGTTACTGAGGCAGTCCGGGCGGGCGACCTGTCGCGCCGGGTCCCGCTTGACGGGACAAATGGCGCGTTTGACCGGCTGAGCAAGGATATCAATGCCATGCTCCACCAGCTTGAAAGTCTGGTCTCGGAATTGCGGATGATGACCGACGGTTTGGCGCATGATCTGCGTTCCCCAATCACACGGCTGAAATCGGTGATCGAACATGCCATGATCGACACGCAGGACGATATTGCGCTCGATGCCTTGCAAAAAGCATCCACCGAATCGCAGACCTTGCTCGGCATGCTCACCATCGCGCTGCAGATCAGCCGCGCTGAAGCGGGTATCGGGCGTGAACGATTTTTACCCGTCGACATGGCCGAATTGCTCAGCGATCTGGTGGAAGTCTATGGCCCGCTGGCGGAAGACCACAACGTTGCCCTGACCAGCAGTGCCCCAGCCGGGCTGCACCCGCCAATCCACCGTGAACTTCTCAGCCAGGCACTCGGCAATCTGATCGAGAATGCGCTCAAATATGCTGACGGGGCCGACCAGATCGAACTCAGCGCTGAAACGTGGCACGGCGAAGTACGTCTGATTGTCGCAGATAACGGGCCGGGCATCCCCGAACATCGCCGTGCGGATGCAATCAAACGTTTCGGCAGGCTTGATGAAGCGCGGCAAACTGCCGGTTCCGGGCTTGGCTTCTCCCTGGTCGAAGCCGTGGCCAGATTGCATGGCGGAAGCATGGAACTGGCTGATAACACGCCAGGCCTCAAGGTCATTCTGACAATCGAAAGTTGACACGGCAGCGGACATAGCCGGGGAAAACTGGCCCAAAATGCCCAATCACCCCGAACATTACAAAATCTTCATGTCGCCGAAGTCTCAGGGTCATCTCCTGACCCCTAATACGATGGCCATCCGCTGTGACGAATCATACACAGTAACGGCGGATAAAGTGATCACGGTCCGTTCTCGTCAGGTCCCCTCTCTGATCAGAAATTGTCCGCGAGTCCCCCTCCTCGGTCGATTGGAACGACCGTGATCACTTCATTTTCCCATTTATTGAATTTGGCCCACTTCGCAGCGGCGCATCATCGCCGCATACTAACAGGCAAAACTGATCTGAATGCCCGCGCAGGCAAAATTACTTGCCCGCTTCGACATCCTTGATCAGCGCTTCAACCCTCTTGGCATTGACGCCCAGATCGCTGATCCCAACGCGGGAAGTGGAACGAAAGTCCACCACAGAACCGCCAGCCTTATCAGGGCGGACGCGCGCGATCACATCATCGCGAAAGCCATAAAGAAGTATCTCGGCATAGCCGCTGACCGTGCTGGTCGCTTCATCAATCGCGACATCATGCAGACCTTCCTTGTTCATTGCCGCTGCTGCCACTGCCAGCGCGTCACGTGGGTCCACCGCCATTGTCACAGGATGCAGTTCAGGAAAGGCCGCTGTAATCAGCTGGGCTTTGGTCTTGTCAGCCACAGCTGCAAAACGCCCGGTAGCGTACATCTTGCTGGTGCCCAACTTGGTCTGAAAATCGATGATCGGATTGGCATCTGCTGCTTCACGTGTCGCCATAGTGGCAGGCGAGAACATCGGCGGATCGGCCAAATCCGTGGTCACATCATGGATCGGCGGAACACTTTCTGCTGTCGCCTGAACCGACGCCAGCGCACCAAAAAATGCTGCGGGAATAAGCAGCGCGATCAGCGCCCGCACCCAACCTGTGCGCGGCGGCTTGAGCAGCGTGGCGATCAGCGCAATCACTGCAACCAGCGCCGCCACTGCGATCAGGCGAATACCCCAGCCCGCCGTCATGACGCCAAAGCCGATTTTCCAGCTGAACAGACCAAATTTCGGCCCGAACGCCGCAATTGCGAACCACGCGACCAGCGCGAGCGAGAGCCATAGGGAATAGCGGGCGAGCTTTGCTGAAAGTGTCATAAACGGCGTGATGCACCTTTGCCGGGTTTCCTGCAAGAGCCTGTGATTACTGGCCTATCGCTTGCTGCGGCTGGCGCGGGACCATTACCAGCGTGCCGCCTTCAACCCGCCAGCTTTTGAGCCGGGCCAGCAAATTCATCCCGATCACATTGGTTTCGCCGAAATTTTCCGCCATCACCGCATCAAGATCACGCGCAGCGACATTGCCGAAGCGCAAGTCCTTGATCGAGGTGAGCTGCGCAGCGATGACGCCATTGGCTGTATTGAGGCTGATGGGCAAGCCGCCGCGCCGCGCCTGCAGCCCTGCCCGGCGGGCCGCGTTGTCCGATACCGCGGTCAGCGTCGCACCGGTATCGACCATGAAATCCACCGGCGCGCCATTGACTGTCGCGCGGAGCCAGAAGTGTCCGTCCGGCGCCATCGGGATTCGCGTTTCCCCACCTTCCACGACTTGCGCCGGCATCCCCATGTCGGGAACATCAAGGTCAAAGCGCGGCTCCAGCCGGGATAATTGCAGCACCACCGTCAGCAGAATGGCGGCCAATGCGGCGATGCCGAAAGTGGTCAGCATTCGCCCGAACACGACGTTTCGGCGCGCCATGAACGGGCCGATACCGCTGCTGGCCAGGGCCAGCAAAACCGCCGCCAGCAGGGCCGTTTGCGGAATGGCCGCAACCATGCTTGTCAATTGATCCCATGCCCCAGCCAAGGTCACCTGCCATCATCCGCCGCGATCATCTCCGCCAGTGCGCGACCGGACAGGAACGCCCCTTCGACGCGGGGAGATACCAGCCAATCCCCCGCGACCCCGATTTGCAGACCAGCATCCCACCGCGCCGATGGGCCGCTGGCGGGCGCTGCCATTGCATAGCGCCAGCGATGCGCCGCCAGATGGACGGGGCGCGCAGGCGCAATTCCCGCCTGGACAAAAAACTGCGCCAGGATTTGCGCGCCAGCCTCCTCTGCCGTCTGCTCAAGGATCGCGCGCGAATAGTCTGGCGAGGCGTGAATGACCCAGCTTTCTGCTGCTGCGCGGCCGGGTTTGGCCCCATTGCGCGCCGCCCAGGATACCTTGGCGCCAGCGCCGCGAATTGTATCACCGCTGACCGGCAAAGGTGCAGCAAAAACGGCCATCACCGCCCAGCATGGGTCTGACACGGCACGGGATGCTTCGTCGGCCAGAGCCGGAGCCGCCGATGCAAGCAACTGCGCGGCCTGTTCTGCAGGTACCGCGACGACCAACCGTTCGAAGTATTCGGTCATATCGGCGCCTTGCACACGCCACAGGCCGTTTTCCAGGGTGATATGATCGATCTGCTGCGCCCAGAGCACGTCAACGCCATGCGCCATCTGCTTCAAGGGCGCGTTCATGCCCGGCGTGCCGACCATTGCGCCTGTGCCTGCAGCTGGCCACGGTGCGACCACACCATCTGCTTGCCAGGCGCTGCATACCGCCACAAACGCCGGGTCGCGCGCGGTAAAATATTGCGCGCCGTGATCAAACTGGACTTCGCGCTCGCCCACTGCAACGCGGCGGGTCGCCATGCGGCCGCCCGGCCCGCGACCCTTGTCGAAAATTCGGCTGGCAAACCCGTGCTGTGCCAATTGCACTGCGCAGCTGAGTCCGGCCATGCCGCCGCCGATGATCCCCACTGGCGGCTTGCTCATGGCGCGCTGCGGGGAATGGTGGCTTCAGCCAGAATCAGCGAGAAACGCTGCGATGTGTCAGTCCACCTGCGGGTCGGCGTCCAGCCGCCTGCCAGCAGCAAAGTCGCAGAACTGCGCTTGCCGAACTTATGGCTGTTTTCCGTATGGATACTATCCCCTTTGCGCATGGCAAAATCCCGCCCGGAGACGGCAAATTTCATATCCGCCTGCGCCACCAGATGCATCTCAATTCTGGCAAATTCATCGTTCCAGCGCGCTTCATGGCGCAGCTGGCCAAGCGGAATCGTACCGTCCAGCTCGCGGTTGATCCGCCGCGCCAGATTGAGATTGAAAGCGCGCGTCACCCCGCCTGCATCATCATAAGCCGCACGCAAGGTTTGGCGGTCCTTGATGAGGTCCATCCCGATCAGCAATTGGGACCCCTCCCCCAACGTCTCGCGCATCGTGCGCAGCAGGTCGACCGCGGTCCGGGCAACCAAATTGCCGATTGTCGATCCAGGGAAGAAACCCAATTTCGGTATCTGCGCAACCGCATCGGGCAACGCCACCTTGCGCATGAAGTCCGCTTCCACCGGATAGACCGGCAGACCGGGGAACTTAACCGCCAAATCATCTGCCGCAGCGCGCAGGAAATCGCCCGAAATATCCAGCGGAACATAGGCCGCAGGGTTGATCGCGCGCAGCAGCAGCGGGGTCTTGACCGAACTGCCCGAACCAAATTCCACCACTGCGCGGTCCGGCCCGATCAGCTGGGCGAATTCCTTGCCGCGGCGCTGCAAGATTTCGGTTTCAGCGCGGGTCGGATAATATTCGGGTATCTGCGTGATATCCTCGAACAATTGCGATCCGGCATCATCATACAGCCAGCGCGCAGGCACTGCCTTTTGCGCTTGGGCAAGGCCAGCCAGCACATCGGCACGAAACGCAATATCGACCCCGCCATTATCGCGGGTGACCAGTTTCAGTCCGGTTTTGCTGGCCATCAGACGTCCTTCGCCAAGCGCAGGCCAGTGAATTGCCAGCGCTGATGGGGATAGAAGAAATTGCGATAGGACGCGCGCGAATGGCCGCGCGGCGTGGCGCAGCTGGCCCCCTTCAGCACGAACTGGCCCGACATGAACTTGCCATTATACTCGCCTACTGCGCCAGCCGCTGGCCGAAAACGGGGATAGGGCAAGTAAGCGCTGCGGGTGAACTGCCAGCAATCGCCGAACATTTCCTCGCCGCCCCGCGGCAGCGGCGGCACGGCGCCATCCAGCTGGGTCCCGGCTGCTGGATCGGATGGCTGGGCCATGACTTCCCATTCAAATTCGGTCGGCAACCGATGCCCCGCCCATGTGGCAAAGGCGTCTGCTTCAAAATAGGATATGTGCGTAACCGGTGCGTCGGGATCGCGCGCCTGCCAGCCGCAATGGGTAAAGTGCTGGTCCCCGCGCCAATATAGCGGCGCGGCGATGGACTCTGCCTCGACCCAGGCCCACCCGTCTGACAGCCAAAGTGAAGGGGTGTGATATCCGCCATCGCTGATGAAATCTGCCCATTGGCGATTGCTCACCAACCGGCTCGCCAGCGCAAAGGGTTCCAGCAGAACGCGGTGAGGCGGGCCTTCATTATCGAATGCAAAACCGGCTCCAGCATGCCCGATATGCGCAATGCTGCCGGGGTGCTGGTGCCAATCAGGCGAGGTGGAAACAGCTGCAGTTTCCCCGCTCAGATGCGCGCCTTTGCCCGCATGGGAAAGCGGTCTGATGGGATTATCGACGCCCGCTTCCCACATCGCCGGGCCAATCGGATTTTGGAACAAGGCATGCTTGATATCGGTCAGTATCAATTCCTGATGCTGCTGTTCATGCGCGATCCCGAGCGCAATCAGCGGGGCCAGAGCGGGCCGGTCGAGCAGCCCGTCCATGGCCGCATCCACTTTGCTGCGCCATGCAGTGATTTCGGCCATACCGGGGCGTGACAGCATGCCGCGCGAAAAACGGCCGATCCGTTCCCCCTCGGCCTCGTAATAGGAATTGAACAGGAACGGCCACTGCG
This sequence comes from Erythrobacteraceae bacterium, assembly GCA_024642545.1. Lineage (GTDB taxonomy): Bacteria > Pseudomonadota > Alphaproteobacteria > Sphingomonadales > Sphingomonadaceae > Allopontixanthobacter. The sequence goes on from JAHEAW010000034.1 coordinate 7,958, forward strand.
CATCATGCAGCTGGTAACCGGGCAAATGATCGCGCAGCAGGAATGTTTCGAAAAACCAGTTGGTATGCGCCAGGTGCCACTTGGCCGGACTGGCATCTGCCATCGACTGCAGCACCGCGTCAGCATCTGACAGCGAAGCCAGCAGCGCGCCCGTCAGTGCGCGGGTGGCGCAAAATTTCTCACGCGAGGACATACTATCACTAACGCCCGAAACCGGCGCGTTCGAGACGGCAGTCCTGGGCATGAATTTCTCTCCTGTCGCGGCCAGTACCGCGCCGATATGGAGGAAAAGCGCGATGTTTTAAAGGACATGCCCGGAAATCCTCCGCTGCACACCTTACACTACGCTGCCATCCGCACCAGGTTCCGGCCTTCCTGCTTGGCAGCGTAAAGCGCTGCATCGGCTGACGCGAACAATGTCAACCCATTGTCCCCCATGCGGTAACTGGCATAGCCGATGCTGGCCGTGACCATCGGTAGGCCCTGCATCCCGCTCTCCCGCTCAATCGCCCGCCGCAAGCGTTCCGCTGCCGCCTGCGTGACACTGCGGCCTGCATCAGGCAGCAGCCACACAAACTCCTCACCGCCCACACGCCCGACCAGATCATTTTCGCGCACTTGCTTAAGCGCAATCCTGGCCACTTGTCGCAGCACCTGATCGCCCGTCTGATGGCCATAAGTGTCATTTACCAGCTTGAAATGATCAAGATCGAACACGATCAGCGAGAGCAAGCGGCATTCGCGCCGACATTGCAGGATGGCGCGGTCAATTTCCGCCATGACCTTGCGCCGGTTGGGCAGCCCGGTCAGCGGGTCCGTCAGCGCCAGCTTGCTTGCCTCTTCCGCCAGCCTGAGCGCGGCTGAGCGTTCCTCGGCCAATTGCTCCGTCCGCCGGTATTCATCGGTCACATCGCTGACCACTGCATCAGTATACCGCAGTGCGCCTGCTTCGCTGAAACTGTTGAGCAGATCCATCCGCAACAGGCGGTCCTGCCCGTCGGTGCGGCAGATTTCATATTCGATCCGATAAGGCCCCACCGTACCGCGATGCTGGTCCAGACAATAGCGCAGATAATCGCCCTCATCGCGCAGCAGGCTGCGGCGCACAGCATCAACCGGAGTGGTGACATCTTCCAGCCCGTGCAGCCGGCACATCTGGGCGGACCAGAACTGGCGCTGGTGCAGCGGGTCATGATGCCACCGGCCGATCCGGGCGAGCTGTTCGATCCGGTCGAGGATATCCTGCTGCTGAGTCAGGCGGCCGCGCAGGACCACAAACCGGGGCAGCACGGCCCACAGGCCCAGCAGCGCCGCCATGGCGAACAGGCCAAGCACCAGATTCCAGTGATGTGCTGCAAATTCCAATGCCGGTTGGCCCCTTGTCCCATACCAGACCGCTTTAACGGCAATGGCTTAGAGACAGGCGATCAGCAGGCTAGGTGTTCTCACCTATGCCTTTGCGGGATGGAACTGGCTGATCTGATCAAGCAGCGTTGGCTTGCCGCTCTGTGACTTCAAGGTTGAGCATTTCTGCCAGCAGGAACGCCAGCTCCAGCGATTGCGCCGCGTTGAGCCGCGGGTCGCAATGCGTGTGATACCGATCACCCAGCCGCGCATCGGTGATGGCCACTGCGCCACCGGTGCATTCGGTCACATCCTGGCCCGTCATCTCGATATGGATGCCGCCCGCATGCGTCCCTTCAGCCCGGTGTACTGCAAAGAAGCCTTTGACCTCGCTCAGAATCCGTTCGAACGGGCGGGTCTTGTAGCCGCTATCAGCCTTTACCACATTGCCGTGCATCGGATCGCATGACCACACCACCTGGTGCCCTTCCTGTGCAACCGCGCGCACCAGCGGCGGCAGCCCGGCTTCGACCTTGTCATGCCCAAAGCGGCTGATCAGCGTCATTCTGCCCGCTTCGCGCTGGGGATTGAGCGTATCGAGCAAGCGCAGCAGCGCGTCAGGCTCCATGCTGGGGCCGCATTTCATGCCCAGCGGATTGCCAATGCCGCGGGCAAATTCCACATGCGCGCTGCCTTCAAACCGGGTCCGGTCCCCGATCCACACCATATGTGCGCTGGTGTCATACCAGTCGCCCGTGAGCGAATCCTGCCGCGTCATCGCTTGTTCGTAAGGCAGCAGCAGCGCTTCGTGACTGGTATAAAAGCTGGTGCCCTGCAATTGCGGTACGGTGCGCGGATCGATCCCGCACGCTTCCATGAAATCGAGCGCTTCGCCGATCCGGCCCGACACTTCAGCAAACTTGTCCGCCCACGGACTACGGCCCATGAATTCCAGGGTCCATTGGTGAACCTGGCGCAGATTGGCATAGCCGCCGCCCGCAAAGGCGCGCAGCAGATTGAGCGTGGCGGCCGCCTGCGAATAAGCGCGGACCATTCGCTGCGGATCATTGCGCCGGGTTTCGGCATCGAATTCGATCCCGTTGACATTGTCCCCGAAGTAACTCGGCAAAGTCACGCCGCTCTGTGTTTCAGTATCGCTGCTGCGCGGCTTGGCAAACTGCCCGGCGATGCGGCCAACTTTCACCACCGGCAATTTCCCGGCAAAGGTCAGCACCACCGCCATCTGCAGCAGCACGCGGAAAGTATCGCGAATGTTGTTGGGATGAAATTCTGCGAAGCTTTCTGCGCAATCACCGCCTTGCAGCAGGAACGCCTTGCCCGCCGCAACATCAGCCAGATCAGCCTTCAGCGCGCGTGCTTCACCGGCAAAGACCAGCGGCGGATAATTGGCCAGAGTCGCTTCTGCAGCCGCCAGTTCAGCTGCATCTTCATAGGCAGGCAAATGCCGCGCCTCGTGCGATTTCCAGCTATCCTTGGTCCAGTTACGTGCCACTTTATTCATCTTCCATCAGCCTGTGCGGGGGCGCACATAAGTGCATTTCCAGCAAAACACCATTGAAAGAGATAGTGCGCGCAGCCGCAAGCGCAATTAATCCTTGGCCTGCGATGGACCAGCTTTACCCGCCAGAACGGCGATTTGCTGCGTTACCGGCCCGCGACCAGTGCTGCCGCCTTGCCGCCACCGCTGGTGGCCAGTTGCTGGCCTTCAGGGATAACTGCCAGGCGCCAGCCGGGCCGCGATGCCAGATAGCGCCGCGCCAGCGCCTGCATCGCTGCGGGCGTGGTTTGCGTATAGTCCGACAGCAGCGTCCGGATCGCATCGAGCCGCTTGGGATCGACGCTCGACCCTTCAACCTGATACAGCCAGAACGTGTTGCCAGTCGACGCGCGGCTGATCAGTTGCTTGAGCGGTTCGGTCACCCGCGCCAGTTCGTCCGCTGTCGGGGGATTATTGGCCAGATCGAGCGCGATTGCATCAGCCGCGGCAAAGAAGGTCGGCACATCCTGCGGGCGCAATTGTGCTGCAGCCGAGATATAACCGCCACCGCTGAGATCGGTGGGCCAGTTGGAACTGACCTGCGGCGCATAACTGGCCCCGGCGCGTTCGCGCATCGCATTGACCAACCGGTTGTTGAACAGGTCGGTGAGGATTTCGAGCTGCCGCGATTCGCGCAGATTGGCAGTGCCGCCGCCGCTCGGCCATGCCATCACCGCTGCCGCCTGATTGGCATCGCCGCGATGATACAGCACCAGCGGCTTGGCGTTGGGGGCCGGGAAGCTTGGGACCCGGGCCAGCACGTCAGCCGGGATCGGATCGCGCGATGGCAAAGCGCCAAACGTCTTGCGCAAAGTTTCGATCACCTTGTCACGGTCAAATTCGCCGAAAATCAGCACTTCGACCGGGCCTTGCTTCATCAGCGGTGCCCACACTTTCTCGAACCCTTCGGGCGTGGCCGCTGCCATCTGCGCGGGGTCAGCCGTCTTGTAGCGCCCGTCACGGCCATGCAGCAGATAATCAAGGTCGCGCGACAGCACTCCGCCCGGCGTGGTCGCATAGCTTTCATACGCAAGCTGCGCCGCAGCTTTGGCTCTCAGCACCGGATTGGGGTCCCATCGCGGCATACCCAGCTTGGCTGCAAACAGATAAAGCTGGTCGTCGAGGTCAGCCGCGCGGGTTTGCGCTGAAAAGGCGAACACCCCGTCCTCAACATCGAAGTCAAAGCCCAGCTTGCGGCCGGTTGAAATCCGGTCGAGATCGTCCTGGCTCAGCGGCCCTTCCCCAGAGCCGACCAGCGCAGCCTTGCCCAGATCGATATAGGGCGCATCAGCGGCTGAAAACGCCCGCAGCCCCGCGCCAAAACGGACCTTGACCGCAATCCGCCCCGGTTCAGCGTCATTGTCCCACAAGATTGCATGTACGCCGTTCCCCAAATCGACCTTCTCGATCCCCAGCAAGCCAAGCGGCGCAGTGCCAGCCACTGTCCCTGGCTGCCCAATGGGCGGCAAATCAGCAAAGGATATTGCCTTTGCATCAACCCGCGCGCTGGTATCAGGCTTGACCGGTGCCAACAGCGCATCACGCAGCGCTGTATCGCTTGCTTCGCCTGCAGCGGGCGTCACATAAGTGGCGCGGATCACATCGCCCTGAAACAGCGCCTTGGTATGCGCCAGCACATTTGCCGGAGTGAACTGGTCGCGCATGCTGTCAAACACTTGCAGCACGGTTTCCGGCGAAGCGACCGATTCGCGAATGTCGAGCGCTTGCACAATGCTGTCGGCCAGCTGCGATCCTGCCATGACCGCACGCTGTTCAACCGCGCTTTTGAAGGCCACTTCCTGCTCGGCCATTTCGCGGTCGATTTCTTCCTGCGTCGGCGGAACCGCCACCGCATCGGCAATTACCGCGCGCACATCATCCAAGGCTGCCTTCCAATTGCCGGTCAACGGCGCAAGGCTGACGAAAGTGGCATCGGCAGAGCGGCTGACATCGTTCTGCTGGACCTGCGCATAAAGATATGATCCGCCTTTGCGCGCCCGCGTTTCCAGCCGCCGGTTGATGATCGACTGCGCCAGAGAATCGATCAGCAGGCCCTGATTATAAACTATGGTGTCGTTGACCGGCCGCCATGGACGCATGATGGCATAGGTCATGGTGCGCGGCAGGTCTGGTTCGACCAGCACCGAAACCTTGCCCACCGGATTGGCCGGATCAGCCCCGGCTGGTGCCTTGGGATCGCCGAAATTGGGCGCAGGCGCAGGCTTGCCGGCTACCTTCCACCCGCCAAACCAATGTTCGACCAGCGAAGCGAGCTGCTTGGCATCGACATCCCCGGCCACCGCGATCATGGTGTTTTGCGGGCGGTACCAGCGGTCATGAAACGATTGCACTTCAGCCGCCGTGGCGGCCTTCAGCGTTGCATCGGTGCCGATCGGCAAGCGGTCAGCCAGCCGCTGACCATCGAATAACGTTGCCCGCGTCTGTTCAGAAACGCGCTGCCCGGCACCGGCATTTTCCCGCTTTTCCGCCAGCACAATCGGCACTTCGGCGTTGATATTGGCCTGCGACAGGATCGGGTCCTGGATCATCCCGGCCAGAAGTTTGAAACTTTCCGCCAGATTGGCGGGCGTCGCATTGGGCAGATCGAGCTTGTAGACCGTTTGCGTCGGGCTGGTTTCGGCATTGGTATCGCTGCCAAAGGTTGCGCCCAGCCGCTGCCAGGTGGGGATGGCCGCCGCTTGCCCCAGATATTTGCTTTCGCGGAAGGTCAGATGTTCGAGCAGATGGGCAAAGCCGCGCTCGGCATCGGTTTCATACAGCGAACCTGCGTCAATCCGAATGCGGATCGAGACCTGGCCGGGCGGCACGCCATTCTTGCGCGCAGCATAGCGCACGCCATTGGGCATTTCGCCAAACAGCCATTCCTTGTCATGCGGCACATCGCTGCCGCGGTAAATCCACGGCACGGTGTCACCGGTCTGGAGATATTCAGGCGGCGGCAATTGTGACGCCACGACCGGTGCCGGGCCATTTTCCTGCACCTGACCGGCAGTTTGCGCCGATGCTGAGGGGCCAAACAGGGCAAGTGGGAGAAGAAGCGCGAGATGCCTAACGGCACGCGGAAGGTCAATCATGCAGCGCATATAGGGGCGCAACTGCTGAAGGGATAGTGAATGGATACTACCGGCAGCAAAAATTCGCGTAGCGGCGGCCCGGTTTGATTGCGCGCTATCCCTTGCCGCCGCCCCCTGCGCGCCCTACATTTGCGGTATGTTCATAGAAACCGAAACCACGCCCAACCCCGCCAGCCTGAAATTCCTGCCCGGTCAGGCAGTGATGAGCGCAGGCACCCGCGAATTTGTGTCTCACGAAGCAGCCGAAGCATCGCCGCTGGCACAAGCGATCTTTGACACAGGAGACGTGGTCAATGTGTTCTTTGGCGCCGATTTTGTATCGGTCACAGCCGCGCCGGGGGCTGACTGGTCAGCGCTCAAACCCCAAGTAGTGGCCATCCTGCTCGACCATTTCATCAGCGAAGCGCCCCTGTTCACAGGTGGCACCGCGCACGGCATCACCATTCCGGACGAAGCTGAAATGGCGGTTGAAGCGGACCCGGCTGATGCCGATATTGTGGCGCAAATCGGCGAATTGCTCGAAACACGCATCCGCCCTGCCGTGGCCAGCGATGGCG
>JAHEAW010000034.1:14548-23148 GCA_024642545.1 Erythrobacteraceae bacterium
TATCTCACGCTGCAAGGGGCCTGTTCGGGCTGCCCCTCGTCCACCGCCACGCTGAAACACGGGATAGAAGGGCTGCTCAAGCATTATATACCTGAAGTGACCGAAGTGCGGGCTGCTTGAATTCACGCCTCAGGAGATTTCCCCAGTGACCACTCAATTCCACGACAAGCCGCTGTCTGCGGCGGCCCTCGACCAGCTTTTCCATCAGGCGCGCAGCTATAATGGCTGGCTTGATAGGCCAGTCAGCGAAGACCAGATCCATGCGATCTATGACTTGCTGAAAATGGGTCCGACTTCGGCCAATATGCAGCCCGCGCGGCTTGTCTGGGTCCGCTCGGATGCAGCCAAGGCAAAGCTGGCGGCGTGCGTATCGGAAGGCAACCGCGCCAAAGTGGAAGCCGCACCGGTAACTGTACTGGTGGGCATGGACAGCGAATTTCATCAAGAATTGCCGTGGCTGTTCCCGCATACAGACGCAAAAAGCTGGTTTGCAGGCGATGCCGATGCGCGCAAGCAGCACGCATTTCGCAATTCGGCCCTGCAAGGCGGATATCTGATGTTGGCCGCGCGCGCGCTGGGCCTTGATTGCGGTCCGATGTCAGGGTTTGACGCGGCGGCAGTCAACAGTGCCTTTTTTGCCGATCAGCCCAACGTCACGGTGAATTTCATCTGTTCGCTTGGTTACGGTGATCCGGGCTCGATATTCGGTCGAAGCCCGCGCCCTGATTTCGGCAAGTTCAATCACATCGTCTGAGATGCTTCCCCTTGCCTGTTGGCAGCAGCGCATGGCAGGGGGAACCAATCTGATCTGACTTAACCCCCGGGGCAAGCCTGTTACATGCGGACGCTGGCAATCGAATGCGCGACAGAGGCCTGCTCCATCGCGCTGTTCGATGGCGACATTGCAGGCCCTGCTGATTTTTACCCGGCATTGCTGGCAAGCGATCACCGCATTCTGGGACGCGGCCATGCAGAGCGCCTGATCCCGATGATCGCCGCCCTGCCAGACAAGGGCAAGGCGCAGCAAATATTGGTATCGCGCGGACCTGGCAGCTTTACCGGCGTGCGGATCGGCATTGCCGCAGCGCGCGCGCTGGGCCTGGCCTGGCAGGCAGAAGTGCTGGGTTATCCCACTTTGGCACTGGTTGCGGCCATGGCCCGGGCTGAACATGGCAAGCAGCCTGCCAGCGCGGCGATGACTGGCGGGCATGGCCAGTGGTTTGTGCAGAATTTTGCCGCTGATGGCGCGGCGCAAAGCGAACTTGCATCGCTTCCCCCCCCACAGGCCGTGCATGCTGCCCGGCATGATCTGGTGGCAGGAACGCAGGCAGCAGCCCTTGTCGCACTGCGCTCGCACCGCGATCAGCAAGGTATCGCGATGGTCTGCCATCCCGATGCGCGGTTTGTCACTGGCTTGCCGCACAGCTGTTTTTCAGCCAGTTCCAACGCGATTTATGGCCGTCCGCCCGATGCCAAGGTGCCCCTATGACCGATGATGTCGACTGGATCATGGACGTCATGGCTGGCGCGTTTGACCCGCATTGGGGTGAAGCGTGGAACAGGCGGCAGATCACCAGCGCGCTGCAATTGCCGACCACGCTTTACCGCCTGATTGACGCAGATGGCCGCCGCCCGGACGGTGCTGGCACCGCGGCAGGTTTTACCCTGACCCGCGCTATTGCAGGCGAAGAGGAATTGCTGTTGATCGCAGTCAGGCCCGAACAGCGCGGCAATGGGTTGGGCCGCCAGCTTCTGGCGCATCTGATCAAAGATGCAACGACGCGCGGCGCCGAACGGATATTCCTCGAAATGCGCAGCAATAATCCGGCAGAACGCTTGTACCGATCGCTCGGATTTGTCCCAATTGGCCTGCGCAAGGACTATTACGTCCTCAAAGACGGCAGCCGGCTTGATGCCATTACATTTGCAAAATCATTGTAAATTCACTGTCTTGTAATCGGCGGAAACTTTTAAGGGTCAAAAGCGTTGAGGCTGGTTGTATTGACTAAAGCCCTGCTCTATTATTGATTACGGAGCTGAATAATCGCTTCAAACATCAAAACTTGGTCGCACAAGAGGAATTTATGAATAATATAGAACATGACATGTCCGAAACGTTAATAACGCTGGCATCGGATATTGTCGCTGCTCATGTGAGCAACAATAGTATTTCGGCAGACGAAGTCCCTGCCCTTATCACGAATGTTTACAATGCGCTTGCCAACCTTGGGCAGCCGCAGGAGGTGGTTGAAGAACGCCCTGAACCAGCCGTTTCGATCCGCTCTTCAGTCAAACGTGATCACATTGTTTGCCTGGAAGACGGCAAGAAGATGAAGATGCTCAAGCGCCATCTGATGACCGAACATGGCATGACCCCGGATGAATATCGCGCCCGCTGGGATCTGGGCAACGATTATCCCCTGGTCGCCCCGGCCTATGCCGAAACGCGCCGCGATCTGGCGAAGAAGATTGGCCTGGGCCGCAAGCCGGGCCAGAAGCGCGGCCGCCGCAAGGCCACTGCTGCATAAAGCATCAAGGTAACTTGAGAAGAACGCCCCGCGCCTCTAAGGCTTGCGGGGCGTTTTCTTTTTGGGGCATGATTTTGCATCAACCGATCGATCTGGAACAGCTGTGCGCAGACCGGGGGCTACGTATTACCGAACAGCGCCGCGTGATTGCGCGCGTGCTGTCTGAAAGCGAAGATCATCCCGATGTCGAACTGCTGCATCAGCGGGCCTCGGCTATCGACCCCAAGATCTCGATCGCCACGGTGTACCGGACAGTCCGCCTGTTCGAAGATGCCGGAATTCTTGACCGGCATGACTTTGGCGATGGCCGCGCGCGTTACGAAGCGGCACCAGAGGCGCATCATGACCATCTGATCGATGTGGAAAGCGGTACGGTGGTCGAATTTGTCGACCCTGAGCTGGAGGCATTGCAACGTCAGATTGCCGAGAAACTGGGTTATCGTCTGGTTGACCACCGGATGGAGCTTTACGGGGTCAAGCTTGATCGGCCGGACAAACGGGACGCGTGATGAACGCAGAGCGCCGCGCCGCTGCAGAACGGGGCGAAAGCAGCGCCTTATCAGTTGGCGAATGGACCCGTTTCTGGTTGCGCGTGACCGGGCTGCTTACCCTGCTGGCGCTCTGCCTGCCGCTCCACTTTCTTTACCGCATGTTCAAATATGGATCGCCCTTCCCGATGCTGTTCTTGCACGGCGCCGGACGGATCGCAGGCGCGCGGGTGCAGAAGATCGGCGTACCGCTGCGGCGCGATGTCTTTTTTGTCGCCAACCATGTTTCGTGGATCGATATTCTGGCCCTCGCAGGGGCCAGCGGTACGGCCTTTGTCGCCAAGGCCGAACTGGGGGAAGTGCCCGTGATCGGCTGGCTGTGCCGCCTCAATCGTACCGTCTTCGTCAAGCGCGAACACCGTTTGGGCGTGGCCGAACAAATCAACGCCTTGCGCGAAGCGCTGGCGGACAATTGGTCAGTAACCGTCTTTCCTGAAGGTACCACTACTGACGGGCAATCGTTGCTGCCGTTCAAGACCAGCATGCTCAGCGTGCTGGAACCGCCGCCACCCGGCGTGATGGTGCAGCCAGTGCTGCTCGATTACGGCGAAGTGGTGGGCGAGGATATCGGCTGGATTGGTGAGGAAAGCGGTATCAACAACGCCAAGCGGGTGCTGTCGCGCAAAGGCAGCTTTGAACTGCGGCTGCATTTTCTCGAACCCTTTAGTCCGGCCGAATTCGTCGGCCGCAAGGCCATCGGCGCCCGCGCCCGCGCCGCGATCGAAGCCGCGTTGCTCACCACACTAGGTAAACCGCTGCGCGTGTTCAAACACGACGTCGTGCCGGTGCGCTACAATGCGCCCAAAGATGAAGTCCCCTTGGAATGATCCGCATTTGCCGGTAGGGGCCGCTCGCCATGCGCAATATTGCCCCGCCCAAAACCTACCGCATCGAAAGTTTCGGCTGCCAGATGAACGTCTATGATGGCGAACGGATGGCTGAAATGCTAGCCGAGCACGGGATCAGTGCCGCGGCAGAGGGTGAAGATGCCGATCTGGTGGTACTTAACACGTGCCATATCCGCGAAAAGGCGGCGGAGAAGATTTATTCGCGCATCGGGCGGCTGACCAAGAAGAAGGCCCAGCCCCCGCTGATCGCGGTGGCAGGCTGCGTGGCGCAGGCAGAGGGCGAGGAGATTATGACGCGCGCACCGGCCGTCTCGATGGTGGTTGGTCCCCAAGCATATCACCGGCTGCCCGCGATGCTGGAACGCGCCGTGGCAGGCCAGCGATCGACCGACACGGACATGCCTGCCGATGCCAAATTTGCCGCGCTACCCCAACGGCGCAAAAGTGCGCCCTCGGCCTTTCTGACGGTGCAGGAAGGGTGCGACAAATTCTGTACCTATTGCGTGGTGCCCTATACCCGCGGCGCAGAAATATCGCGCCCGTTCAAGGAACTGGTCGCCGAAGCGGAGAGGCTGGTTGAAGCTGGTGCGCGCGAAATCACGCTACTGGGCCAGAATGTCAACGCCTGGCGCGGCGAGGACCTTGCAGGCCGCGCAGTGGGGCTGGCAGGTCTGATCCGCGCGCTGGCGGCGATGCCCGATCTGGCGCGCATCCGTTACACCACCAGCCACCCGGCTGATATGGATACCGCAGCAGGCGCGGCGCTGATCGCTGCGCATGGCGAGGTGGACAAGCTGATGCCGTACCTTCATCTGCCCGTCCAATCGGGCAGCGACCGGATATTAAAGGCAATGAACCGCAGCCATACTGCAGGCAGTTATCTGAAACTGCTCGAACGCTTCCGCGCGGCCCGTCCCGATCTGGCGCTGTCAGGCGATTTCATTGTTGGCTTCCCGGGCGAGACTGACGCCGAGTTTGAAGAGACTTTGGAGCTGGTCGATGCGGTGGGCTATGCGCAGGCATTCAGCTTCAAATATTCGCCCCGCCCCGGCACGCCCGCGGCGACCATGGACGATCAGATCGCAGCGCAAGTGATGGACGAGCGGCTGCAGCGCCTGCAAGCGCATCTCAACCGCGACCAGCTGGCCTTCAATCAGGCGAGCGTGGGCAAAACCTGCGCCGTTCTGGTGGAGCGCAAGGGCAAGCTGCCGGGCCAGTGGCTGGGCAAATCACCGTGGCTGCAGTCGGTCCATTTCACCGGTGAAGCAGCGATCGGCGATCTGGTGACCACGCGGCTGGTCGAAGCGATGGGTAGTTCGCTGGGCGGTGAGCTGGTGCGGCCCTGAGCCTTGCCTGCCCGCCTCGACCGGGGCTTTTCGGTTACAGCATGGTGACTTTCCACTGCTAGTTTGGTTGCGCCAGCTTGCCACTTGGCAAAGCGGGCCTATCCTTCGAATCAGACAGGAAAGGCCCAAACTCACCCCATATGGCTCGTAAACCCGCCAAGGCCGAACCGGCCATCTCACCCTCCCCCATGCCGCAGCGCGAAATTCGCCGGGCCAGAGTGGATGTGAACTTCGACAACCAGTCGCTGCTGGTGCCGCTCTTTGGACAATTCGACGCCAATCTGGTGCAGGTGGAAAACCGGCTGGGTGTGTTCATTTCTGCCCGCGGCAATGCAGTGCAGATCGAAGGGCCGGAAGATTCGGTCGCCCGCGCGCGCGATGTGCTGACAAAAATGTACGACCGGCTGGCGCTGGGGCAGGACCTGGACGCTGGTGCAATCGAATCGCTGGTGTCGATGTCCAACGAACCGACGCTGGAAGGGATCATCTCGGGCAAGCCTGACACCCCGCCAATCATGATCCGTACGCGGCGCAAGACCATCGTCCCGCGCAGTGCCACGCAGATCGACTATATGCGGCTGCTAGCGCGCGAGGATGTGATCTTCGCGCTCGGCCCGGCGGGCACTGGCAAGACCTATGTCGCGGTGGCGCAAGCTGTCAGCCAGCTCATCACCGGCAGCGTGCAACGCCTGATCCTGAGCCGTCCGGCGGTGGAAGCGGGTGAAAAACTGGGCTTCCTGCCCGGCGATATGAAGGACAAGGTCGATCCTTACCTGCGCCCGCTGTATGATGCACTGTATGATTGCATGCCGCCCGAACAGGTGGAACGGCGCATCGCCAGCGGCGAGATCGAGATCGCGCCCATCGCCTTCATGCGCGGACGCACGCTGGCCGATGCCTTCGTGATCCTGGATGAAGCGCAGAACACCACCCGCGAACAGATGAAGATGTTCCTTACTCGCTTCGGCCAGAACAGCCGCATGGTGGTGTGCGGCGATCCGCGGCAGGTCGATATCCCCGGTGGCGACCGCATGAGCGGGCTGATCGACGCGGTCGAACGGCTGGAAGGCGTGGAAGGCATCGGAGTAGCCCGCTTTACCCGCGCCGACGTGGTCCGCCACCCGATCGTAGGCAGGATTGTCGAGGCGTATGAGGGCATCGACCCCTGAAGCGCGGTACCTATCGCCATCTGATCCGATAATGGAAAAATTATTTGTGCCACCCCCCCCTCAAAAGGGGATCGGAGACGCCGCGCCTCGCGGTATGGCTTCCCTGCGACCCAAGGGGCCAAGTAAAATTGGCCTCCGACTTCAGGCCTCACCTAAAACAGGTGAGGCCCTTTTTTCCTGCCGCGACAACTCTGCTATCAGCGCATGGGGGTGGCTGTAGGAAATGAAGCGCCCTGCGCCAGCCAGGATTCTGACCCGCGCGTCCGGCAGGACCCGCCGCCAATAAGCGAGCGAGCCCTGCGCATCATGCATGAAGTCGGTTTCGCCGATCAGCAGAGAGAAATTGCTGGTGCCGACGATGGGCGCGGGTTCTTCCAAAGTTGCCTGCAGCACCTGTTCCTTCACAAATCCATCCACCCGGCCGCGCTGGAAAGGGATCAACTTGCGGTAGAAATCCATCATCAGCGCAGGATCGTCCATCGCGCTCCGGTCTGCCGGGCTGTCAGCAACCCATTTATGCATATTGCTGCGCACCCGGTCGTGATTGATCAAGGTGCACAGCATCCTGACCACAGCCTCTACTGCCCATGGCCGCTTGGCGAAGGCCCGCTTGAGGCTTGCGATCATGCCTTGCGCGGCGTCACCGGCCGCGTAGCGTTCCGGCGCATCGATGATCACTGTGTCAATCAGGTCGGGATAGTCGCGCGCCAACGCCAGTGGGATATGCACCGGCCCGTGAACGATGAATGACACTTTGGGCAATCCCATCTTCTGGCAAATTGCTGCGATATCCGCAGAACAGACTGCCAGGTAATCTTGTCCAAGGCAGTCTTTTGGCACTGGATCAGTATCACCATAGCCAGGCCGATCAGGGGAAACCGGCCGATAGCCGCTGCTTTGCAGAGCCGCCACCAGCGCGCGGTCCACGCCCCGGCAATTCATCGTATTGTGGAGCACAAAAACAGGTTGGCCGTCTGCTGGACCATAATCGCTAAGCGCGATTTTGCGCCCCCCGTTTCCCTCGACCATCACGTCCCGGCAATAAGGCCGCGCATCGGACTGCGTCTGTCCGCCAGTGTTGCTCAGTATCGCAAGGATCCGCAAATCAGCGAACAGGCGCGCCAGGCCGATTGCATTGGCAACGCCGGTCGCATCGAAAATGGCCGCCAATTCTTTCTTCGCCACCGCATCTGAAATGCCAAGCAATCGCGCGGCATCAGCGCGGCTTTCACCATCGGCAATATGCCCTGCCAAACCCCTTTGCCGCTGGGTGAGCGAAAACAGCCTGGCCACGATCTGGTCACTTTGACCAAGCGCATCGGTCTTGAGCGATCCAATCCCCGCCCAAGTGATGAGGCGCGGCAGATTTGGTGCCCAGATGACAGTGCGCGCCTTGGCAAGATTTTCCTTGGCGGTGTGGAAGCTGACCCCGGCCGCTTGCGCGGCGGCGCTGACATTGCACAGCTCATACAGCGCAGTGACAGTGCGAATGACCGATGGCGACATACCAAAGGCTGTCCCAAATTCCTGCAGCCGGGCGCGCGTAGCAGCAGGGGCCAGGCGGGCAATCGCAACCGCGCCCGGCGTCCGCAGCACGGCTTCGGGAATGGTTACTAAATGCCAGGCCTGCGCCTGTGCGGCGGCGGCCATCACGACCACACTCAAACCGCCATTTTCGTGGTGGATCACATCATAGTTTGTGTCCGCCCCATTTGACCGAAAACTGTCAGCCAATTGACTGCGGGAAATCTGATTCAATTCGCTCAGGAAATCTGCGCTCTTGCCAAGTAAGGACCCGTCTGGCGCAAGAAATCCTACCTCGAGCGGTTGCAAGCCAGGTGCCGCCGCCCAGCCCATCGCGCCGCGCTGCGTCACATCATCAAAACCCGAAAAGTCGCCCCTTTTCATGCGCCCGTTGCCACCCTGATGCTCGATCAAGACACCTGCTGTTATGTTTTGCCCCCGGAGTATCATTCCGGCAGCGACCATCATGTCTTGTCATCCAACTCAGTATCACGAATTATCTGAATGTCTTGCCTAAACATCGCCTTCGCGGCGCCACAGTCCCCGTCACTGCCCTTGTACCACCCTTGCTCTTTCCTAATCCCCTTCCACCGCGCTATGGGAATCTATGCCATGCGTTGCCACATCACCGCTCAAG
>JAHEAW010000127.1 GCA_024642545.1 Erythrobacteraceae bacterium
GTCAAATAGCAGGCATTGATCAGGCCAGCAGCAGAAATAATCGCGGTGCCATGCTGATCATCATGCATGATCGGGATATTCATCTTGTCGCGCAGGGCCTGCTCGATGATGAAACATTCAGGCGCCTTGATATCTTCCAGATTGATCCCGCCGAAGGTCGGCTCCATCAGCGCCACGGCATTGATGAAGGCTTCCGGATCTTCAGTGGCAAGTTCGATGTCGATCGCATCAACATCGGCAAAGCGTTTGAACAGCACGGCCTTGCCTTCCATCACCGGCTTGCTGGCCAAAGCGCCCAGATTGCCCATGCCAAGAATGGCGGTGCCGTTGGATATCACCGCGACCAGATTGGAGCGAGCCGTATATTTGGCCGCATTGGCCGGATCATCTGCGATGGCCTGCACCGGAGCCGCAACGCCGGGCGAATAGGCCAGCGACAGATCGCGCTGCGTTGCCATCGGCTTGGAGGCGATAATTTCAATTTTTCCGGGCCGGATCGTCTCGTGATAGAATAACGCCTCGCGTGCGGTGAAGCTGGTCTGTTTTTCGTCGGCCAAGTCCGATCCTCCTGTTCCAGTCTGTTCCGTAACGGAGCGCGCGCAAAAGCGATAGGGGAAAGCATGCCATACAGCCCTTTCCAAATCGGCAGCGCAGCGGCTAGGCCGCTATCCATGGCGGGCGCGAAGGCTGGTGGGCCAACTCCGATGATGCAGCAATATTTCGCTCTCAAGCGCGAGGCTGAAGGTTGTCTGCTGTTCTACCGCATGGGTGACTTTTTCGAATTGTTCTTCGAGGATGCCAGGCAAGCTGCCGCCATTCTCGACATTGCGCTGACCAGCCGGGGCGAACATGATGGCCAGCCAGTGGCGATGTGCGGCGTGCCGGTCCATTCAGCTGAAGGATATCTCGCAAGGCTGATCAAGGCCGGCTGCCGGGTTGCGATTGCTGAACAAGTCGAAACCCCGGAAGAGGCCAAAAAGCGCGGTGGATCAAAGGCACTGGTAGCCCGCGACATCGTCCGCTTCGTCACAGCCGGTACATTGACTGAAGAATCGCTGCTTGAACCACGCCACGCCAATGTTCTGGCCGCAATTTGCGACTTGCGCGGCACGATCGGCATTGCGGCCTGCGATATTTCAACCGGGCGGATGGAACTGGAAGAATGTCCGACCGAAACGATGGGAGCCGCCCTGGCCCGCATCGGAGCCAGCGAACTGGTCGCGCCAGACGGGTGGAGCGCGGCACCAGACAGCGCCATCTTGCGGCCTCAGCCGGATTTCAGCAGCGATCAGGGCAAACTGCAACTCACACAACTTCACGGCGTAGCAACGCTGGATGCTTTTGGTAGTTTCACCCGCCCGATGCTGGCTGCGGCAAACGGCCTCATCACCTATCTAGACCATGTCGGACGCGGCAATCTGCCGCTTCTTCTGCCCCCGCTCGCGCGGGGTCAGGCGGACACACTGACGATGGACGAGGCCACGCGCACCAGTCTGGAGATACTCCAGTCACAGCAGGGGACCCGCACAGGCAGCCTGATCGCCGCGATTGATCGCTGTTCAACAGGGGCAGGCGCGCGCCAACTGGCGGACGACTTGTCTGCCCCGCTGCTCAGCCGCGAAGCTATCGAAGCGAGACTCGTCCTTGTCCACTGGTTACATGATGACCCGCTGCTGCGCGCGGATTTGCGCGAAGTGCTCCGCGCTCTACCCGACATTGGCCGCGCCTTGGGGCGGGTTGTCGCAGGCAGAGGCAGCCCGCGCGATCTCGGACAGATTCGCGATGGGCTGGCAGAAGCACGGCGGATAAGCGATTTTCTTGCGGGCAAGGCGGACCGCCCCGGTCTGCTTGAACGCCTGCTGCCCGAACTGACCGGTCAGGGCGCCTTGGTCGATATGCTGCAGCGGGCGTTGGTTGCATCTCCGCCGACTGAGCGCGCGCAAGGCGGTTTCATTGCTGAAGGGTATGACGCCGCGCTTGATGAACTGCGCAGCGTATCAGGCAATGCACGACGTGCAATCGCCGCGCTCGAAAGCCGCTACCGTGACGAAACCAGCATCGCCGCGCTCAAGATCAAGCATAATGGTGTGCTCGGCTATTTTATCGAAGTGCCTGCCAAACATGGCGACCTGTTGATGGCACCCGGCAGCGGCTTCACGCATCGGCAGACCATGGCTGGTGCAGTGCGGTTCAACTCGCTGCAATTGCATGAGGAAGCCTCCCGAATTGCACAGGCGGGCGGTCATGCAATGGCAGCGGAAGAGGCCCATTTCGAACAGCTGAGCACGCAAGTAATGGCATCGCGTGAGGCCATCGCCCGCACTGCCCAGGCGCTGGCCCGGATCGATGTATCCGCTGGGCAGGCAGAGCGCGCTGCCGAAGGCGGATGGTGTCGGCCGCAGATCAGCGAAGACAGCGTTCTGGCAATCCAAGGCGGACGGCACCCGGTGGTCGAAGCCGCTTTGGCCCGTTCGGGTGAACGGTTTGTTGCCAATGATTGCACGCTGTCTGTCCAAGATCGGCTATGGTTGATTGGCGGGCCGAATATGGGCGGCAAGTCGACTTTTCTGCGGCAAAATGCGCTGATTGTGCTGCTGGCACAGGCGGGTGGTTATGTTCCGGCGACAAGCGCAACCATCGGACTGGTCGATACTGTGTTCAGCCGTGTCGGTGCATCGGATAATCTGGCGCGCGGGCGGTCAACCTTCATGGTCGAGATGGTTGAAACTGCGGCAATTCTGGCACAGGCGAGCGAGCGCAGCTTTGTTATTCTGGATGAGGTTGGCCGCGGAACATCGACCTATGATGGGCTGGCGCTGGCTTGGTCAGTGGTCGAAGCCATACATGAAGTAAACCGCTGCCGCTGTCTGTTTGCCACCCATTACCATGAATTGTCGCGGCTGGCTGAAAGCTGCGACGCCTTGTCACTGCATCATGTGCGCGCACGCGAGTGGAGCGGCGACCTGGTATTACTGCACGAGCTTGCCAAAGGTCCGGCAGACCGCAGCTACGGTCTCGCGGTGGCCAAGCTGGCGGGAGTTCCCAAGCCAGTCGTGGCCCGGGCCAAAGCGGTGCTGGACCGGCTGGAGAAGAACCGCGGGGAAACGGGCGGACTGGCTGCCGGGCTAGGGGACCTCCCTTTGTTTGCCGCTGCACAGGAAGCCGCATCTCCGCCGCAGGATCACTTGCGCGAAAAGCTGGCACAAGTTGATGTCGACGCGCTTACCCCAAGGGCAGCGCTTGAATTGCTTTATGAATTGAAACGCGCGGCCTCAGAAACCGAATCTTAACCCTGTTTGCGTAGCGGAATCGAATGCGAAACTACGTGTTCGGCAGCCGCTGGGGAGCATTATTCCTCGTCTTGCTCGTCGCTGCGGCGGCGGCGAGTTTGATTGGCAGCAATGGACATGAAGGCTTGCTGTTGCAAGCTGCCAAGGGCATCAACCAGTCACGCGGATCCTATCGGGATCAGACCAAGAAATTGGCTACGCCGGACAAGCGCCCCGTCATTATGATTGACCGCAATGTCCCCGACGAAGTGCAGAGTTCCAGCGAAGCCACTTTTGCTTCAGACGCAGAACTGATCGATCCGGCAGAAGGTATCGACCCGAGCCCCGATATCGACCCTGACAAGGTAGTCGATCAGATTGCACATGATGACGATACGGCTATTGTCATCGATGATGGAGAGCTTCCCCACTAATCAGGCCAAAGCGGCCGACGAAAGCACCCGGTTGGCGGAAGAGCGCACAGACTGGGCGGAAGACCGCACGTTGCTGGCACTCGAGCGGACCTTTGCCGGATGGGTCCGTACCGCGCTGGCGATGATCGGCATCGCACTGGGCTTTCACGCCTTGTTCGGCAAACTCGAACCGACCTGGCTTCCGCAAGTTATTGCAACAATGTTGATCGTGCTGGCGATCATCGTCACGCTCGGAGCAGAGCAGCGCACGCGGCGCTCCTTCGCCCAGCTCAGGCGTCACACAATCGACCTGCCCAATCTGCGCTGGATCGCTTATGCTGTGGTGTCTGGCGCGGCGGCGCTGATTGTGGCGCTGTGGACCCCCTAGAGCGGTCTCAGCGTGTCGGCACGGGCGTGCCGCCTGAATAATCGTAAAAGCCCCGGCCGGTCTTGCGGCCCAGCCACCCTGCCTCGACATATTTGACCAGTAGCGGCGCCGGACGATATTTTGCATCGCCAGTGGTTTTCTGCAAAATCCGGACAATATCGAGCACGGTGTCGAGTCCGACAAAATCAGCCAGTTCCAGCGGCCCCATCGGGTGGTTGAGGCCAATTCGGCATCCCTTGTCGATGTCCGCAATGCTGGCAGTTCCCTGACCCAGCACGAAAGCCGCTTCATTCAGCATCGGGATCAAGATGCGGTTGACCACAAAGCCCGGTTCGTCCTGCACTTCGACCACTTGCTTGCCCAGGCTTTCGGCAAAGGCGCGGGTGCGCGCTGTCGTCTCTGCACTGGTCGCCAGACCCGGTATGATCTCGATCAAGCCCATCACCGGGACCGGGTTAAAGAAATGCAAGCCAATGAACCGCGCTGGATCGGGGGAGAAATTAGCCATCCGCGTTATCGGAATGGATGATGTGTTGCTGGCCATGATCGCATCGGGCGCCAGCACCTTGCTCGCTTGTGTGAAGATCGCCTGCTTGATTGCTTCCTTCTCAGTCGCCGCCTCGATAATCAGCTGGGCAGCAGCCATCGGGGCATATTCAGCAATCGGCGTAATGCGCGCAATCGCTGCCTCGGCACCGGCAATCTCCAGCTTGCCGCGGCCGACAAGCTTGCCAAACGCCGCCTCAATCGCTGATTTGGCCCCTTCCGCCACGGTCAGATCGACATCCGCAAGCAGCACATCCATACCGTGCTGGGCAATGGTCTGGGCAATCCCCGATCCCATCTGACCGGCACCGATCACGGCGATTGTTTTCATCGTTTTTTGCAACGCACCCATTCCTTCGCAACTGCGGTAGTCGGCCTGTTAGCGAGTGAAGTGCTGCTTGCCTAGCGGCTCCCGCCCGGAACCCACTTTACTTCGCTGGTGCCATCATCATTGGCGGCGCGGGCAAGGACGAAGAGGTAATCCGACAGCCGGTTGATATATGTCAGCGCAGCAGGATTGACCGGCTCCTGCGCGGCCAGTGCGGCAATGCTGCGCTCCGCCCGACGGACGGCCGCGCGCGCGACGTGCAGGCGCGCCGATGCCTCGCTGCCGCCGGGAAGGACAAAGCTGGCCAGCGGTTCGAGCCGCTGATTGACCTGGTCTATTGCTGTTTCGAGCCGCAATGTCTGCTGCGCGACCATCCGCAGCACCATGTCCGATGGGGCAAAATCCGCGCCGCCTGCATCGCCCAGCGGCGTTGCCAAATCAGCACCAAGATCAAACATGTCGTTCTGGATGCGGAACAGATCGGCTGCGTCGGCGCCGCCGGCCATTACCACTGCGGCAAGACCAATCGCGCTATTGGCTTCATCCACTGTGCCAATCGCCTCGACCCGCAGGCCATGCTTGGCACAGCGCGAACCGTCCACCAGCCCGGTCGATCCATCATCGCCGGTGCGGGTGTAAATCTTGTTGAGCTTGACCACGCCGGACCCGTTTCAGCTTTAGCGGCTGATCGCCATGATGATCGCGATCACAACAATTGCCAGCGCCTGATATTTGATCCGGTTGAACATCATCTTGTTCTGCAGCAGTTGCATTTCGGTGACTTGTTCAGCCCCGCCGCTTTCCAGATCGATCTTGGTGGTTTTGAGAAAGGCAATAATGCCCCTGACCAAGGAGATCACCACCAGCGCACATAGCACAATCAGCACAATTACGAGAAATGTTGTCATGCCATCCATGTAGGATCACTCGCGCAAAATACCAACCGGAAAGCGCGCAGCACGCAGATCATCCGCCAGAGCGGGACCATCTTCCCTGGCTGTGCGGCG
>JAHEAW010000128.1 GCA_024642545.1 Erythrobacteraceae bacterium
CGGAGCACAGGATTATATTCGCAAGCCGTTTGACCAGACTTTCCTGATGTGGCGGATAAACCAGGTCCTGCGCGCCCGGGCAGAACGCCCCAAACACCTTGAGCTAAAGGAACTGATGGAGTGCGAATCGCGCCGGGTGAGGGAAGAACCGGGCGCCATGCGCACCCTGCTCTGACAGCACAAACCAGGTAAGACGATCGTAAGCTTCTTCGGAAGCGAGCAGTCCGGGCACCTATTCGCCCTTAGGAGCATAGACCCGGACCCAATCAACTTCCAAAGCGATCTGGCCCTGTTTGATTTTGTCTACCGTCGCCTGAGGCAAGCCTGTGAACGGCTTCGTGATTCCATTGGTCTTGAGCGGATAGACTCCGCCGACAGCAAAATTGAGAATTATGTGCTTGGGGTTATCGAACCGCCATTTGCCGTAATATTCAACCATCGGGCGGGTCACGCGGTAGATCAGCCGTCCGTCAATTTCGAACAAAAGCTGGTTCTTCTCCCACTCCACTGCGTAATCATGCCACTGAGTCACATCGGTGCCGGTATCGAAGAAAAACTTGTTCACCAGCGGCGTCTCACCGGAATAGCCCGGGCCGTGCATCGCCACGCCAACCCAGTCTTTTTCCCCGACGTATTCCATGATGTCGACTTCGCCCGTGGCGGGCCAGTTGCCTCCGCCCAGCAGCCAGAACGCTGGCCACACCCCGGCTGCATCAGGCATCCTGATCCTGGCTTCAATCCGCCCATGATTGACAGCAAATTTGCCTTTAGTGTTGATCCGCCCCGATACAAAATTGGTCTTCCGCCCGGTTGGCGTGGTAAAGTGTTCCACCCAATGTGGCTGCAATATCAACACACCGCCGGTTGCGCCCTTGACGGTGCCTGCTGGCAGAATGCGGATGGTTTCAGGCGCATCAACATAGGCCTGAAGTTCGTTATTCACCCAGAATTCGGGCCCCTCGACATTCCACTTTGACCGGTCAAGCGTTGATCCGTCAAATTCTTCATCAAACAACAGCTTACGGGCGTTTTTGTTTTGTTCGGCTGTTGCGGGTCCGCTGTGCGCCAGCGACGGTGAGGAGAGCAGAAGCGCAGCCAATCCAAACCCGGTTACTATCAATTTTTTCATCACACGACCTCCGGCCAACAGTAGTGGCTTGCGCCAGGGTCTAGAAGCCCACCTCCGCATTTTCCAGCGTCTGACCGCAAGAATACGTTGTCTTGGGCAATCAAGAATTTTGCCAGTGAGCGGATTAAACGAGAATGCCCGTCCGTTCTTCTCTTGACGGCCCGTCAGACGGCGCCGGAACAACAGGAGAAAGCCATGAAACTAATTACAGCCGCCCCCGTTCTCGCCCTAATGGCAATTGCCACTACGGCGCAGGCAGCACTGCCAATGATGTATGAAGAAGCTGCCGCACATCAGGAAGAACAGCTCATCATTACCGCGCCAATTGCGGGCATTCAGAACAAGCAATGGTTCAACTACCGGATCAACATTCTCGAAGCGCAAAAGGAACTTACCAACGACCTGCGTCACGCCCACAAAATCAAGGATCAGCGCCACGCATGGGATGAATATGGCCATGAGTTGTCGCACGAGCGCAAGGTCTATATTCACCACATGGCCAAGCGCGGATATCGCGCCAGTGTGGTCACAGTTGGCAAGTAGATTACATAAAGTCTTACAGCAAAAAGGGCCGGAGCAATCCGGCCCTTTTCATGTCGGGAGGTGCGGTTTAGCGCCAGCCATCCCTGGCTGCCGCCGCTTCCTGCTTGCTGTCGAGCGCGGGACCATCTGCCATTTGCTGCACCTTTGCGAGTAGCGTCGCATTTTCCGACCCAGCCTGATTAAACTGGTTCCGCGCACCAGTCGAACCTGGCAGTGCATCAATCAGCTTCCAGCCGCGGTTCTCACGACAAGCGATGCCGCTTTCAGCACTCCCGTTGAAAGCCCTGCAATAGGACCCATCGGGCCGCTTGAAGCTTACCAGAATGCGCGTTGACGCATCGGCAGGCTGGGTGGCGACCAATTGTTCATCAAGCGCCAGCGCCAGCTTCGGCCCAGCAAACCCAGCGGCCTCGCCGCTCCCGCGCGGCAAGAACACCGCTATGGCCAACGAAGCGGCCAGCGCCGGGCCAACCACCCAGCCCCACCGAAGATTGCTCTTTCGTACCGCCAATTTGCCTCGCGCCCCGGCAAAACTGATAACCGTATCATGCCCGCCCAGCGGCACGGTCAGCCGGTCCGGCAAAGGTGCTTTGAGTATTGGCGCAAAATGGGCGCTTAATTGCGCCTTCAGGGCATTATGTGCCGCAAGTTGCTGCGCAAGCGCTGGATCCGCTGCAATGGCAGCTTCGATTTGGGCCCGACGTTCACCAATGATTTCAGCATCAGCAAAAGCCGCCAACTCTTCAGGTGTGATGGTCATGCAGCATCCCCTAGAATTGCCAGCAGCGCATCACGCCCGCGCACCAGTCGCGAATTGAGCGTGCCAATCGGACAGCCGATGATTTCGGCGGCTTCTTTATAAGCATAGCCTTCTACCATCACCAGCAGTACCGCCTCACGTTGGTCGTCGGGAAGGCGCTCCATCGCGCGGCCAACATTACCCAACTCCACTTGCGCTTCCTGCGCCCCTTCGCTGCCAATGGCAAAGCCCGCTTCTTCATCGACAAAGGTCCGCCCACGGCGTGTGCGGCTGCGGGCTTCATCAATCCAGATATTGCGCATGATTCGATACATCCAGCTATCGAGCCGCGTGCCTTCCTGCCATTTTGCACGATTAGTCAGCGCACGTTCGATCGTCATTTGGCAAAGATCGTCACCGTCAAACGGATGACCAGCCAGACCAATTGCAAAACGGCGCAGCCGCGGCAACAGGTCCAACACATCCTGTTCGAAAGCGTTTCTCAGTGTCCTTGCCTTCCATGGATTAAACGGCTGGCGCCGGACGTTTCATCCATGCTTAATGCACAATAGTCAAAAGGCGAATGATGCGACGTCCCCAACTAGTTATCTGCGTGTGTGCCATGGGTTTGGCCGCTTCACCGGTGGCGGCACAATTGGCGCTGCCCAGCTTGCCGCTTCCAGGTGCAGGCCAAATACTTGATCCGGTAGAGCGCCAGATTGAAGCGTTGCCGCAGAATCTCGCGCGCACGGCAGACAGAATGGCCCGCCAGCGCCTTGCTACGCTCAGCAAACTGGTCCGGCGTAACCGTGACAGTATCGAACTTGACGTGGCAAACAATCCAGCACGCAAAGGTGAACTGCTCGTGCTCGATGCATCGCCTGCGGATTGTATCGAACTCAAGGCGTTGGGGTTTGCAGTCAATGTACCAGAGTCGATTGGCGGCCTTGGTATAGAGGTGATCACTGTCACTGTGCCCAAGGCAATGACGCTTGTCCAAGCGCAGCGGCTGCTGATGCAGCGCATGCCGCAACTGACTGTAAGCGCCGATACGCTCAATTTCGCAGCGGGAGGTACGGCCAGCGCGGCAACGTCAGGCGCAGCTGCCATAGCGCGCTCCACGGCATCGGTGCCCGTTGGCATGATCGACGGGGCAGTCGGCCCAACCATTCGCATCGCCGGGACAAAGGGCTTCGCGTCCGGCGCTCCCCTTGCCAACAATCATGGGAGCGAGGTCGCCTCGCTGCTGCACGTTGCAGGCGCGTCCACAATCTATGTCGCTGATGTCTATGGCAGCGATCCGGCTGGAGGCAATGCGCTGGCCATTGCCCGTGCGCTTGGCTGGTTGACCAATATTGGCAGCAAGGTCATCAGCATAAGTCTGGTGGGACCAGAGAACCCTCTTCTCTCCCGCGCAGTGGCAGCCGCGCAGGCAAAGGGCATAATCTTCGTTGCGGCAGTGGGCAATGATGGCCCGGCGGCCCCGCCCGCCTTTCCCGCATCTTATCCCGGCGTAATTGCAGTCACCGGTGTTGATGGCCACGACCGTGCATTGATTGAAGCCGGGCATGCGCTGCATCTCGATTATGCCGCTCCGGGCGCAGATATGTTTGCAGTCAATGCCGCCGGACAGACCATCAAGGTGCGTGGTACCTCCTTTGCAACGCCGCTGGTCGCCGGGCGCGCGGCCGCCGCGCTGGCACATACGGCCGACTGGCGCTCGGCACTCAATCACGAAGCTCGAGATCTTGGTCCTCGCGGCGCAGATCCGACCTATGGCCACGGACTGCTGTGCGGCAGTTGCGCCCGAAAGAAATGAATTTTTTTTGAACCTGATGGATTAAACCGGAACGTCGATCCGTTTTGTCCTTGAGCGGGCGGCAAGCAGCCTCCCGCGAAACTGGATGAAAGGATTGACCATGAAAAATCTTCTTATTGCCGCATCGGCGCTCGCACTTGTTTCCGTTCCTGCACACGCCCAGCTGCTGGGCGGCGGCGGCATTGGCGGAATGGTTGGCGGCGCGCTTGGCGGGGCCGGCAACATCGGCGCTGGCCCAATCGGAATGCCGCTGCAGACCACTACTGACACCATTCGGAGCACAACTCGCGGCGCGGTTGACGCAACCGGTTCAACCAGCGGCAGTCAGAAGGCCAATGCCCGGTCGGGTAGTGTCGAGGCCAATCGCCGTGCCTCTGCCAGTGGCACAGCCGACCTCACCCAATTGGCAAATACGCCAATCGCACCGATGACCGGTTCTGTCTCGGGCACTGGCTCGGCGCAGGGAAGCGGTAGCGCTCAGACACAGTTGATTGGGACTGATGCGCTAACCTCGGCTGCGCAGGGGGGTGTGACACAGGCTCGCGGAGCGGCCAGCCCACTTGTTTCCAGGGTCCGCACTGGTGCCTCCAATGGTGCCAGCTTGGCAACTGGTGCGGCAAACGGCGTAGCCAACACTGCAGGAACTAAAGCATCTTCGGGCAATGCCTCGGGCAGCGCTTCGGGCAGTGGCATGGGCATGACGGGCCTCACATCGATGCCGCTTGCTGCAGCAGGAAGCGCAGCCGCCGCCGGACAAAGCGCCTTTGCAGTCACGCCCGGTATGCCGGTCCTCGCGGCTGATGGCACCAAAATCGGCAAGGTCAAACAAGTAATCGCCAACAATGAGGGGCAGGTGCAGCAAGTGGTGATGACCGCCAGAGGTACCAGGACAACCGTCCCTGCCAACTTGTTGTCAGCCAATGGTTCGGGCCTGGTGATGGCGCAAGGTAGCGGCAGCGCGCAATCTGGCGCATCTGCCGCTGCCGCGGGCAACTAGGCCATAGCGCAAGCAAGAAAGTGGCGGCCGGGGCATCCACCCTGGCCGCCACCTTGTGCAGGCGATGAAGCAGCTTGGCAAAAATTACCGTCGTCATTAGGTCACAAAGCGTCACTACGCGATATGCGGCACGACTATTGGGAAACACTTGCTTCATGAACAACACCTCACGCGCATTGCTTGCCTTTTCGATCTTCGCCCTGAGCGTCGGCAGCTTGGTTCAGGCCAAGGAGCCTGCAGTTGCATCCGAAAAACCCACTAAACTGGCGCGTCAGGCGAAGAACGTCATTCTTTTCATCGGTGATGGAATGGGTATTTCTACCGTAACTGCTGCGCGCATTTATGATGGCCAGTCACGCGGCGAAACGGGTGAAGAAAACCTGCTCTCCTTCGAACATTTTCCCGATGTTGCCTTCGTCAAAACTTACGAATCCAACCAGCAGGTACCAGATAGCGCGGGAACCGCGACTGCGATGAATACCGGGGTCAAGACCCGCGCCGGAGTGATCGGGATAGGCCCTGCCGCCCAGCGCGGTGATTGCGAAGAGGCATTGGCCAATGTGGTGCCCAATGCCGCTGAAGACCTTGCCAGAGCCGGGAAAGCAATTGGCATTGTCACCACCACTCGCATTACTCATGCGACACCCGCAGCGGTCTATGGCCACACACCTGAACGCGACTGG
>JAHEAW010000035.1 GCA_024642545.1 Erythrobacteraceae bacterium
GAATAAAAAGCCCCCTTTCCCATGCCATGGCGTCGGCAGGGAAAGAGGGCTCCTCTCCCACCCGCTTACGCGGGTGACTGGGTAAATCTCAGGCGGCTTGCGGCGCCGCCTGCTGGACCGGCGCTGCACCGCGCACCCCATCGTCAACGTATGGTGCAAATTCAGCAAAGTTGGCGATGAACAGCTGCACCAGCTTCTGGGCAGTCCTGTCGTATTCCTCGCCATCGGCCCAAGTGCTGCGCGGATCGAGAATGGCGCTATCGACCCCGTCGACCGCCACCGGCACTTCAAAACCGAAATTGGGGTCCTTGCGGAAAGTTGCAGCATTGAGGCTGCCATCAAGCGCTGCATTGAGCAGAGCGCGGGTAGCCTTGATTGGCATCCGGTTACCAGTGCCATATTTGCCGCCAGTCCAGCCGGTATTGACCAGCCAGCACTGCGCTCCGCCCTCAGCAATCCGCTTCTTGAGCAAATTGCCGTAAACGCTGGGGTGACGCGGCATGAAGGGCGCGCCAAAACAGGTGCTGAATGTCGCCTCAGGCTCGGTCACGCCGATTTCGGTCCCCGCAACCTTGGCAGTATAGCCAGACAAGAAGTGATACATCGCTTGGTCAGGGGTCAGGCGCGAAATCGGGGGCAGCACGCCGAAGGCATCGGCAGTCAGCATGATCACATTGCTAGGAACCGGACCGAGATTATGCATTGAAGTATTGGGAATAGCGCTCAACGGATACGCCGCACGAGTATTTTCGGCCAGCCTGTTGTCATCGAGGTCTAGGTTGCCGTCTGCATCCATGACCACATTTTCCAGCACCGTGCCGGGCATTTGCGTGGTCGCATAAATCTCCGGCTCGGCTTCCTGCGACAAGCGGATAACCTTGGCGTAGCAACCGCCTTCAAAGTTGAACACCGCCGTGTCGGACCAGCCGTGTTCATCGTCACCAATCAGCGTGCGGCTGGCATCGGCCGACAGTGTGGTCTTGCCTGTGCCCGAAAGGCCAAAGAACACAGCCGTCTTGCCATCTTGCCCGATATTTGCCGAACAATGCATCGGCATCACGCCCTGAGGCGGCAGCAGGAAGTTGAGAATGCCAAAGACGCTCTTCTTCATTTCGCCAGCATATTTGGTGCCGCCGATCAGGATCAGCTTCTCGGAAAGATTGACCGCAATGACAGTTTCGCTGCGACAGCCATGACGCTGAGGGTCGGCGCGGAAGCTGGGCAGGTCGATGATCGTATATTCCGGATCAAAGCCCGCCAGTTCTTGTTCGGTGGGACGCACCAACAGAGTCCGGATAAACAGATTATGCCAGGCCAATTCATTGATCACGCGGACCTTGGCCCGATATTCAGGCTGTGATCCGCCAAACAGATCGGCCACAAACAAATCGTCCTTGGCCGCCAAATGGCTCAGAAAATCTACCTTGAGGTTGGCAAAGTGTTGGGGCGTCATCGCGGCATTGACTTTGCCCCACCATACTGAGTCTTCGGTTGTCGCATCGCGTACGATGAACTTGTCCTTCGCCGCGCGGCCCGTGTGGGTACCCGTTTCAACTACCAGCGGGCCATGCTTGGCCAGCTTGCCTTCACCGCGAGCCACTGCCTGCTCTACTAGCGCGTCAGTGCCGTAATTGGGATGAATTCTGGCAGCGGTTATGAAGCCCTGATCGGCAAGCGAAATGGAAAGCGGCGTGGTCACAATAATCTCCTGATAGGGGCCAGGCTAAATAGGGCAGCAGAATCGCGCCCGAGTCGCATGCATACGAATGCACAATCGGCGCTTCAGCCCTTAGTTGCCCGGCAGGCGGTCGTCAAACGAACAGCCCCGGTTTTGAGGTAAACTTGCACTAAATGCGCGGCAATTCGTTGTTTCGCCGCACCGAAGCGGGTAATCTGCCCAAATGGAAAGCACGCCGATTGAACAGACAGATTTTGAGGCCATGGGCCCAGCGGCTGCAAACCGCGGGGGCGGTAACGGTGCTGCGCCTCTGGAGGTGCAGCAAAAGGTCATCGCGCTGGTCGATGATGACCGTAACATTCTGACGACGGTTTCGATTGCCCTGCAAGCGGAAGGTTACGCGACGCGGCTGTATTCCGATGGCGAAGCGGCCCTGAAGGCGTTGCTGGAAAATCCGCCCGATCTGGCGGTGTTCGACATAAAGATGCCGCGGATGGACGGGATGCAATTACTGCGCGAATTGCGGCGGCATTCGGCACTGCCAGTGATTTTCCTGACCAGTAAGGATGATGAGCGGGACGAAGAGGCCGGCCTCGAACAGGGTGCTGACGATTACATTGCCAAGCCGTTCAGTTTGCGGCTGCTGCTTGCCCGGATCCGCGCGATATTGCGGCGCAATGCTGCGCTGGCGGACGATGCCAATCCGGAAAAAGTGACCGACAAGGAAGACCCTGCCAATATCCTGCAGCGCGGCCGCCTGGTGATGGATCCGGCGCGGCACAATGTCAGCTGGAACACCAAGCCGGTGTCGCTTACCGTTACTGAATTTCTGATATTGGAGGCTTTGGCCATTCGGCCCGGGGTTATCAAATCGCGCAACCAGTTGATGGATGCAGCCTACGCTGAAGACATGTTCGTCGATGACCGAACGGTCGACAGCCACATCAAGCGGATGCGAAGCAAATTCCGCACCGTTGATGACACATTTTCCGCAATCGAGACGCTCTACGGTGCAGGTTATAGTTTCACTGATGGATGAAACCGGTTCGGGGTCGCGAATGGAAGCACGGATTGACCGGCTGCGCTGGTCCAGCCGCTTGTCGCTTACCTCGCGTATTCTGGCCGTAAACCTGCTGCCGCTGGCGCTGCTGGGCGGCGGCATTTTCTATCTTGATGGCTACCGCAAGCAGCTGCTCAACGAACGCTACAAACTGGCACGGATCGAAGCGCAGATCACTGCCGAAGCGCTGGCAGGTGCCAGCCGCAGCCGCCAGGAAGCGCTGTTGATCCAGATTGGCAAGGAGCAACGCATGCGCCTGCGAATGTTCGATTCGCAAGGCAACCTGTGGGCTGACAGTTTCAAGCTCGACGCACCTGCTTTCACGTTTGATGATCCAGCAAACCAGGCCTGGCGCGAGGATTTTGCCCGCATTCTTGACCGCGCAGTCGATACGATCGTGGGCGCTGAACCGATCCCCGATTATGTCGAACCTGCAGAAGCGCGGGCAAATTCGTGGCCCGAACTGGCCCGTGCGCGGGAAGAAGGGCTCACCCAGATCCAGCTGCGCGACGCGCCCGATGGGACCCCGGTAATCAACGCCGCAGCGCCGGTCGGGCTCAAAGGATCGACGTTGCTCACCACGCGCAATGCAGTGGATATTACCGATTCGGTCAGAAGCGCGCGGTCCACTCTGGTCAGTGCGGTGTTTCTGGCGCTGCTGGTATCGATTGCGCTGTCACTATTCATGGCGCGTACCATTGTCCGGCCCTTGCGCCTCTTGGCCCGCGCTGCCATCCGGGTCAGGCTGGGGCGCGACCGCCAGGTCGAAGTGCCGCGTTTACCCGAAAGACATGATGAAATTGGCCTGCTCGCACGGGCAGTATCCGATATGACCAATGCGCTGCGCCAGCGAATTGACGCGGTGGATCATTTTGCGGCGGATGTGGCGCATGAAATCAAGAATCCGCTCGCGAGCCTACGCAGCGCCATTGAATCGCTCGGACGCGTAGACGACCCCGAATTGCGCACGCAATTGACCGATATAGCATCGCATGATGTGCGCCGGATCGACCGTCTGGTAACCGAAATTGCAGATGCCAGCCGGATTGATGCAGAAATGTCCCGCGCCACATTTGAGGAAATGGATCTGGCAGACCTTACAGCTGCCATTCTCACCTCACGAGCAAACCGGGCGGAGAATGAAGGGCGCAGAATTGATCTTGTGAGGCCCAGTGGTCCGGTAAGAGTATGGGGTGTCCCCACAAGGCTGGAGCGGGTAATCGAAAACCTGCTCGACAATGCCGTGTCATTCTCTCCGCCGAAAGGCGAGATTACCGTTTCAGTCAGCCGTGATGAGGACCTGGTCGTACTCAGCGTCTGCGACCAAGGTCCTGGCATACCAGAGGATGCGCGCGAAAAAGTGTTCCAGCGTTTCCATTCGCTGCGGCCCGATGCCGAAGCATTCGGCGACCACAGCGGGCTTGGTCTGGCAATCGCCCGCACGATTGCTGAGGCACACGATGGATCGCTCATCGCTGAGGGAGCGCATGATGGCGGCTCAGGCGCTTGTATGGTGCTGCGTCTGCCCGAATTAAGGCCCAAGACTCCATGACCGGGGCAGCGCTGCGCCAGTCCACCTGTGTAGCTGTGGGCGGCCGCGCGATCCTGATCGAAGGCCCGCCGGGTAGCGGCAAAACCAGCCTTGCGCTGATGCTGATCGACCGCGGCGCTCAGCTGATTGGCGATGACGGCGTGTCATTGCAGCTACGCAGTGGGCGGCTTTGGGCGAGTCCGGTGCCAAACATCGCTGGCCTGATCGAAATTCGCAATGTCGGGATTTTCCAGCTGGCGACCACGCAGGCACCCATATCGCTCTGCCTCACTCTGACCTCTGACGCGCCGCGCTTTATCGAGCGCGCAGATACAGCGATGGTTGAAGGCTTTCCCCTCCCTACTCTAAAATTCGACGGTTCAGGAGCCGCTTCAGCCATAAGGGCTGAACACGCGCTGCAGCGCCATGGCCTGCCGCTGCCTGCCGCCACCGATTGTTCGTGACGGGCACGCCGCGCCAATCCGCCCTTCCCTTGTACTGCAAATAGGACCAAAACTGCATCATGTCCGTCGATTCGAGCATTGCGCCTGAAGAATCGCCCCAGCAAATCCTGCTGGTGACCGGCCTTTCTGGCGCGGGCAAGACCACCGCTTTGCGAGTGCTCGAAGATTTGGGCTGGGAAGCGATTGACAATTTCCCGATCCGTTTGCTGGGCCGCCTGGTGCAACGCCAGGAAGCGGGCGCACCGCGCCATCCACTGGCGATCGGCTTCGATTCACGCACCCGCGGCTTCAATCCGCCTGATGTAATCGCAGAGGTCAAATCGCTTTCGAAACGCAACGACCTGCTGGTCACTACTTTGTTTCTCGACTGCGTCAGCGGCGAGTTGGAACGGCGTTATAACGAGACGCGCCGCCGCCACCCAATGGCGCAGGATCGCCCTGTCCGGAATGGCATTCAGGCGGAGCGCGAACTACTTGAACCATTGCGCAGGTGGGCTGAAGCAGTCGTCGATACCAGTGACTTTGCGACCAACGAACTTCAGCAGCATATTCGTGAACGCTTTGCCGAAAGTGCGCCGCAGGACATGGCGGTGATCATTTCCAGCTTCGGGTTTGCGCGCGGAACACCCCCGCTGGCAGATCTGGTGTTTGACATGCGTTTTCTCGACAACCCGCATTGGGTGCCTGAATTGCGCGAACAGACCGGGTTGGATGCACCCGTGGGCGATCACATCCACAAGGACCCTGCCTTCCATAAGGCTTTCGAACAAATTCGTGAATTGCTATTGACCTTGCTCCCGCACTATCAGGCGCAGGGCAAAAGCTATACGAACATTGCGTTTGGCTGCACGGGCGGACGTCACCGATCGGTCTATACGGCGGAGATGATGGCTCAGGCCTTGCGCGATGCGGGATTTTCGCCCACGGTTCTTCACCGCAATTTGGGATCACGCGCCGCCGACCAGATCGAAGGGCCCCCATCATAAGGTATTCCCAGTTCGCATTATGACCAGTTCCTTCTCCCCTCTCCGCCGCTCGCTAGGATATGGCTACCGCATATGATCGGACTTATTCTGGTAACGCATGGCCAGTTGGCCAATGAGTTTGTCCACGCGATGGAGCATGTCGTTGGCCCGCAAGAGGCTGTCGCGACCGTGTGTATTGAGCCCAATGACGATATGGAAAAGAAGCGGCAGGAAATCGCCGCAGCTATCCGCCGGGTCAACGATGGCAAGGGTGTTGTCATTCTGACCGACCTATTTGGCGGAACGCCGTCCAATCTGGCAATTTCCCTGCTTGAAGCGGGGCATGTCGAAGTGATTGCAGGGATCAATTTGCCCATGCTTATTCGGCTGGCCGGCACCCGCAAGAGCTGTCCAATTGGCGAAGCAGTGTCCGCTGCGCGCGACGCCGGGCGTACTTATATCACCGTCGCTTCGGAATATCTCGGACAGAATGAGAACGCCGCGTGACCGAATTCCGCCGCGAAATGCTGATCATTAACCAGCGCGGCTTGCACGCGCGGGCTAGCGCAAAATTCGTCAATGCGGTCAGTCAGCTGCCCGAAGGCATAGAAGTGCGGGTGGCAAAGGACGGCAATGAAGCGGTGGGAGGTTCAATCCTTGGCCTGATGATGCTGGGCGCGGCCAAGGGCGACACGGTCGAAGTGATCGTCAAGGGAAGCGGCGGCGCACAGGTTCTCGAACAGCTGTGTTCGCTGGTAGGCGACGGTTTCGGCGAGGACTGATGTCCACGCCTGCACGCCGCGAGATCACCGGCTTTTCCAACCCTACCGTTAAATTCTTAAGGTCGCTCCGAGACAAGAAAATCCGGCGACGTGAAAAAAAATTTCTGGTCGAAGGGTTACGCCTGCTTACCGATGCTCGCGAAACTGGCCGTGTACCTGAAATACTGGTGAAGGCGGGCGCACGCGATCCGCACCCGCTGCTCGATGAATTGGAGCAGGCCGTTCTTGATGGCGGCGGCGAAATCATCGAAACCAGCAGCGATATTCTCGCCAAGATCACTGGCAAGGAAAACCCGCAGGCAGTAGCCGGGATGTTTGCCGAATTCGATACCTCGCTCGCCACACTGCGCCGGGATGCTGCACCTATCTGGATGGTGGCGCAGGCGCTGCGCGATCCGGGCAATCTGGGGACTATGCTGCGCACCTGCGATGCAGTAGGCGCTGGAGGGCTGATCCTGATCGATGAGTGCGCCGATCCGTTTTCAGTAGAAGCCGTGCGCGCCAGCATGGGTGCTGTGTTCACCTGTCAGATTGGGCAAGCGAGCTGGGAGGCATTTTCCGTTTGGCTGCGGACCGGGACGGGTCAACTGGTTGCGGCATCACTGCGCGATGCGCAGGATTACCGGACGGCCCCCTATCGCGCGCCGTGTTTCATCATGGTGGGCAACGAATCGCGCGGGCTACCAGCCGACTATGAAGACGCCTGCGATCTGCGGGTTACCATGCCCATGCGCGGCCGGGCTGATAGTCTGAATGCTGCGATTGCCGGCGCAGTGCTGGCCTATGAAGTGCTCCACGCGCTCGAGCGTTAAGGCCGCTCGAACAATGCGGCCAGACCTGGGCAGATCAGTCCCCCGAGACCAGGCTCGTAAAGCGCCACTTCCCGTTGCGGCTGGAAGCGATCAACCGGTAATCGAGCAGGCTGCGCAGCTTGGCTGTCGCGACATAACCCGAGCCTACTCCCGGCAAAGTTACATGCTGGAAAGGAGCATCAGGCTGGAATGGCCCCGCCATTTCTACTGCATCCCATGATAGCAGCCGTAGCGTTGTCCCGCCCGGGGTCGCGCGCATCCGTACTTCTTCGCCCAACACCAGCATGCCGTCAGACGCATCGATATCGGGCAGTGCTTGTGCCGCGACCCATGGCATAGTGATGCCGCCTTGATCATTTACCGCGCAGCCCAAAGTGACGAGTGTGTCGAGTTTGTCCCACAGTTGCCAGTCCTTGTTGGCGAGCCGCTTGCGCAGCTGATCTGCGCCGGAGCTTCCATCAAACCCCAGTTTCACATCGCTTGCCGCAAGTCGGACCAGCGCATCTGCATCGCGCGCGTTCACTGCGGCATTTAGTCGCTGGCGGAATTCATCCGCCCCGGCAACTTCGCTGCAATCATCGCGCGGCGCATATTTGCCATAATCGATCGTCTCAGGCGCGCTCCCGTCAACCTTGTGCACAAATTGCTGGGCGGCATCCTTGATCTTGTCGGCCGGGGGGGTGCTGCGATCACAGCCAGCCAAAGCAAGCAGCATCAAGGCCACCAGAGCCGGGTAACGCATAATTCTCTCCACCTCTTATTCGATCTGGGTTGTGCCATCCGGAAATGCAGCCGGACCGGTTTCATCCACTGCTGTATAACGCGGTGCCGCTTCAACCAAGGGCACATCGTCGATTTCGCGTTTACCGATCTCGATGCCCTTTTCCTTGAGCTTGCGGCCCGCCGACAAAACATTGCGCTCAAAGCTGCCGACGAACTTATTGTAATTGCCAACCGCGCTGTCGAGACCTGATCCGACGCGCTTCAGATGCTCGGCTGCAACCGCCAGCCGGTCATAAAGCTCGCTGCCAATGCGCCCGATTTCCTGCGCTTCCTGCGCCAGCCCATCCTGACGCCACACCTGCGCGACCGTGCGCGCAATAGCGACAAGGTTGGTCGGCGTCGCCAGCAGCACCCGGTTGCGGAATGCAAAATCCCACAATTCAGGATCAGCTTCGAGCGCGGCGGCAACAAAATGTTCACCCGGCACAAACATTATCACATAATCGGGCGCTTCGTCGAACTGGCTCTGGTAACTTTTGGTGCCCAGCGTTTGCACGTGGCTGCGCATTGATTTGGCATGGGCTGCCAGCGCCTGTGCGCGCACATCGTCATCATCCGCCTCGAACGCCTCCTGATATGCGTTGAGTGAAACCTTGGCGTCAACTACCAGTTTCTTCTGGCCCGGTACATTGATGATCGCATCGGGGCGCAGCCGCCCATCTTCGGTTTCGATTGAATGTTCGAGGTGAAAATCGGTATGCTCGGAAAGGCCGCATTGCTCGAGCACATTCTGCAGTGCGCGTTCCCCCCAGCGCCCGCGCGCCTTGGGGGCGTTGGTCAGCGAATTGCCGAGCCGCTGTGCTTCGCGCTTCACCTCTTCCTGGCCCTGGCGCATGGTTTCAAGCAGACCAGCTAACTGACCGAAGGAATCGACCCGCTTGGCTTCCAGTTCGGCGACCTGCTTTTCGTAAGACTGGAGCTTTTGCCCAACGGGCGCAAGCAGCGCCTTGATCGCTTCCTTATTGGTCTTTTCTGCATGCCCGAGCCGCTCATTGGCTTCTTTCGCCAGCTTTTCCTGCGCCTTTGACAGCACTTCATCCCCGGCGACTTTGAATTGCGCCAGCATTTCCTCGCGTGCTTCCTGCATCAGCTTGATCTGCTTGTCGAAATTCTGCTCATTCGCTTCAAGCGTAGCGATCCTGATCTGCGCCTGACCCAGCTCGGCCCCGGCGGCCTTGAACTTCCCTTCAATCTCCCTCGCTTCCTGATCGCGATCCGCAAAGCGCACTTTCCAGTCTGCAGCTGGCCGTGAGCCGAGAAACCAACCAATCGCAACGCCGGTCAGCAGGCCAATGACCACGGCAATAATAGAAATAACAACAGGATCCATAGCTCGTATCTACGCGGAACGGAGCAGGAACGCCAGTACTGGCGGGAAATATTCCCGTTTCAGGCGGCCTTGCGCAACTTGTCCAGCTTCTTGAGCACCATCTGGCGTTTCAGACGGCTCAGGTGGTCGATGAACAGGATGCCTTCGAGATGGTCCATCTCGTGCTGAATGCAGGTCGCCATCAGACCGCCCAGATCTTCCTCATGCACAGCCCCTTCAACGTCCTGATAACGCACCCGGCACGTCGCCGGACGATCAACATCGGCGTAGATATCGGGCACAGACAAGCAACCTTCGGAATAGGTCGCCAACTGCTGCGCTGGCTCAAGAATCTCTGGGTTAACAAAAACGCGCGGCTGTTTCAGCGTCGGCTGATGGGTATGCTGGTGGCCGCCGTGATTGCACACTTCCGGCTCGGCATCAGGATCATCGGGCTGCAAATCAATCACCAGTACACGCAGCGGCACACCAACCTGAATCGCCGCAAGACCGATGCCGGGAGCATCATACATCGTTGCAAACATATCATCGACGAGCGTCTTGAGTTCATCATCGAATTTCACGACCGGGGACGAGATGGTTTTGAGCCGGGGGTCCGGCACTTCGAGGATTTCACGGATAGCCATGCACAGTAAATAGTGCGCCTTGGCCGATTTCGCAATGCGGATATGGCAGCGCGGTTCAGCCTACCGGGCGGCGCGCACGCAACGCCTGCGCCAAAGTGCCTTCATCGAGGTAGTCGAGTTCCCCACCCACTGGCAGGCCATGCGCCAATTGGGTGATCCGCACTGGCGCGCCTTCTAGCCGTTCAGCAATGTAATGCGCGGTGGTTTGCCCTTCCAACGTGGCGTTCATTGCCAGCACCACTTCGTCAATTCCGCCCACCGCAACCCGGTCGAGCAGAGTGCCGATATTAAGGTCCTCGGGCCGCACTCCGTCCAGCGCCGACAGTCTGCCGCCCAACACATGATAGCGCCCGGTAAACAATTTCGCCCGGTCGAGCGCCCATAGATCAGCGACATCCTCAACCACGCAGATTGCGCTTTGGTCGCGGCGTGGGTCACCGCAGATGCCGCACGGGTTCCTGGTATCGACATTGCCGCAGGTTTCGCATTCAATCAGCCTGCCGCGCACTTGCTCCAATGCATCAAGCAATTGCACCAGTGCAGTCTCGCGCCGTTTGACCAGCCACAGCACTACGCGCCGCGCCGATCGCGGGCCTAGCCCGGGGAGCCGCGCCAGCGCCGATGCCAGTGTCTCGATCTCTTGCGATGCCATGCCCGCAACGATAGGGGTTGCGCCCAGCAATAGGAAGGCCGACGTAACACCCCATGCGCATCATTTTTATGGGAACGCCCGCTTTCGCAGTGCCGACGTTAGCCGCGCTTGCTGACGCGGGCCACACACTGCTCGCCGCTTATACGCAGCCGCCACGCCCCGCTGGCCGAGGCAAGAAATTGCAGCCCTCGCCCGTGCAGATCGAAGCGGAAGTTCGCGGGATCGACGTGCGCTGCCCCGCCAGTCTGAAATCCGCAGCAGCAAAAGCCGAATTTGTCGCACTGGACGCTGATATTGCGGTGGTGGCGGCCTACGGCCTGATCCTGCCGCAAGCGGTCCTCGATGCTCCCAGGCATGGCTGCCTCAATGTCCATGCCAGCCTGTTGCCGCATTGGCGCGGCGCTGCCCCGATCCAGCGCTCAATTCTCGCAGGCGATGCAGTGACTGGCATCACGATCATGCAGATGGAAGCAGGGCTGGATACTGGTCCAATGCTGGCCGTCGCCCGCACCGCAGTTGACAACAAGACTGCTGGAGATCTCACTGCCGAACTGGCCGAAATCGGGGCGCAATTGATGGTCGGCACGCTGATTGATCTCCCATCGCTGCATCCGGTGCCGCAAGATGATGCAGCGGCCAGTTACGCACCCAAGATCGACAAGGCCGAAGCGCAGATCGACTTTGCGCAAGATGCAGCGGTAATCGAGCGCCAAATTCGCGCATTTGCGCCTTTCCCCGGCGCCTGGCTTGCACTGGACGGTGAACGGGTGAAGGTCCTCAAGGCTGAAATTGCGGATTGTGCGGGCACACCAGGAACCACATTGGACGATGCGCTGACCATCGCTTGCGGCAGCGGCGCGGTCCGCCCCTTGCGTATCCAGCGCGCCGGTAAGCCAGTCATGGATACAGGCGACTTCCTGCGCGGCAAGCCGGTTGCAGCAGGGGTCAGGTTGGAGTGACCCGCTTTGCGTTTACGCTGGAAT
Organism: Erythrobacteraceae bacterium; assembly: GCA_024642545.1. Taxonomy (GTDB): domain Bacteria; phylum Pseudomonadota; class Alphaproteobacteria; order Sphingomonadales; family Sphingomonadaceae; genus Allopontixanthobacter. Next base: position 11,667 of record JAHEAW010000035.1, read on the forward strand.
TTGACGGCGCTCCGTTTCAGGGCCTGCAGCGGCAAAAGCACGGCCCCAGCGTGCAGCAGGCAGTCGAAGAAGCCATCACTGCAGTAACCGGCCAAACAGCGGCGCTGCATTCCGCCGGGCGCACTGATTCAGGCGTCCATGCGCTGGCCATGCGCAGCCATTGCGATCTCGAAACTGCGCTGGCCCCGTTCCGGTTGATGGAAGCGCTCAACGCCACGCTTCGTCCTGCGCCGATTGCAGTGATCAGCTGTGAGATTGTGCCCGATGACTGGCACGCGCGCTTTTCCTGCACCGGGCGCAGCTATATCTACAAAATCTGTAACCGTCGCGCACCTCCGACACTCGATGCCGGGCGGGTATGGCATATCCGCCCCGATCTTGATGCAGCGGCCATGCACCGCGCTGCGCAGGCACTGGTCGGACAGCACGATTTTACCACTTTTCGTTCAGCCCATTGCCAGTCAGACAGCCCGGTCAAAACCCTTGACCTGCTCGACGTCCGGCGCGAAGGGCAAACTGTGCTGATCGAAGCGGCAGCGCGCAGTTTCCTGCACCATCAGGTCCGCTCGATGGTGGGCTGTTTGGCGTTGGTCGGCCTTGGCAGGTGGCCGGAAAGCAGGATTGCCATGGCACTGGCCGCAGCTGACCGGCAGGAATTGGGCTTGAATGCACCCCCGCATGGCCTCTACTTCATGGCCGCAACCTATCATCACAATCACGATACGACTCAGGAGAGACAATCATGACCACTACCGGCAAGCAAATCTTCTCGACCCTCGCAGCGGACGGGACGCTGACCGTGGAAGTGGCCGAATCCACTTTCCCTGATCCAACCGGCTCGCAGGTGCTGGTGCGGATGGAGGCAGCACCGATCAACCCGTCAGACCTGGCGTTGCTGTTTGGTCCATCAGATCTTGAAAACGCACAATATTCCGACGGCAAAATCGTTGCCAAGATGCCCGAAGCTTTCGCCAGCGCAGCCAAGGGTCGCCACGGGCAGCGCATGCCGGTCGGAAATGAAGGCGCCGGAACTGTGGTCGCCGCGGGCGACAATCCGACTGCACAGGCCCTGATCGGCCAGCGCGTAGCTTGCGTGCCGGGCAATGCCTTTAGCCAGTATTCGCTCGCTGATGCCGGCATGTGTCTGCCGCTGGGCGATATTTCATCAGAAGATGGCGCATCGGCCTTCGTCAATCCGATGACTGCGCTGGGGTTTGTCGAAACCGCCAAAATGGAAGGCCAGAACGCGATCGTTCATCTCGCTGCGGCGTCCAACCTTGGCCAGATGCTCAACAAGATCTGCCAGGAGGACGGGATCGACCTGGTCAATGTTGTGCGCAAGCAGGAACAGGTCAATCTGCTCAAGGGGCTTGGCGCCAAGCATATAGTTAACTCGTCGGATGATGATTTCATGGCGCAGCTGCGCGGCGCGATCGACGCAACCGATGCTTTCTTTGGCTTCGATCCGATCGGCGGCGGGACCATGACCGACAGTGTGTTCAAGGCCATGGAACAGGTCGCGGTGAGCAAGATGAGCGAATATAGCCGTTATGGCTCTACGCAGGCGAAGAAGATGTATATTTATGGCCGCCTCGACCTCGGGCCAACCATCTTGACCCCATCTTACGGCTTCGGCTTCACGCTGTCAGGCTGGCTGCTGACACCGTTCCTGCAACTGGCCGGGATGGACACGATGATGCGGATGCGCAAACGGGTGCTCGACAACCTGACGACGACCTTTGCCAGCAGCTACAAAGCCAAGGTCAGTCTCGAAGAAATGCTCAAGAAAGACGCCGCACTTGATTACCGTGCGATGCACACGGGCGAAAAATATCTCGTCACGCCTTAACGGCGGTCAAACGCTTCCTGCGCGCGAACGGGGTCGATGATCCCGTTCGCCAGCAGTAATTGCAGCAATATCCGTGCTTTGGGCGGCCCTAGCGCGCGGGCGGCAATAAAGCCCAAATCGTCATCAGCGGGTTCACGGTCAACCAGCCCTTCGTCGACCCGTGTAGCGCGCACCACCGGGACCCCTGCCGTTACTGCATCGGCAAGTGCTGCTCTGACCGCCGCGGGAGCCGTTCCATTGCCAAATCCGGCCAGCACCAACCCCTGCGCACCGGAATCCAGCGCCAAAGTGACATTGTCAGCAGGCATCCCAGCATAGGCAAACAGGATCGCCACCTTCGGCAAGGCTTCGTGAAAGGCAAAGCGGACTTTCTCCTGAACGCGCCACGGTGGCCCGAACCATTCCAGCGAACTGGGGGTGACATGGCCCACTGCCCCGCGCGGAAAACCGTTGAAGGCATCAGTGCCCTCAGTCCGGGCCTTGCGGACATCGCGCGCCGCAAAAATCTTGTCATTCATCACCAGCAGCACACCGCGCCCAGCGGCGGCATCGTCACTGACCACGCACACACCATTGGCAAAGTTGCGCAAACCGTCGCTGCCCACTGCATCGGCTGGCCGCATTGCGCCGACCAGCACAACCGGCTTGTACGTCGGCAAGGTCTGGTCGAACAGGAACGCGGTTTCTTCGGCTGTGTCGGTCCCATGCGTGATGATCACGCCTTTGCACCGTGTATCATCCATCGCGGAGACGCAGGCAGCATGCAGCCGCGCCCAGATTTGCGGGGTGATATCTTCTGAACCGATGCTGGCGAATTCTTGCCCAACCAGAGGCATGTCCAGCCCCAGCGGGGCGACATCAGCCAGCAGTTGATCGATACCGATCTGTCCAGCGATATAGTCACGCCGCGTGGCCGAACCAGCAGTTCCGGCAATGGTGCCACCTGTGGCAAAGACGTTTATATATGCATCACTCATGCCGCCAGCCCCTAACGCCCCTCAAGCAATTTCACCATTGGCAATTGATTTTGAACTTTTGGACGTTATGAGCGCATCTCCGGCAACGGTCGGGCGCTTAGCTCAGTTGGTAGAGCATCTCGTTTACACCGAGAGGGTCGGCGGTTCGAGCCCGTCAGCGCCCACCAGTTTTTCGGCAGCGGACAAGCGGCGCATCCTTGTTCATTTGACCGTCTCGGCAATTGCCTCCCGGGCGGCTGCGCTCGACCAGTCATATTCGCCGACCACGCGCCACACTTCCCGTCCGTCTGCGTCATAAAGCACGGTGGTCGGTAAGACACCGCCGCCAAGCGCAAAGCCAAGCGCATTGTCTGTATCGAGCCATGGCTGAAGATGTCTGAAGCCCTGTTTGGCAAAAAATGGCTTTACCTTGGCTGCTCCTTGCAAGTCCTGGCTGACAGTTACCACCCGCAGACTGGTGCCAAATTCCCCAGCCAGGTCATCCAGCATTGGCATTTCCACCACGCAGGGCGCGCACCAGGTCGCCCAGAGGTTGAGCAGCATCGGGCTCCCTTGCATTGCGCCGGTACTGACCTGATCTCCGCTTGGCCCTGTGATCGAAACTGCAGGCATCAGTTCGCCTGCGTGACTGCGATCAATCACGCCGGACAAGCTTGCCTTGGCCGGGGCCAATGCGCCCTGTTCTTGCGTGTCAGAGGCAGGTTGCGTATCGCATGATGCCAGAACAAGGGCCAAACTCAGCGTGAGCAATAATCTCAAGAACACAGGCAGCTCCAACCAGATGTGGGGCGGACGCTTCGCCGAAGGACCAAGCGCGATCATGCGTGAGATAAATGCCTCGATCCCCTTCGACAAGGCATTGTGGCGCGAAGATATCGCCGCCAGCAAGGCGCATGTTGCCATGCTCGGTGCGCAGCAGATCATTTCTTCTGCCGATGCCACGCAAATTTCTGACGGTCTCGACGCGGTTGCGGCTGAATATGAAGCCAATGGTGTCCCCGAAGACTGGGACCTTGAAGACATCCATATGACTACCGAAAGTCGGCTGGCTGAACTGATTGGCCCGGTTGCGGGAAGGTTGCACACCGCGCGCAGCCGCAACGATCAGGTGGCGACTGATTTTCGCCTGTGGGTGCGCAGCACAGTTGCCCAAGTCGATGCAGGTCTGGAGCAATTGCAACAGGCATTGGTCACCCGCGCCGGGGAACACGCCGCCATTATCATGCCCGGCTTTACCCATTTGCAAACCGCGCAGCCCGTGACACTGGGCCATCATCTGATGGCTTATTACGAGATGATTCGCCGCGACCGCAGCCGCTTTGCCGACGCGCGCAGCCGTCTCAATGAAAGCCCGCTCGGCTGTGCCGCACTGGCCGGGACAGGATTTCCGATTGACCGCGATGCGACCGCTGCTGCGCTCGGGTTTGACCGGCCTGCTGCCAATAGTCTTGATGCGGTGTCCGACCGGGATTTCGCGCTCGATTATCTGATGGCAGCAGCGCAATGTTCGCTGCACCTTTCGCGCCTGGCGGAGGAATTCATCATCTGGGCGAGCCAGCCCTTTGGCTTTGTGCGCCTGCCAGACACGCTCAGCACCGGCAGCTCGATCATGCCGCAGAAAAAGAACCCCGATGCCGCTGAACTCGTGCGCGGCCATGCCGGGCGGATCATCGGCTGCGCGACTGCGCTAATGGTCACGATGAAGGGCCTGCCGCTTGCTTATTCAAAGGATATGCAGGACGATAAGCCGCCAGTTTTCGAGGCCGCCGGGCTGCTCGGACTGTCGATCGCGGCAATGACCGGCATGGTGGCGGACAGCACTTTCAACGCGGCCCGGATGCGGCAAGCGGCCGAGCTTGGCTATGCCACCGCGACAGATCTGGCCGACTGGCTGGTACGAGAGGCGGATATTCCCTTCCGCGAGGCGCATCACATCACTGGCGGCGCGGTCAAGCTGGCCGAAAGCCGCGGCGTCGCGCTCGATGCCTTGTCATTGGAGGAATTACAGGCGATTGATGCGCGGATCGACGCCCGCGTGTTCGCCGCCTTGTCGGTCGACGCCTCAGTGGCTTCGCGTGCGTCCTATGGCGGAACCGCACCTGAGCAGGTAAGGCATCAGGTGGCGCAGGCACGCAAAGCCCTAGGAATGGATCTATGATACGCCGCATTTTCGTTCTTGCCGGGCCGATGCTATGCCTTGCCGCACTATCCGGCTGCGGGCAAATGACGGACCTCAAGCCGCCGCCGGGCAAGAGTTTACCCGTCGCGCCCATTGGGGCCGGTGCACAACCTGAATCACAAGATCTGCTGAAACCCACCACGCAGGCAGCGCCTGAGCGCAGTGTGGAACTGCGAAAACGGTCAGAAGAACGCGAAGACGACCCTTTTGACCTCCCTCCCGAATAAGCAGCGACCCAAATCATGAACCATTTTGAACATCGCGGCGGTGTGCTTCATGCCGAAGACGTCCCCTTGCCGCTGATTGCAGAGCAGATCGGCACACCCGTCTATGTCTATTCCAAGGCGACTCTGGTGCGCCATGCACGGGTATTCAAGGAAGCACTTTCGAACCTCAAAGACCCGCACATTGCCTTTGCCGTCAAAGCCAATCCCAACCTTGCCGTGCTCAAGGTGCTGCAGCGCGAAGGCTTTGGCGCTGATGTGGTGTCGGGCGGCGAAATGGACCGTGCCCTGGCCGCCGATATTGCGCCGCATCACATCGTCTTCTCAGGGGTTGGCAAGACCCATAGCGAACTTGTCCAGGGGCTGGCGGCTGATATCGGCCAATTCAATCTTGAATCCGAAGAAGAAGGCTATGAACTATCCGTCATCGCCGCGCAGTTGGGCCAGCGGGCACGCTGCGCACTGCGGGTAAACCCCGATGTCGATGCCCGCACCCATGCGAAAATTTCTACCGGTAAAGCGGAAAACAAGTTCGGTGTGCCAATTGACCGCGCAGGTGAAATCTACGCCGCGCTGGCTGGCCTGCCTGGCATAGAGATGCGCGGCATCGCGGTGCATATCGGTAGCCAGCTGTCCAGTCTTGAGCCACTCGAGACTGCGTTCTCAAAGGTCGGCTCCCTGATCGCTGAACTGCGCGCACAAGGTCAGAGCGTGACCCATGTCGATCTCGGCGGCGGTCTGGGCGTGCCTTACAGGACGGATGAAATATTGCCCTCACCGGCAGAATATGGCGCGATGGTAACGCGGGTGACCAGAGATTGGGACGTTTCGCTTTCGTTCGAACCGGGCCGGGTGATTGCGGGCAATGCTGGCATATTGCTGACCCGGGTTATCCGCCTGAAACGCAGTTCCAACGCCAGCCCGTTTGTGGTGGTCGATGCCGCGATGAATGATCTGGCTCGCCCTGCCATGTACGGCGCTTGGCATGATATCGACGCGGTCGAGCCCAGCGGTATGCGGCAGTGCGCGCATGTCGTGGGCCCAATCTGCGAGACGGGCGATACCTTTGCGATGAACCGCGAAATGGACGCGCTGAAGGCGGGCGATTTGGCAATATTCCGTACTGCCGGGGCCTATGGGGCAACGATGGCTTCCAGCTACAACAGCCGCGGCTTCGTACCCGAAGTGCTGGTCGATGGCGATAGATTCGCAGTTGTTGCGGACCGGCTGCCCGCGGCCGACATTATGGCCGCAGAGCGCGTGCCAGACTGGCTGTGAACTGGTCATGATCCGTTCGCTCCCCCTGTTCCACCGCATTGCCGGAACGCGCATAGTGGTAATCGGCCAAGGCGATATGGGCGAAGCAAAGGCGCGCTTGGTGGAACGCGCAGGCGGCATCCCGTGCAGCGAGGCCGAAGCGCATCAGGCGCGGCTGGCCTTTATCGCGCTGGAAAATCCGCGGGCGGCGGAGGCGGCGGCGCTGCGGCTGAAACGGCGCGGCCTGCTGGTCAATGTCGCCGACCGGCCTGAGTTATGCGATTTTACCACGCCCAGTATCCTCGATCGTGATCCGGTTTTGATTGCCATCGGCACCTCGGGTGCATCGGCCGGCCTCGCCAAACAATTGCGCTTGCGGCTGGAGCAGATACTGCCTGCCTCATTGGGGGCACTGGCGAGCGGCCTCGAAGCAGCGCGCGAGGCAATGCGCGCAAAATGGCCTGACGCCTCCGTTCGCCGTCGCGCAGTGGATGAAGCGCTCGGCGAAAGCGGAGTGCTCGACCCGCTCGATGCGAGTGCGGCGGGACGGGTACAGGAATGGCTGGCTGGTGGGCAGCTTCAGGAGCAAGCCGAAACGGCTGAAATATACCTTATCAGCGATGACCCTGAAGACCTGACCCTGCGCCAATGCCGTCTGCTGGGGACGGCAGATGCAGTGCTGTTTGAACCGGGAGTGCCTGATGCAATCTTGGACCGGGCGCGGGCCGATGCCCTGCGTCGGGAGTTGCCGTTTGAGGGGCGAATACAAGGCATTACAGTTATTTTGCGGAGAATGTCTAACGCTTAGCGCTGGCCCAATCTGCGCCAATCGCCCAGCTAAACCAGCCGCCCCGCTTCTTTCCCAACTTCGGCAAAGAACCGCGCCATGGCATCGGTTGCCTTGTCCGTCAGCGTGATGAACGCACGGCGCTTATCCGTTTCATCCTCTACCCGTTCGACTAGCCCTGCATCCTTCATCTGCGAGATCCAGCGCAAGGCAGTGGTTGGCGGAACGCCGCTGGCAATACAAAGCGAGGTTACTGAAACACGCGTGTGCTCCACCCGCGCAGCGGAAAGATCGAGCAGCATGTCCCACACCGGGTCAGCGAATAATTCGCCGTCGAAAAAGCGCGCCCGCAATTGCCGCTGGCGAATGATCCGCCGCACCAGCCGCGGATCAGGCAGCGGGGGGCGGGCGGCGCGCACCAGCCGCTCAGACGAGCTGTCTTCTTCCACGCCGCTGAAGGCAGGTGCGGGCGATTCGAAACGAAAGGCCCCACCATCTGCACCCCGCCCCGGCGCCACCTCCATGCCTGAAAGCCGCTCCAGCCGGGCGGCAATCTGGCCCACCTGCTCGGTCAGACGCAGAAGCGTCAGCCGGTCTTCCTCGTCAAGTTCACGCAGCCGCATGCCGGGCATCTTCGCAAGTATATGGCCCAGCGCAATTACGCGTTCTGACCTAGTTGGGTCGACAAGGATTTGTGAACCTGACTGGTCCAGACAGGCAAAGACACTATCCAGTGCAGCCACGCTGGTGGAGACGACCAGCTGCGCCCCGCCGCGCGCGGCGCGCATATCCAGCCGTGCAAGCGCGGCCAGCACTGCCCCGCCCCCAACCGGACAATCTACCAGAATAACATCACACAGCGGCTGCACCGTATCACTCAACAGATCGGCCATGTCGCCGATATGCCCCATCCGAAATCCGGCAGCCTGGGCATCTTCACGCAGGGAATCGCGCAGATGCGCGCGGTCGGCATAGATCGAAACTGCCAGCGGAACCCCGCCGCCATCCTTGACAGCATCAATCGAGGCTTCGCGCACTGCTTGCGCGGTGCCATAATCAAAATCCGTCTGCGCCATATCCGACTCCTGCTCAATTGGGAACAGAAGTAGAACACATACAGATCAAGTCAAGGTCGAATAAGGATTTCAGCCCCATCGGGAACTGCGTTCCACAGTTCCTCGATCTCAGCATTGGACAGCGCAATACAGCCGTCGGTCCAGTCCCCGGTCATCCGCCCCACGCGCAGCGCGTTGGGCTGACCATGGATGAAAATCTCGCCGCCGGGGGAGCGGCCGCGCGCAGCTGCATATGCGCGGTCTGCGGTGTCGGGATAGGAGATATGCAGGCTCAGATGATATGCGCTGCTGAGGTTGCCATAGTCGATTGTGTAGCGCCCTTCCGGTGTGCGCTCATCCCCCTGAAAACGTTTCGTTCCCACAGGCGCATCACCCAGCTGGATGCCGTTATAGGTCTTCAGCGCTGTCCCGCGATGATAAAGCGTAAGCGTTCGGGCGGCTTTGTCGACCACCACGAAGTCCGCATAATAGGGCGCTGCCTGCGTGTATGCGGCAGGTGCGCTGGCGGCGAGGGACAATGCCGCAAGACCAGCCATCCCTCGCATCAGTCGAGAAAGGGATCCCGGACGAGAATCGTATCCTCCCGCTCCGGACTGGTGCTGACCAGCGCAACCGGCGTTTCGATCAGTTCCTGCACACGCTGGATATATTTGATCGCATTGGCCGGCAGATCGGCCCAGCTACGGGCACCGGCTGTGGTTTCGCTCCACCCATCCATTTCTTCATAGATCGGCTCAACTTCTGCTTGATCCGCTGAATGGGCTGGGAAATAATCCATGATCTTGCCACGCAAACGGTAGCCCGTACAGATTTTGACCGTTTCAAACCCGTCGAGCACGTCAACCTTGGTCAGCGCAATTCCGGTCACTCCGCTGATTGCACAGCTCTGGCGCACCAGCACCGCATCGAACCAGCCGCAGCGCCGCTGACGCCCCGTGACAGTGCCGAATTCGTGCCCGCGCTCACCCATCCGCTGGCCATCTGCATCACCAAGCTCCGTCGGGAACGGGCCGCTGCCGACCCGCGTGGTGTAGGCTTTGACGATGCCAAGCACAAAACCGGTACTGTTGGGGCCAAGGCCGCTTCCGCTGGCTGCAGTGCCACTGACTGTGTTCGAACTGGTGACAAACGGATACGTACCGTGATCGACATCGAGCAGCACACCTTGTGCGCCTTCGAACAGGATTCGCGCGCCAGCCTTGCGTACTTTTTTCAGACGTTTCCACACCGGCTGGGCGAATTGCAGAACGAAGGGCGCAATCTCGGTAAGCTCTGCCAGCAGCGCGGCACGGTCCACCGGCGGCTGGTCAAACCCAGCGCGCAGCGCATCATGATGCGCGCATAAACGGTCAAGCTGCGGGTCCATTTTGTCGAGGTGCGCCAAATCGCACACACGCAGCGCACGGCGGCCAACCTTATCCTCATAAGCGGGTCCAATGCCGCGGCCAGTGGTACCAATCTTGCCCGATCCAGCCGCAGTTTCGCGCAAGCCATCGAGATCGCGGTGAAGCGGCAGGATCATCGCGCAATTGTCGGCCAGCGCAAAATTATCCGCCGTAATCTTGACGCCCTGCCCTTCGAGCTTTGCGACTTCAGCCTTGAGCGCCCACGGATCCAGCACCACGCCATTGCCGATAATCGATAGCGTGCCGGTAACGATCCCCGATGGAAGCAGGCTCAGCTTGTAAGTCTGGTTGCCCACCACCAGCGTGTGGCCAGCATTATGTCCGCCCTGAAAACGCACGACGGCATCGGCGCGGCTGGCAAGCCAGTCGACAATCTTGCCCTTGCCTTCATCGCCCCACTGGGCGCCGATTACGGTTACATTGGCCAATTTCGCACCCTTTCAGGATAAACCCGCCGCGCTCTAGGTGATGGCACTGACAAGGGCAACACAGTCTAGCAGTAGATTGGGCATATGTGGACGAATACTGAAGAGTATTAACGGGTAGCCAGCGGCAAGAGCCGGGAATCGCTTATTGCCGCCGTGCGGTGGCCAATCCCTGCAAGATATTCGGGACTGGAATTCCACGCCATAGATGCCTCGACACTATGTCGACGCACCTGAATGACCACATCCCATTGCTCGCCGCACGGGCCGATCAGCCACTTGTCCCATCGGCCGACAGCACAAGCTCACCTCCGCCCACTTCAAGGAACGGCATCATGTGGGCGATATACCGGTCATATCGTATCAAAGGACGCGGCAAGATCATTCGCCCGCAGCAATAAATTGCAAAGCTGGCATCGCAAAGCTCAGTTTGATGCGACAATTCGCGACAAATATCCGCTGGACGAAAACCTGGATGCAGGCACAAGTCGCTCCACTTTCAAACTGTGGAGAGCCCCTCAATGCGCATGTTTCTCATTGCTTCTGCCGCCACGCTCGGCCTTGCTTCGCTCGCGCCGGTCCAGGCGCAGGATCCCGTCCCGGCCAAGGTAAATTGCCGCGATGAGGTGATGCAACTTTGCGGCAGCGACCGAAGCAAGTTGAGGTCCTGCATGAAGGAGAATTTCGGCAAACTCAGCGATGAATGCCAGACCCGGATCAAGGAACGTATGGAAGCACGCCGCAGCGGTGACGGCGATAAGTGGCAACACCGAAGCGGTGCTGCTGGCGGCCCGGGGCAAATGGGTGGAATGGGGGACCAGCCCCCGCAAGCCGATGGTCCCGATCCGCAGCAGTGACACTATCCGCCCACTAACGGTGTGACATTTTGCGACATTTCGCGACTGGACTCGTCCCCGCTGCTTCGATCAGTTTATGCGCGTAAAGAGGTTCAGGAGAATGGAATGTCATTGTCTTCAAACAAGAAATGGATTGTCGGCGCCACAGCGCTCGGTTTGATCGGCATAAGTGCTGTAGATGCGCAGCAGCAGCG
>JAHEAW010000129.1 GCA_024642545.1 Erythrobacteraceae bacterium
CGAACTCCGCCAATCGGAGACGATTTGCGATTGGACTGACACCACCCTTCGGGCCGATGGCCGAATTTCCCTTCAGCGCAAAAGCAAAATATCTGCCTCAAGATGCAGGGCCGAAAATGCTTTTTGCGCTTCGCGATCACCTCGGTTTTTCCAAAAATGTGATCGTTCAGGCAAGTTGTCACGGGACGGACAATTCAGCCACGCTGAATGCGATTGCAAAGTCGGGCGGCAGGGCGCGCGGCGTTGCAGTTGTCGATCCAGAGATTGGAGAGGAAGAGTTAGCTGCCCTGCATGATGGCGGTATCCGAGGCGTTCGCTTCAATTTTCTGAAACGCCTGGTCGATGATGCGCCGAAGGACAAATTCCTCGAGGTCGCGGGCAGGTTACCTGCAGGCTGGCACGTGGTGATCTATTTCGAAGCCGATATTCTCGAAGAAATGCGCCCGTTCATGGATCGGATTCCGGTGCCGATTGTGGTCGACCATATGGGCCGACCGGATGTGACGCAGGGCCCCGACGGACCTGACATGCAGGCATTTCGCAAGCTGCTCGACAGTCGTGATGATTTCTGGTTCAAGCCAACCTGTCCCGACCGGCTAGATGCTATCAAGGAAATGGGCCGAGGTTACCCGTGGGATTCCTTTGCCCAAGCAGTCGCACCATTGGTTGCCGATTATCCGGATCGGTGCATCTGGGGTACTGACTGGCCGCATCCCAACATGCAGGACGAAATTCCTGATGATGGGCATCTGGTCGACATGATACCTCGGATCGCGCCCAACGCAGAATTGCAGCGCAAGCTTCTAGTGACCAATCCCAACCGGCTTTATTGGCAAGATTGATCGCGTGCCATGCGCGGGTGCGGCGATGCTCGGTATTGAAGGTATAGCAGATCGCTGAGTGGGTTGAAACGAAACGCTGAGCCTGGCTTTGAGACTTGAACAGCTGCATTTTTCGCTCCCGTCTCCGCACGGGCAAATGTGAATTTTCGGCGCGATCCTTGTCGCGGAGCCGACCGGGCTGGTGGCGCTTTGACGCACCCAATTCTCGAAGCGCGGCTCGATAGGAAGCCCGGCCATCCGTGACGAAGGCTTCGGGAACGAAACCCTGCCGCTCGAGCAGTTTCTTGAGCAATTTCAGCGCAGCTTCCTTGTTGCGGCGCTTCTGGACGAGGAGGTCGAGTACCTCGCCTTCCTTGTCGACAGCGCGCCACATATGCATTTTTTGCCACCGGTCCGAACTATCATCTCATCCAAATGCAACACGCAATCTGCACAGCGACGCTGCGGAAGGTCAGTGGTGGCCGCGCCAACCGGTCAAACCGGCGGGCGCAACGCCATCACGTCTTCAGCAAATCAATCGGGGTTGGCGCCTTCTGCGCCGTTTTCGAGCACTTTGCCGGTCTTGGCATCAACCCCTATTTCGTAGGTCTTGCCGTTGCTCTTGATATCAAATGAATAGCGCAGGCCTGAACCGCCATGTTCCTTTTCCAGTTCCTGGTCGGTAATCACGCCGGGCCGGGCGGCAAGGGCAATCTTGCGTGCATCGGTGAGTGAAACCTTGGCCTGAGGTGCCAGCTTGGCCCCGGCCAAGGTGGTGCTGGGCGCAGCGAAGGCAGTTCCGGCAAACCCGGAAACGGCGAGCGAGGTGGCAGCAGCGACGATTATGAGCTTACGCATAAAAATTCTCCTGTGAATTGGGGCTTGATGCCCTGATTGCTTGATAGCCCCGGTCAGATTGGCAGGGTCTAAGGTGGAGATTGGGAATTCCCAACTTGTCCGAACGGCGAATTGGAGTGTTTGCTGGGCCGCAGGTCAACAAACACGGGCCAACGAGCACCGCAAGGTGATTGGTAAAGGGAGGTCGATGAAACTTCTGCTACTCGAAGATGATCCGGATACTCGCACCCGCATTGGGCGGATGCTGCGCGCGGATGGCCATGTCGTGGATGAATGTGCGAGCGGACCCGATGCCATTTTTCTGGGGACCAGCAACGAGTATGCGGTGCTCATTCTGGACCGCATGGTGCCAGCCGTCGATGGCCTCAATGTCCTGAAGACCTTGCGCGCGGCGGGTGTCCATACGCCAGCATTGATGTTGACCGCGCTGGATGACATTGATCAACGGGTGGAAGGTCTCGCCGCTGGCGCAGATGATTATCTGGGCAAGCCATTTGCCGGAACTGAACTGCTCGCGCGCGTCGCGGCGCTTAGTCGGCGCTCGCCGATTGCCGACGCAGTCACACATTTGCGTATCGCCGATCTCGAAATTGACCTGCTCAAGCGTATTGTAAAGCGTGGCGGCGACCGGATCGATATTCAACCGCAGGAATTCAAGCTGCTCGAATTTCTCATGCGCCATGCGGGTCAAATCGTGACCCGGACTATGCTGCTGGAAAACGTGTGGTCTTTTCATTTCGATCCGGGCACGAATTTGATTGAAAGCCATATGAGCCGCTTGCGGGCGAAACTTGACCGCGGCGGGGACAAGGACCTGATCCACACTGTCCGGGGCGCAGGATATCGGCTGGACTGTGATGACTAACCCGCTTCGCAGCGGTGCGTTTCGTTTTGCGCTGGCGATGACCGCATTGTTTACCGCCGGGACGATAGCGCTGCTGCTTATGGTGGAACAGGCGGTCACATCCTATGCAACTGAGGTTGCGCAGGACAGTATCACTACCGAAGCTGCGGTCCTGGCGGATGAAGCTCGGGTCGCTGACAGGCAGCAAATCATTGGGTCTGTCATTCGCCGTGAAAACGCGGTGCGCGAGCATCAGCTACGCTACCTTCTGGTTGACCAGCATGGTCGCTATCTAGCGGGGAGCCTGCCGGCTCGGATCGCTCATTACGGCTGGAAGACGGTTGACCTTGCAGGCAGCGAAGCGGGCGCTGACCCGAATGACGGAAAGGCGGCGCTGCTGACTTTCGGTACGCGGCTGCATGGCAACATGGTTCTGGTAGTGGCCAGTGACACGTCGGATTTGGCTGAACTGCGGCAAAGCCTGGGGACGGCAGCTATAGTCTTTGGCCTTGTCATCGGTGCATTGGCATTATTTGGCGGTCTTATTGTAGGGTCGATGTTCCTGCGCCGACTTGGCCGGGTCAATGTTTCAGTCGAGCGGATCATGCAGGGCAGCTTTGCCGAACGGCTTCCCACAATTGGCATGAGTCCTGAGTTTGTCGAGCTGTCCACTAACCTCAACGCTATGTTGAGCCGGATCGAACGACTGATCGAAGGGATGCGGCAAGTGTCGACAGACATTGCGCATGACCTGCGAACGCCGCTCACTCGCCTTAGGCAACGGCTCGAAGAGATGCACGAGGCAGATCCCGCTACTGTCTCTAAGGAGCAGATTGATGGCGCACTGGAGCAAACTGACCAAATCCTGACTGTGTTTCGTGCCCTTTTAAGGATCAGCGCGCTCGAAGCGGGCGCAGGACAGCAGCACCTTGAGCAAGCCGATATTTCCGCGCTTCTTGTCGGGCTCCATCAGGCTTATCAGCCAGTAACCGAAGACGAGCAGCGCCACCTGACAAGCCGAATTGAACCCGATATAAGGAGCCGGATCGACCCCGACCTGCTAACGCAGGCGGTCACCAATCTGATTGAGAATGCGATCCTCCATACACCAGTTGGAAGCACCATTCAGATCGCACTCGAGCGGCGGCCTTCGGGCTTTTCGATCATTGTCGCGGACAATGGCCTGGGCATTCCAGAAGCGAAGCGCGCACAGGTCTTGCAGCGGTTCTATCGACTTGACAGTAGCCGCGGCACTCCCGGTGCTGGTCTGGGTCTAGCACTGGTCGCAGCGATCGCAGCATTACACAACGCAAGTTTGACGCTGGCAGACAATTCACCCGGTTTGCGTGTAGAAATTGCCTTTGAGCAAAGGTGATAGCATCCATCAAAACCAGCTGCTGATCCTCCTTCATCTTCGCTCAGCTGAATAATGCAGCCAAAAAAGGGAAAGACCGGCGAAAGTTTGTCTTCGCGACAGGTTCGTGAAAGCTAAGCCGCGTATCGAAAGGTCAGACCCTGAAACAAAACTGGGGCGATTCTGGGAGAAGATCATGCAATTTCATGAAACAAAGACGTCCACTTTCTTGCGGCTTGGCAGCCGCTTGCTGGTGAGCAGTGCACTGGCAGGTCTGACCGCCATGCCTGCCTTTTCGCAAGATGCCGCTCCGGCCGACAATGCCACTCTGCCAAGTGCGTCACAAGCCGCAGATAATACGAAGGATGGCGCAACAATCGTCGTCACGGGTTCTCGCATTGCTCGCCGTGACTATCAATCCAACAGTCCGATCTCGACCATCAATGCCGCGTCCCTCGCCACCAGCGGGCAACCTTCGCTGGACAAGGCGATCGGCGAATTGCCGCAATTTGCTGCTGCCCAAGGTGCAGCCGAAGTGGGCGATGTCCAAGGCGGGATCGGATTTTCCGGCGGCCAGTCCAATGGCGATTTGCGCGGACTTGGCCCCAATCGTTCGCTGGTGCTGATGGACGGTCGGCGGCTGATGCCAACCGCGCCGGACGGAGCAATTGACCTCAATACCATCCCCTCGCTCATGATCGACAATGTCGAGGTCATCACCGGGGGCGCGTCTGCTGCCTATGGCTCCGACGCGATCGCAGGCGTCGTAAACTTCAAGCTGAAGCATAATTTCAGCGGGGTCGAGTTGCGAGCTCAGATGGGCGGCACCACTCAGGGCGATGGCCGCACCAACCAGATTGGCGCGATAATCGGCGGCAATTTCAACGACGGGCGCGGCAATGCTGTGGTGTCGTTTGAATATTCCGACCGCGCCGCTGTTACCGGTTCGAGCCGACCATTCTTCCAGGGCATTCGGCAGCTCAACCGGCCGCCCGAAGGTGAAGTTCTGGCGGGCAATTTTGGCAGCACAGGGTCGCCGACAATTGCTGCAGTCAACGCCGTTCTGGCAGGATATCCCGGCACCACCCCGATTGCCGGGACCGGTGCCTATCAGGGTGCCATCGGCCTCAACACCGACGGCACCGTATTTACCACTTTGGCCAGCCCGAACTGTGTCCAGAATTATCAGGGACTGGGCTCAATCCCCGGCATTAATATCAGCTCCAACTGCACCCAGGTGCAGGTTGCGCTGGGTAACTATTTTGACGTCCAGGTGCCGCTGGAGAAATACAATGCTTATGCTGGCGCGACCTATGATCTGACCGATGACATTACTGCTTATGGTCAGTTCAACTTCCTCGAGACCAAGGCGCGGGATACGACTGGTGCAGGGTCGACCAAGGCGGGGGGGCGCATTTTGCTGTTTGTTCCGCAAAACAGCCCGTTTGTAACCGGCAATGCTGACTTGCAGACCATTCTTAGCTCAATCTCACCTGCGCCAACCGGGCCGCTGAAGGTTACCAAGCTGCTTTCGGCATTTGGCGATCGGGTCGAGATTTTCAAATATGATGTTTGGCAGGCGCTGGGTGGTGTGCGCGGTACCATTCCTGGCACTAAACTCGATTTCGATGTCTATGCGTCCTATGGCAGAAGCCAGTTTACCAATATTGGCTATGGTGATGTCAGCCTGTCACGGGTCAACAAGATCCTTGATGGGACCGCAGACGGGGCCGGTTGCACCGGCTTTGCTTGGAACGCTCTGGGCAATAACCCGGTTCCGGCTGCCTGTCTTGCCTATGCAGGCCGCACTATTCAGAACACCAATACCCAGACGCAGAGCGTGATCGAAGGAACTATTTCCGGGCCGTTGTTCACACTTCCTGCTGGCGACCTGAAGTTTGCCGTTG
>JAHEAW010000036.1:0-14065 GCA_024642545.1 Erythrobacteraceae bacterium
CGCCGGGATATTCTACGATCGGGCGTTTGATCATCGACGGGTTTGCTTCCATCAGCCGCACGGCCTTGGCATCGTCGATCTCCGCCTTGTCGGCATCATCGAGCTGGCGAAATGTCGTCCCGCGCTTGTTGAGTACCATATCGGTGCCCTTGGCCGCCACCCAATTGGTCAATTTCTCTGGCTCCACGCCGAGCTTCTTATAGTCGTGGAAATCATAGGCAATGCCGCGCCCATCAAGCCACACACGCGCCTTCTTTACCGTATCGCAATTGGGAATCCCGTAAAGTGTGACCTGGTCCATCGTTCTTCCCACAGAGTAAAGGCACATTTTGCACCGGCAGATCGCCGCGCTATGTTTCAACAGCTATGGCAGCTATACGATTTTTCTGAAAGTAAGCTGTTATTCGGCTGGCAACCCAATTGCTGCCGTTAGAATTTGATCCACCGTGCAAACCATATCGTTATTCGGGCGCTGAATGCACCGAGTAAAGTCCCTACCGCTGACCACAGCAGAACGATTAGGATGTAGATGGCCCACTGCACAACGGGTTGGTCCGGCGGACCAAAAAAGACAGGCCACGCCAGAATGGTTGAAAATGCCAGAGCCCAATTGAGCCTAGGATGGGTCTATCCTCTTATCGGCCACCAAGATGTACGTCAGCAATTGCCACGGCCAGCGCATCGGCAGCATCGGTCCCGGCGGTTTGTAAGCCCGGTAGCAACACTTTAAGCATCGCCTGCACCTGCGCCTTGTCCGCTCCACCAGTGCCGACCACGGCTTTCTTGACGAGCCGCGCGGCGTGTTCGTTCACTGTCAGACCAACCTGCCCGCAAGCCGCCAGCACCGCTCCGCGCGCCTGCGCCAGTTTCAAGGTCGATTGCGGATTCTTGTTGAGGAAAACCTCCTCCGCCGCTGCTCTGGCAGGCTGGTAAGTGGCAATCACGCCTGCCACAGCCCTGTGCAATGTGGCCAGCCGTTCGGCCATCGGTGCCCTGGAATCGGTTGGAATCTGGCCATTCGCAACATGCACCAGCCGCGCGCCATCGCTCCGGATCACGCCCCAACCGGTACAGCTGAGCGACGGGTCCAGGCCGAGGATCAGCATCGCGCCGAACGCATCACAGCCGCAGGCCCAGCCGCGGGCCGAAGGCTGCCATAACCAGATAGAGAACAACCGTAAGCGCGCATCCGGCGGTAAGCGAGAGCCAGAACGGCATTCCGGCGCGCAGCATGTAGGGGATCAGGAGAAACATCGGCAGCGAAGGCAAAACATACCAGAAGGTGGCTCCCGCATGGACCGCCATGTTTTCAGCGTCAGGCCGCTCATGCCATAGCAGGATCATGCCCAGTACCGATACCAGCGGCAAAGACGCGACCAGCGCTGCCACAGCCGGCAGCTTCTTGCCAATTTCCGCAATTGCAACGATCATCGCGCCGGCCAGCAAGGCTTTTGCGGCCAGCGCCCACATCAATCCTGGCCCAGCTTTTCCATGATCTCGTCGGACACGTCGTAATTGCCCCATACGGTCTGCACATCGTCGTCATCGTCGAGCACGTCGAGCAGCTTGAACAAGGTACCCGCTTCCTGCTCGCCCATTTCGACCGTGATCGACGGCTTCCACGCCAGCTTGACTGTCTCAGCCTCGCCCAGCGCTTTTTCGAGCACGCTTGAAACTTCATGCAGATCATCGGCCGCGGTCCAGATTTCGTGCTCTTCATCGCCCGACTGAATATCTTCTGCGCCCGCTTCCAATGCGGCCTCCAGCACCTTGTCTTCGCTTCCAACACTGGCCGGATAGACGATCAGGCCCAACCGCTCGAACCCATGCGCCACTGATCCCGATGCACCCAGATTGCCGCCGTGCTTGGAAAAAGCGGTGCGGACATTGGTGGCAGTGCGATTGCGGTTATCCGTCAGCGCTTCGACGATCAACGCCACGCCCTGCGGGCCATACCCTTCATAGCGCACTTCTTCATAATCATCGCCTTCATTCGCCGATGCCTTGTCGATTGCGCGCTGAATATTGTCCTTCGGCATCGACTGCGCCTTGGCGCTGTTGACCGCCAGCCGCAAACGCGGGTTCATATCCGGATCGGGCGTACCCATTTTGGCTGCAACGGTAATTTCTCTGGAAAGCTTGGAAAAGAGGCCCGAACGCTTCTTGTCCTGCGCACCCTTGCGGTGCATGATGTTCTTGAATTTGGAATGGCCTGCCATGGGTTCGTCCGCAATTGTGTGAGATTTAATATGGGGGCCGCATTAGCCGCATGAATGGGCAAGTCTCAAGCCCTGTCAGCCATCCGCTGGCAAGAATGATCCCCGATGAGTGGCGTAAACTGGCTACTTTTGTTCGCTCGCCTGTCCTTCCAGACAAGGCTGCAGGCATTTCCTTTGCCAACTTGCGATCGGTAGGGGCGCTTTTCCTGCTCGACCTCGTGCTGATGGGGTCGCTGCTCGGCCTGGCCTTTGGCCTGTCAGCACTAGGCCTCAAAATTCCCGAAAATTCCCTGAGCGCAATGAAGATGAGCCCGACGTTGATCGGTGCAGTGGTGGTGATTGCACCTGTTCTGGAAGAGCTGGGGTTTCGCGGCTGGCTGTCGGGCCGCCCCGGCCAATCGGTACCGCTGGCGATCCTGATCATTGCTGTACTGGCCACCGGATTTTTGACGCATCCTGATTTATCCAGCCAAGGACCCATTTTGGGCGGTGCGCTGGTGGTAGCGATCATTGCGGCTTTCATGCTGCGTGGGCAGGGGCCCTTCAGTTGGTTCCAGCGCTATTTCGCCTGGTTTTATGTCCTTAGCTGCCTTGCCTTCGGGGCGGTGCATCTGACCAATTACAAGGACGTCAGCGCGCTGTTTCTGCTGCTGGTGATACCGCAAGGCTTGGCCGGGGTCATCTTCGGCTACAGCCGGGTCCGCTATGGGCTCTGGTCGGACATTACCCTGCATATGCTGCATAATGCGACTTTTCTGACCTTTGCGATTCTGCAAACGTCAGCCAGTTGAGCAGTTCTGCAATAGCACCAGATCAGATGACAATGGCAGTGCCGCTGGCGCTGACCATCAACATCGATCCGTTCTGGCCAAGCACTTCATAATCAAGATCGACCCCGATCACGGCATTACCACCCAACGCCAGCGCTTCGCCCTTCATTTCCGACAGCGCTTCCTTGCGCGCGCGGGCCAGCACATTTTCATATTTGCCCGACCGGCCGCCGACAATATCGGTGATGCTGGCAAACAGGTCACGAAACAGATTGGCGCCTACAATCACTTCACCAGTAACTATGCCGAGATAGGCCTTGGCCTGATGCCCTTCTATCGAATGGGTGGTGGTCACGATCATTCCGCCTGCATCATGCGATGGTTGGTTGTCCCACGGACTTGCCATATTCTTGCTCCATCAGTTCATACTGAAGGGGGCATAGCACGGACTGCCACCAGGCAACATCGCGCCAGCCGCCTAATTTCCACCCGACCTCCCGATAAATGCCAACCGGCGCGAACCCCATTGCCCGGTGCAAGGCAATGCTGGAGGCATTGGGCAGCGCAATCCCGGCAAATGCGGCGTGATATTGCGCGCCCAGATGGGGCAGCAGCCTGTGATACAAGGCGCGGCCAACCCCGGACCGGGCAAAATGCGGGGTGACATAGATCGCCACGTCGCAGGATGAGGCATAGGCAGCGCGGGTCCGGTGCGGTGATCCATAGGCATAGCCCGCCAGCACCCCGTCAATTTCTGCCACAAACCAGCCATGGGACGCGCCATAGTCTGCCATGCGGCGGGCCATTTCTCTGCCATCCGGCGGTTCAAGTTCAAAGCTGGTCCAACCGTCTGTGACAAACGGCCGATAAAGCGCAGCACAGCCAGTTGCATCGCGGGCCGGATCGGCGGGCCGGACCAGCGGCGGAGTCATGCTGACGCCTTAGCCGAGGCCGAGCGCGGCCTTATAGACGTCGAGTATGGTTTCCATCTCACTGCGATCATCGGGCTTCATCTTCCGCAGACGCACGACCTGGCGCATAATCTTGGGATCATAGCCGACCGCTTTTGCCTCAGCATAGACATCGCGAATATCATCGGCGATGCCCTTTTTCTCTTCTTCAAGGCGTTCGATCCGTTCGATCAGCAGGCGCAGGCGGTCGTCGGTGGCTTCGGCCATCGGGTATACTCCGGTAAAATGAGAATCGATTGGCGCTGCTTTAACCGCGCGCAGCGCAGCGGTGAAGGCGCAGAATTGGTGCGGTGGAAAAGTTTCGCAATTAGGCGTTCTTTGCCACGCTGAGTTCCATGCGGGCTATCTGTTCAGGCGTGGCGGGGCCCTGATATCTGGCCTTCCACTGATCCATAGCCATACCGTGGATCAGCCCCCGCGCTGCCGCCTTGTTTCCTTCAAACCCGGCTTCGATAATCCAGTCCGCCAGACAATTGCGGCAAAAGCCCGCCAGCCCCATGAGGTCGATATTCTGCGCGTCGTGGCGGTGCTGCAAATGGCGTACCAGCCGGCGGAACGCCACTGCCGCTACGTCATCGGGCAATGCCTCAAGATCAGATGCTGCATTCGTATCCATTGGCCGGTCCTCCATTATCGTCCTTGTGCTGTCACGCGGCTCTGGCATAGCACAGGCCATGGCAAAATTCTCTCCCCGCAGCCGCAAGGTCAAAATCCTCGCAACGGTTGGTCCGGCCAGCAGTTCACCAGCAATGCTGCGCAAACTGTTCAAGGCCGGGGTCGACGCCTTCCGGGTGAACATGAGCCACGGCGAACATGTGGTTCACGCCCAGACCATTGCCGCAATTCGCGCGCTGGAAAGGGAGTTTGGACATTCGGTTGCTATTCTATGCGACCTGCAGGGGCCCAAACTACGCGTCGGCAAATTCAAAGACGGCAAGGCGGTGATCCGCCATTCGGGCCATTTCACGCTCGACCGCAATCCTGAACCAGGTGATGAAAACCGGGTTGAACTGCCGCACCCTGAATTGTTCGGCCTGCTGGAAAAGGGCCAGCGGCTGCTGATCAATGACGGCAAGATCCAGCTTAAGGTGATCCGCGCGGACGACCAGGAAATCCTTTGCTCGGCAGTAGTTGGCGGGGTTATTTCCGACCGCAAGGGCGTGAATGTGCCCGATGCGGAAATTCCGATTCCGGCCCTGACCGAAAAAGATCGCAAGGATCTGGCCTTCGCGGTCCAGCAAGGAGCGGACTGGATCGGCCTCAGCTTTGTGCAGCGGCCTGAAGATTTGGCCGAAGCACGCAAGCTGATGGGCGGTTACGGGGCCTTATGCGCCAAGATCGAAAAACCGATGGCCGTGCGCAGGCTCGATGAAATTCTGGAACTGGCAGACGGGGTCATGGTCGCGCGCGGCGATCTGGGAGTGGAATTACTGCCCGAAGAAGTACCACCACTGCAAAAGCGAATCGTCAATACAGCCCGCATGCTCGGCAAGCCGGTAATCGTGGCCACGCAAATGCTTGAAAGCATGATCGAAAGCCCTGCCCCGACCCGCGCCGAAGTTTCCGACGTTGCCAATGCTGTATATGATGGCGCCGATGCCGTGATGCTCAGCGCCGAAACTGCAGCGGGCGAATGGCCTGAAGAAGCCGTCACCATCATGGACCGGATCTGCGCTCAGGTAGAACGCGACGAGCTTTATCTTGGGCGAGTACGCCTGCTCGACACACCGCCCGATGCGACCACTGCCGATGCGCTCAGCCACGCCTGCATGACCATCGCTGACACACTGCCGATTGCAGCGATTACTGTGTTTACTGGCAGCGGGTCGACTGCCCGGCGCGTGGCGCGTGAACGGCCCAGCGTGCCAATGCTGGTACTGACCCCGTCAGTACGAACAGCACGGCGCGTGGCGCTGCTGTGGGGCGCCCATGCAGTGACGACCAAGGATATTGGCAGTTTCGAAGAAATGATCGCCAAAGGCAAACGCATGGCACTGCGCCACGGCTTTGGCACAGCCGGCAGCAAGTTGATCGCGCTGGCCGGTGTGCCCTTCGGGACGCCGGGCTCGACCAACCTGCTGCACGTTGTCACCCTTGCAGGCGATGAACTGGATAAATACGGGCGCTAGTGCCGCCGCTTAACCGCCCATCACCAACCCGTCGGGAATTTCATACACTTCAACCGTGCCAATCCGCACGATGCTGAGATCGCCGCGATGATCGACTAGCATTCCAGCTGGCGAATCGCTGGAAACTGCCCGGCCATCGCGATAGAGTATGGTCCGTTCCCCGCCATCCGGCGTGCTGATATGGACAGTCGCGCTCGATTGACGGCGCGTTACCCCTGCTTCGCATAGCGACATCGGTTTGTCCGGCTCCGAAACGCAGCTAATCCTGGTGGTGGCATGGTACGGCGTGCCGGGAACCAGGGCATCGTGGCTGTGCGACATGACAGCATTGGCCGCCCGGATCGCCAGGCGATAGCTTGCCTTTTCGCCGCGCCGCGCAGATGCGCGATATTGATAGACGCGGATGGTGTAAGTGCCGCTTTGCGAGGTTTGGCCCTGATAGGACTGGCCATCTGTCGAGCTGTTATAGATCGCCACATCCCCGGCATTGGGCTCAATGATGTTGAAATAAGGCGACCCGCCGGTGACTTTCATCGATACCGAAAGCGTTTGGCCCGCCTTCAGCCCAAGTTTGTAGTCCTTATAGTCGCGCCCGACGATTGAACTGGTGATCGTAGTTCCGGATGTGCCGCGGTCAAAATGCACCGGCACTGCCTGCTGTGCTGCGGCAGGCACCGCGCCAAAAGCGCTAAAAGCCAACACCGCCCCTGCGAAACGAATCATCCTTACCTCTCCTGCTTGTTATCGTGCAGCGATCATGCACCAATCACTCAGGGGGCACAGCTTCACTTTTGTGCAGGCCCCAAATGGCAATGCCGCAATTTATGCTTCGCTTTGCTATCACTTCGCCGCGCGCAGTAACCGTGCTGCCGCCTTTTCTTCGCCGATAACGGGCAACAATTCGCGCATATCAGGGCCGGAATCCTGCCCGGTCAGCGCCTGACGCAGCGGCAGGAAAAGCGCTTTGCCCTTGCGGCCCGTCATCTCCTTCAGAACGCCAGTGAGCGCATGCCACGGATCATCGCCTGTAAAATCCAGCGCCTTGGCTGCTTGCGCCAGGTAAACCCGGTCCTCGGCCGAAAAGCCTGGAAGAACGATAGGGCCGGTAACAATCCGCCACCATTCCGCTGCGTCAGCCAGAGTTGATAGGTTTGGCCGGATCGCATGCCATGCCGCCTCATCCATGCGTTCGGGCAGACGGCCTGCCACATCGGCAAATTCCGTCTGGTGGATAATCGCGGTGTTGATCCGGTCAAGCTCAGCATCATCGAATTTGGCCGGTGCTCGCCCAAAGGTCGACAGGTCAAATGAGCTCACCAATTTCCGCCGATCCGCAATCGGTTCAATTGGCTGTGATGTGCCCAGCCGGGCCAGCAGTGCCACGATTGCCTCTGGCTCGATCCCGCGTTCCTTGAAACTTTCACAGCCTAGCGAACCAAGTCGTTTGGACAACTTCCCTTCCTTGCCGATCAACAGCGCCTCATGCGCAAAACGGGGAATTTCCGGCTCCTTATGCTGCGCAGCATAAAGTGCGGTAAACATTTGTATTTGAACAGCAGTATTGGAAACATGATCCTCACCGCGCAGGACATCGGTAATTCCCATCTCCATATCGTCGACGGCGCTTGGGAGCAGGTATAGCCAGCTGCCATCAGCCCGGCGGATCACTGGATCAGACAAACTGGCCGGATCGAATTTCTGCGCGCCCCGCACCCCGTCATACCATTCGATCGGCTCGGCATGATCGAGTTTGAACCGCCAGTGCGGGGCAATCCCCTGCGCTGCCTTCGCTGCATGGTCAGCCTCGCTGAGCGCCAATGCCGCGCGGTCGTAAATTGGCGGCAAGCCGCGGCCCAATTGTACCTTGCGCTTGAGGTCAAGTTCCTGCGTCGTTTCATAGCAAGCGTAGACGCGGCCCGCAGCGTGCAGCGAGGCAAGCGCGTTGTCGTAACGATCAAGCCTGGCCGACTGGCGTTCTTCCCCATCGAAATCAAGCCCGAGCCAGGCAAGGTCGGCGCGAATGGCATCGACATATTCCTCGCGGCTGCGCTCTGCGTCAGTATCGTCAATCCGCAGCAGGAATCGCCCGCCAGCCTTGCGGGCCAGAAACCAGTTGTGCAGCGCGGTGCGGATATTGCCGACGTGCAGTGTGCCAGTCGGTGAAGGCGCGAAACGGGTGGTTGTGCTCATGGCTGGGCGATTAGCCTGACGTGCGGCCGGCGACAAGCGGCGTGTATCAGCGGACAGCCGCTGAAACATGCTGGCAAAAGTCCGGTCGGCAAGCTAGCTCCTTTTGGATGACTTCAGACCAGACACTCGCTCACGCAATTGAACTGGCCGGGCTGCCCGGTGCATCCGCCATGATCGTCGACAAGGACGGCACGCGTTTCAGCGGCGCCTGGGGCTTTGCCGATGCCGCCACGCAGGATCCGATGGAACTTGGGACAGTGTGCCAGATTGCCTCAATGACCAAGGCTGTCGTTTCGGTGGCAGCGATGCAACTGGTCGACCAAGGCAAGTTAACGCTGGACGAACCGATTGGCCGCATCCTGCCGGACCTGGCGAACCCGCAAGTGCTGATCGGTTTCGCCGATGATGGCACGCCGCAATTGCGCGCCGCTGCAAGACCCATCACGCTGCGTCATCTGCTGACCCACACGGCTGGCCTGGGTTATTTCTTCATCCACCCGCAAGTGCTGCAATATTTCGCTGCTACGGCCATGCCGGCACCCGGATCGAAAGCGAGCATCATGATGCCGCTGATGTTCGATCCAGGTGAAAAATGGGAATATAGCGTCGCGACTGACTGGGTCGGGCTGGCCGTTGAAGCTGTCGCTGGCTGCGACCTGCAGACCTATTTGCAGCAGAATATCTTCGCGCCGCTGGGCATGATGCACACAGCCTTCCACGCCGAATTGCCTGTTGATGCTGCCAAGGTCCACATCCGCCTGCCCGAAGGCGGGTTCAAGACTGCTCCAATGAACCTTGGCGGTGGCGAATTTCACAGCGGCGGCGGCGGCCTGTCTTCAACCGCGCCTGATTATGCCCGATTCCTGCGCATGATCCTGCGTGGCGGCGAGCTCGACGGCCAGCGCGTGCTGTCAAAACAGTCCATTGCCGAGATGGGGCGAAACCAGATCGGCGATTTGCGCGCAGGCGAGATGGGCACTGCAATGCCAGACCTTGCCGCCGCTTACGATGCGATACCTGGTCAGCATACTGGTTGGGGCCTCGGCTTTCTGATTAATCCAGAGCCGATCGAAGGCAGACGCAGCGCCGGCAGCCTTCACTGGGCGGGCATTTTCAATAGCTATTACTGGATCGATCCGGCAGCCGGTGTCGCCGGTGTCCTGATGTGCCAGATATCACCCTTTGGCGACCGCGGTGCACTAGATGCCTTTGCCGCGCTGGAACGGCTGGCTTACGTTTAGTTTGCGAGTGAATTTACGATTCGAGCCGCTTTGGACTGGTAAAGAAATGGGCGGGGGAACCAGATGATCCCCCCGCCCATAGTCAAAACAGTCCTGCTGCTCGCTTACCAGCGGAACTGCCCGTAAAGGGCCACTTCGTCGCGGGTTGCCTGACCGGCACCCAGGTTGCCGATCTTCAGGAAATCATCCGCGCTGTCACGCTTGTAGACCAGCGCCAGATCAACGATCTTGGCTGGGCTGTACTGAATGCCTGCGTTGAAATAGCGGGCCTTCTGAAGCGGGTTGAGATCCTTGCTCGGCTTGACCCAGTCATAACGGCCAAACACGCTCCATTTTGGTGCTGGCTGCACCGATCCAAAGACCGAATAGCCTTCCGCTGAATCTTGCTGCACACTGTCGACAGTGTTCCAGTTCTTGGCGTAAAAATATTCCCCGCCAACGCTGTAACCTACCCCGCCCGACTTGCCCTTATAGCCGAGCAAAGCATTGAAACGGCTGGCAGTATGGAAAATGGCTGCACCCTGAACGTCCTTGCCCAATTTGCCGGTGTAACCGCCGATGCCGGCCTGAACGCCTTTGTAATTGAGTGAGACTCGGCCTTCCAGATCGACCGATTTGCTGAACTGCGGCGAACGATAGCCCGCACCGTTCACTGCCGATACCTGATAGCTGACCACGCCGTCAGCAAGGCTGCCGAAGGCGTGAACGCCCCAGTCGGCAGAACTGCCGAAGTGATCAAGGTCGGTCAGCGTGTTTTCGATGTGACGATAACCATAGACGCCCTCAGCATAGGGAATCCAAGGCATATCAGCTGACCCGAGGCGGACTGTCAGACCCTTGTTCAATTTGGCCTGAAGGTAGGCTTTCTTGATAAACACGGTCTGTCCGACTCCGCCGATCTGCTTCACATCGGTAGTGATGTCGCCAGAAAATGTGTTGTCGAATGTGTGGTCAATACTGACGTAGAAACGCTTGATCTGGAAGCCGCCGTCCTTCTCAGCCGTGTTGCCGTTCGCGTCCTTGGCGTTAACCGAACTCATATTGAAATACATGCGGCCCGAGATCTTGGTACCTGCCGCCCATTTCACCGCATCAGCAACTACCGGAGAACTGGCCTTCTCACTCGCTGCAGCAGCCGTAGTCTGCGCGCTGCTTGCCTGAGCAAGCGCCTGATCAGACTTTGCAGAGGCAGCCTGCGCATCAGCGGCAACCTTTTCCTGCGCTGCAGAGGTCTGTTCGACCTTCGCCTGGAGCGCGTTTAGCTGCGCCTGCAGTGTGGCAATCTGGTCCTGAGCAGCCTGTAGCTGCGCCTGAACATTCTGATCTTGCTGATGAGTACGCGCCATCGCTGCGTGCGGAACCGCAATGGTCCCAGCAAGCGCAGCAAGCGCGATTGTAGTGTGTTTATGCATTGCTCTGTGTTCCTTGGATTCCCTCGGGCCCCCACCCTGAAGTGGCCTTTACGACGGGATTGTTGCAGTTATGTGATAGCTGATTGACACGGCTGTTTTTATGCAAGCCCCGCCCGGGAATGCGCAGATTGCGGATTGATTTTCAGTCGATTTCAATCCGGCCGGGTCTGTTTGCAAATGCCCCGGGCATTCATTCAGATATCCAGCTTTTTCCGACGAATCATTTGGCCAGCCAAGCTTGGTCAACCATTGGCAGTACTGTCAACACCGCCTCAAACGGCATAGCTCACAGGCCATTTATCGCTCACCTCAGCCGTATCGGCCAGTAATGTAATCCTGAGTCTTCGGGGCTGATGGATTGGTAAAGATATGCAGCGTATCGTCAAATTCGATCAATTCGCCCAAATGGAAGAACGCGGTTTTGTCAGACACACGCGCGGCCTGCTGCATGTTGTGCGTGACGATTACGATGGTGTAGCGGCCTCGCAGTTCATCGATCAATTCCTCAATCCGGGCGGTCGAGATCGGATCGAGCGCCGAGGTTGGTTCGTCGAACAGCACCACATCCGGTTTCACCGCGATTGTTCGTGCAATGCACAAACGTTGCTGCTGCCCGCCAGAGAGCGACAAGGCGCTCTGGTCGAGCTTGTCCTTCACTTCATCCCATAGCGCTGCCTGTTTCAGCGCATCTTCGATCCGTTCGTCCAACTGCCACTTGGCCAGCTTTTCGTAATAGGACAACGCAAAGCCGACATTTGCCCTGATCGAACTCGCAAATGGCGTCGGCTTCTGAAAGACCATGCCAACCCGGCGACGCAAGTTCGCCAAGTCAACTTTGCCAAGGATATTTTGGCCGTCGATGCTTATCTCACCCTCTGCCCGCTGGTCTGGATAGAGTTCATAGATACGGTTGATTGTGCGCAGCAAAGTCGACTTGCCGCACCCTGAAGGCCCGATGATTGCGGTCACCGCATTGGCGGGAATTGGCAGAGTCACAGAATGGAGCGCCTGATTCTTGCCGTAAAAGAAATTCAGACCGCTGATATCAACCTTGGTTTGCTGCGGCCCCTGCACGTCACCCGACTTTTTGTCAGTCGGGGCTGCCAAATTTATCATTTGAAGGATCTCCGACGCGCAAACAGGCGGACAGTGAGGTTAAGCGCCAGCACAAATACTGTGAGGACGAGAGCACCCGCCCAGGCCAGCGACTGCCACTCCTTATAAGGGCTCATCGCATATTGGAAGATCACTACTGGCAAATTCGCCAGCGGAGCATTCAGATCCGAACTCCAGAACTGATTATTGAGAGCAGTAAACAGCAGCGGTGCAGTCTCTCCGCTGATCCGCGCCACCCCAAGCAGAACACCGGTGATAATCCCGCTCATAGCTGCATTGAACAGCACTTGCAGGCTGACCTTCCAGCGCGGCAAGCCTAGCGCAAAGGCAGCCTCGCGCATCCGATCCGGGATCAGGCGGAGCGATTCGTCGCTTGTCCGGACTACGACCGGGATCAGAATCAACGCCAGAGCAAGACCCCCCGCAAATCCGGAGAAATGCCCCATTGGCACCACGATCAGTTCATATATGAACAGGCCCAGCACGATCGAAGGCGCGCTGAGCAGGATATCATTCACAAAGCGAACCGCCGCCGCCAGCCTCGTGTTGCGGCCATGTTCAGCCAGGAAGGTCCCGGCGCACAGGCCGATTGGCGTACCTACCACAATCGCAACCAAGATCATCACCGCACTGCCAAACAGCGCGTTGAGCAACCCGCCATCAGCGCCGGGCGGCGGAGTCATTTGGGTAAACAACTTGGGGCCGAGCGCTTCGACGCCGTTGGAAAATGTCGTCCACAAAATCCAGAACAGGAAAACGAGGCCAAACAATGTGGCCAACGCGGCACCAAGAAAGGCGATTCGGTCGGCCAGTTGACGCCGGAAAAGCACCCAGTTCACGTCAGTTGGTCCTTCCCAGATTGCGCTCTACCCGCGCCAGCATAAGCTTTGCCAAGCTCAGCACAATAAAGGTCACGATGAACAGCAGGAACGCAAGGGCAACTAGCGAGCTGCGATAAAGTTCAGTGTCGGCTTCGGTAAACTCATTGGCGATAGCGGCGGCAATTGAATTGCTGGGCATCAGCAACGACGCGGACAGATCATGCGCGTTCCCGAGCACAAAAGTGACTGCCATCGTCTCACCCAAAGCCCGGCCAAGCCCGAGGAAGATCGCCCCAACGATGGCCGAACGGGTATAAGGCAAGGTGACATGCCACAAGCGCTCCCAGCGCGTCGCGCCCAGTGCAACCGCCGATTCGATCAGTGTTGGCGGCACGGCATTGAACACATCGCGGGCAACCGAAGCAATGAAAGGGATGATCATGACGCCCAGCACAATGCCCGCTGTCAGCATCCCGATTCCGATCGGTGGGCCGGTAAAAAGCGGGCCAATTAGTGGAAGAACGCCGAGGTGGTCATTGAGCCATGGTTCGATATTATTGGCCATGAACGGGGCAAACATGAACAGGCCCCACATGCCGTAAATTATGCTCGGTACTGCAGCCAGCAGCTCTATCGCGATGGCGATGGGCTGGCGCGACCAGACAGGGGCAATTTCTGTCAGAAACAATGCGATCCCGATACTTACAGGAACGGCGATCAGCAGTGCGATGGCCGAGGTGACAAGTGTACCATAAATCGCAACCAGAGCCCCGAACTGACCGTTGGCAACGTCCCAGTTTGTGCTGGTGATGAAGCCAAAGCCAAACGTCTTGAATGCCAGCGCCCCGCCCGATGCCATCGAATAAGCTACGGCCAGCAGGATGATCAGAACGATCCAGGCAGCGCCGCCAGTTACGGTATGGAACAGCCGTTCGGCCAGACCGCTATGCGATCTGGCCGATGGTATTTCAGTAATATCCGACCGGGAGACATAACTACCCCCCCGACCATTATCCCCGGGCCGCTCGTTGCGCGGCGCCGGGGAACCAGATTCTGATATCACTTGATGTTCGCTTGCATGTAGTCCTCGATTTGCTTCACCAGTGTGGCGGGAAGCGGGACATAGTCAAGCTTATCAGCCTGCGGCTGCCCATTTTCGAGCGACCATTTGAAGAATGTCAGCGCTGCATCGCTGG